>NZ_CP006644.1:5477500-5777500 GCF_000512205.2 Sphingomonas sanxanigenens DSM 19645 = NX02
TGGCGAGCGAACGCGGACCAGGCCAGTGCCTGGATGTGAGTTAGCAGAACGGTTTGGAAAGGCCGGCCATAGCGGGTGACAGCCCCGTATGCGAAAGCGAACATTCAGGACTTGAGTAGGGCGGGACACGTGTAATCCTGTCTGAACATGGGGGGACCACCCTCCAAGCCTAAATACTCGTGCATGACCGATAGTGAACCAGTACCGTGAGGGAAAGGTGAAAAGCACCCCGATGAGGGGAGTGAAACAGTACCTGAAACCGAATGCCTACAAGCAGTAGGAGGGTCCTTGAGGCCTGACTGCGTACCTCTTGCATAATGGGTCTGTGACTTAATCTGTCAAGCAAGCTTAAGCCGTTAGGTGTAGGCGCAGCGAAAGCGAGTCTGAATAGGGCGACAGAGTTTGACGGATTAGACCCGAAACCCGGCGATCTAGGCATGACCAGGATGAAGGTGGGGTAACACCCACTGGAGGTCCGAACCGATTAACGTTGAAAAGTTACCGGATGAGTTGTGTTTAGGGGTGAAAGGCCAATCAAGCCGGGAAATAGCTGGTTCTCCGCGAAAACTATTGAGGTAGTGCCTCGGACGAATACCAATGGGGGTAGAGCACTGGATGGGCTAGGGGGTCGCGAGATCTACCAAACCTAACCAAACTCCGAATACCATTGAGTACTATCCGGGAGACAGACGGCGGGTGCTAAGGTCCGTCGTCAAAAGGGAAACAGCCCTGACCTACAGCTAAGGTCCCCAAGTCACGTCTAAGTGGGAAAGCATGTGGGATTTCCAAAACAACCAGGAGGTTGGCTTAGAAGCAGCCATCCTTTAAAGAAAGCGTAACAGCTCACTGGTCTAAACAAGAGATCCTGCGGCGAAGATGTAACGGGGCTCAAGACGTGCACCGAAGCTTAGGGTGTGGATTTGTCCACGCGGTAGCGGAGCGTTCCGTAAGCCGGTGAAGCGGTCTGGTAATGGACCGTGGAGGTATCGGAAGTGCGAATGCAGACATGAGTAGCGATAAAGAGGGTGAGATGCCCTCTCGCCGAAAGCCCAAGGGTTCCTGCGCAAGGCTAATCCGCGCAGGGTGAGTCGGCCCCTAAGACGAGCCCGAAGGGGGTAGTCGATGGGAATCAGGTTAATATTCCTGAACCTGGTGGTGTGTGACGGATCTCGTGTGTTGTCATCCCTTAACGGATTGGGATGGCCTCGAAGAGGTTCCAGGAAATAGCCCCACCGTATAGACCGTACCCGAAACCGACACAGGTGGGCTGGTAGAGTATACCAAGGCGCTTGAGAGAAGTGTGCTGAAGGAACTCGGCAAATTGCCTCCGTACCTTCGGAAGAAGGAGGCCCTCACATTGCGCAAGCAGTATGAGGGGGCACAGGCCAGGGGGTAGCGACTGTTTAGCAAAAACACAGGGCTCTGCTAAGTCGGCTTCAAGACGACGTATAGGGTCTGACGCCTGCCCGGTGCCTGAAGGTTAAGTGGAGGGGTGCAAGCTCCGAAATGAAGCCCAGGTAAACGGCGGCCGTAACTATAACGGTCCTAAGGTAGCGAAATTCCTTGTCGGGTAAGTTCCGACCTGCACGAATGGCGTAACGACTTCCCCACTGTCTCCAGCACATGCTCAGCGAAATTGAATTCTCCGTGAAGATGCGGAGTACCCGCGGTTAGACGGAAAGACCCCGTGCACCTTTACTGCAGCTTCAGAGTGGCATTAGGAAAGAACTGTGTAGCATAGGTGGGAGGCTTTGAAGCATCGGCGCCAGCCGGTGTGGAGCCATAGGTGAAATACCACCCTGTTGTTTTCTGATGTCTAACCTCGCACCGTCATCCGGTGCAGGGACCCTCTGTGGCGGGTAGTTTGACTGGGGCGGTCGCCTCCCAAAGAGTAACGGAGGCGCGCGAAGGTTGGCTCAGGACGGTTGGAAACCGTCTGTTAGAGTGCAATGGCATAAGCCAGCCTGACTGCGAGACTGACAAGTCGAGCAGAGACGAAAGTCGGTCATAGTGATCCGGTGGTCCCTCGTGGAAGGGCCATCGCTCAACGGATAAAAGGTACGCCGGGGATAACAGGCTGATAACCCCCAAGAGCTCATATCGACGGGGTTGTTTGGCACCTCGATGTCGGCTCATCACATCCTGGGGCTGGAGCAGGTCCCAAGGGTTTGGCTGTTCGCCAATTAAAGTGGTACGTGAGCTGGGTTCAGAACGTCGCGAGACAGTTTGGTCCCTATCTGCCGTGGGCGTCGAAATTTGAGAGGAGTTGACCCTAGTACGAGAGGACCGGGTTGAACATACCTCTGGTGGACCTGTCATCGTGCCAACGGTGCAGCAGGGTAGCTATGTATGGACGGGATAACCGCTGAAAGCATCTAAGCGGGAAGCCTCCCTCGAGATAAGATTTCACAGAGCCGTGGAAGACCACCACGTTGATAGGCCGGATGTGGAAGTGCGGTAACGCATGGAGCTAACCGGTCCTAATTGCTCTATTCGCGCTTGAGAGTCTCACCATCAACGACAGCCCTGGGCTGTCCGGTTATGACTCCCAGCCTTCAAAACATCGATCACCCGAACACCGCAAAACATTGCGCTGGCTCCACAGCTTGGTGGCCATAGCGTCTGTGACCCACCCGATCCCATCCCGAACTCGGACGTGAAACCAGACTGCGCCGATGGTACTATCGCTTAAGCGATGGAAGAGTAGGGCGCCGCCAGGCTTTGAAGCCAGCGCAATCACACAACGGTGCATCCAGAACCCATTCACATAACGCCTCCAACAGAGGCTCGAAACGGCCGCCGATCGAAAGATCGGCGGCCGCTTTCGTCTTGAACGGCGCGCAGCAAAACGCTCCGGAAGACGCGCGACCCCGGCGCAAGGCCGGGGTGAACGGAATGCGGGCAACATTCTCCGCTCGTCGTCCGCTGCTCGGCTCACGACTCCGTCTTCGACAGCGTGCCGAGTCCGCTGGTGTCGCCCGACCGTGACGCCGATCCGGGTTGTCGGCACCGGGCGAACCACCCTAAGGAACGCACGATCAAAGCGAGGGGAGAGGCAGATGCAGCTTTCGCAGGGCGCCAACGCGCCGCTACCGTCGGGCATGCTCGATATCGCCGTGACGTTCGATGCGCGTCCGTCCGGGCTGGATGTCGACATTTCGGCCTATCTGCTCGACGCTTCGGGTAAGGTCCGCGGCGATACCGACATGATCTTCTACAACCAGCCGGCGAGCCCCGAGGGTGCCGTCCGCCTCGATCCCGCGAGCGGACGCTTCGCTGTCGACCTTGCACGCCTGCCGCCCGCCATCGAGCGGATCGCGATCTGCGTGGTGGTGGATGGCGGCTCGGCGGGCAGCCTGCGCGCGATCACGCTCGCGGTCGGCGGCGGCCCCTCTTTCCGTCACGAGGTGGCGGGCACCGCGGAGGCAGCGATCATCGTCGCGGATCTCTATCTGCGGCAGGGCCAGTGGAAGCTGCGCGCCGTGGGGCAGGGCTTTGCCGGCGGGCTCGCGCCGCTCGCGCGATCGTTCGGCATCGACGTGGCGGACGAGCCCGCCGCGGTCCCTGCGCCCCCGATTGCATCCCCCGCACCGCCCAAGGTCGATCTGCACAAGGCCAAGGTCGAACAGCGCCTCGTCACTCTCGAAAAGCAGGACAAGAAGCTCGTCAGCCTCGCGAAGGCCGCGGGCCTCAGCCTCGCCAAGCAGAAGGGCGCGGATCGGCCGGCCAGAGTGTGGCTGATCCTCGACGTCTCAGGCTCGATGCGCGGGCTGTTCAAGTCGGGCGCGGTCGATCGGCTGGCGCAGCGCGCGCTCGCCTACGGACTCAATCTCGATGACGATGGCGAGATCGGCGTGATCCTGTTTGATCATCGCGCGACGATGTTCGGCAACGTCAACGCCGGTAATTACAGGACGTTCGCGCAGGACATCCAGCAGCGCAAGGATGTCTGGGGCACGACCGACTATGGCAAGGCGATGCAGATGCTGCGCGAGACCGCGGCACGGGAAAGCGATTTCGGCCGGACCCCGGTCTACGTGATCTTCGTGACCGACGGCGGCACCGAGAACCGCAAGCTCGCCGAGGAGCAGATCAAGAGCGCCTCGTCGGAGGCGATCTTCTGGAAATTCATGGCGATCGGGCCGATGCCGGCCGGCGTCAAATCGGGCAGCCGCAAGCTGCCGCGCGGCTTCGACTTCCTCGCCTATCTCGACGACATGCCCGGCCGCGTGGTCGACAATGCCGATTTCTTCGCGGTCGAGGATCCCGACGGGCCGAGCGATGTCGAGTTTTTCGACTTGATGTCTACCGAATATGGCGGTTGGTTGGACGCCGCGGCGAAGGCGGGCGTGCTGAAGCGCTGACGTCGCGCGTCGATCCGCCGAAGCCATTCAGATCGGACCATCTTCTCCGATCCGGATCACATTCGCGTTGCGGCCAACCCACCGCGCCGCAATCGCGCTGGGCGAAGAACTGCACGTCGGCACGACGACAGTGCTGCCAAAGCGCCGGCGGAGCCCATAGCCCCGCGAACCCGCCGGAGCCTCTCGCGGCGTTGAGCCAGCGGCCGCCAAAATGGATGATTTCCATAGGGATGGACCGCGCCCGGCGGCTTGTGCGCCGCCACCGTCCATGAGAGCGTGCCGCGACGTTTCGGGGATGGGGGACCCTATGGAGAGGATGATTCGAGGACTGTTGATCGGCCTCGCAGCCAGCATGCTCCTGCCGGCGGCGGGGCAGGCGCAGCAATCGCAGCCGCTATCGGTGAAGCCGGGCAAGCCATTCACGCACAAGCATACAAAGCTGCAATTCCCGGCCGAACTCTATGGCATTCAGCGCACGCGTGCGTCGGCGCTTGAGGCCGACGAACTCGATGTTTCGGCCGCCTATGATAGGCAGGACGAGGCGATCACGCTCTATATCTATCGCGATATCAGCGGCGCGCTGCCCGTGTGGTTCGATCGCGCGACCTGGGCGATCGAGACGCGCCCGAAGGTCTATGGCACGTTGCGGCGCTCGGCGCGGCCGTTGCCGTTCGTTCCGCCGCGCCAATCGGCGGCGGCGGGATTGATCGCAACCTATGCCGCATCCGACTCGCCGTTCCGCAGCACTGGTGTCGCGCTGATGCCGCTCGATGGCTGGTTCGTGAAAATCCGCTATTCCTCCGCCAGCCTCGATGCGGATGCACTCGACACCCGGATGCGCGACCTGATCGCCGGCCTGAAATGGCCGAAGACGGTGCGGCCCGAATCAGCGGTCGCGCCGGTCGCGGCCTGCGCGGATACCCTCGCGTTCGATGGCGCGGCGGTGCCGCTTCCGGCAACGGCCGAGGCGGCCATGATCGGCAGCGTTTTCGCGATACCCGTGGCCGGGAAAGGCAAGGCGGCGGCGGCGCGGCAACCGGTCGTCTGGTGCCGGGACGACGGCGTGGAACCCAAGGGCATCGTCTATCGTCCGGACGGTGCGAAGGACGCCTATATGCTTGCCCCGTCCGATGCCGGGCGCGGCATCATGGTGGCGACCGATCCCTTGCAGCAGGTTCTGGCAAAGGACGGCCCGCCGGGCTGGTCGATCAAATTCCAGCATCTGTCGCGCACGCTCAATTATCGGCTCATGGATCGCCTGCCTGCGCCGACGCAGGTTATCGACCATGTGAACAAGACGCAGCCGATCTCCACCGTGACGACCTGGGGCAAGAATCGCAGCGTCCAGATCAATGCCGACGTGCTGGAGAAGAAATAGACGGGCACCGTACGCATCGCCAGCGCTTCCGCCGCGCGCAATCTCGTCCTAAAGCGCCCCGCCATGAACGATCCAACGACGATCCGCCGGCTTTATGGCCGCGCCAAGGGCCACAAGCTGCGCGAGGGACAGGCGCGGCTGGTGGAGGAATTTCTGCCGGCGCTGAGCGTGCCCGAGGAAGGCGCGCTGAACGCGTCGTTGCTCTTTGGCGACGATCGCCCGCTCCATTTCGAGATCGGCTTCGGCGCAGGCGAGCATCTCGCCTATCGCGCCGACCTGCTGCCCGATCACGGCTTCATCGGCTGCGAGCCCTTCCTCAATGGCGTGGTCGGTGCGCTGCTGCACATCCGCGACAAGCATCTGCCCAACGTGCGGCTGCACATGGGCGACGCGCTGGAGGTGCTGGAACGGCTGCCCGATGCGTCGCTGCGCTTCGTCTATCTGCTGCACCCCGATCCCTGGCCCAAGGCGCGCCACGCCAAGCGCCGGATGATGAACCACGGCCCGCTCGACCTGATCGCCGCCAAGCTGCAGCCCGGCGGCGAATTCCGGCTGGGCACCGACGACCCCACCTATTGCCGCTGGTCGATGATGGTCATGAACCAGCGCCGCGATTTCGAATGGCTGGCGGAGAAACCCGGCGACTTCCTCGTCCGCCCCGGCGGCTGGCCGCAGACGCGCTACGAGGCGAAGGCGCGGCGCGAGGGCCGCGAGGTCTGGTACTTCCGCTACCGGTGCACGGCGCACTGAGCGTCAGGAGCTGCGCGGACCGTCGCCGGGCGTCAAGCGACCAGCGACTCGGGTATTGCGGCTTCCGTCTCGTCGATCCAGCCGCCGCCCAGCACGCGCTCACCGCCGTAAAGCACCGCGGCCTGCCCGGGCGAAACGCCATATTCGGGCTGGTCGAAGATCACGCGATCGCCGTCTATCCGCGCCGGCACCGGCTTGGCGAGCGAGCGCACCTTGGCGGTGACGGGCCCTTCGTGCGGTCCGCCGATCCAGTTGAACCCCGAGATGCGCGCCGCGGTGACGGCCAGTGCACGGCGCGGCCCCACCACCACGCGGCGCGTATCCGGTTCGAGCCGCACGACGTAGAGCGGCTCGGCGAGACCGCCGATCTCCAGCCCGCGGCGCTGGCCGACGGTGAAGTGGATGAAGCCGCGATGCGCACCGAGCACGCGGCCCTCCAGATCGACGATCTCGCCCGCGGTTTCGGCATCGGGACGGACCTTGCGGACGATCGATGCATAATCGCCGTCGGGCACGAAGCAGATATCCTGGCTGTCCGGCTTGGCGGCGACGCCCAGGCCAAGCTCGGCGGCAATGCGCCTGACCTCGGGCTTGGGCATGCCGCCGAGCGGGAAGCGCAGATAGCCGAGCTGCTCGGTGGTGGTCGCGAACAGGAAATAGCTCTGGTCGCGGGCCGGATCGAGCGCGCGGTGCAATTCCGGGCCGGCGGCGCCCTCGACGCGGCGGACATAATGGCCGGTCGCGAGGCAATCGGCGCCAAGGTCCCGCGCCAAACGGAACAGATCCGTGAACTTCACGCCCATGTTGCAGCGAACGCAGGGAATCGGCGTGCGTCCGGCCATATATTCGTCGGCGAAATCGTCGATCACCGACTCGCGGAACGCGCTTTCATGGTCGAACACATAATGGGCGATGCCGAGCGTGTCGGCGACGGCGCGGGCATCGCGGATGTCCTGCCCGGCGCAGCAGCTGCCGGCGCGTTTGATCGCGGCGCCATGATCGTAAAGCTGCAAGGTAATGCCGATCGTCTCGGCGCCGGATCGCGCGGCGAGCGCCGCCACCACCGAGCTGTCGACGCCGCCGGACATGGCAACGACGATGCGCCGCGCGTCGAGCGGCCGGGCAAGCTGAAATTCGGGGGTCATGATCGCTGCCCTTTACCCCCGATCGACCCCTGGGTGCTAGTGCCGGTCTCGCACGCGAGTAAACGTCGTGTTTACCTGATGCTTCTATTGCCTTTTCCAAGCACCGGCGACGCGGCCGGGCACGCTGGCGGCCGCAGTCGACCGCCGTTCGAGGACGTCGATGAACGATAACCCCATTGTGCGCCCGGTGCAGATCGTGGGACCGCTGGGCGAGCCGCTGACGCTGGAGACCCTGCCGCCGCCCGGCACCAAGCGCTGGGTGGTCCGCCGCAAGGCGGAAGTGGTCGCGGCGGTGGCCGGCGGGCTGCTGACGGTCGACGAAGCCTGCGACCGCTATGGGTTGACGATCGAGGAGTTCGCCGGCTGGCAGCGCGCGGTCGATCGATCGGGTATGCCGGGCCTTCGCGTCACGCGCATCCAGCACTATAAATCGCTGTACGAGCGCCAGCAGAAGTACTGACCTCCAGCTGCGACGGACCCATGTTTTTATCCATGCGTCAAGTGTTGCAGGGTGCATGGCGGAACTTGCGCCGGTCTTGAGAGTCTATGCTCCGTACGCCGCCACGCGGGCGGCCGTTCAGGAGGCTAGACAATGAATCTCATTCTTTGGCTCGTGATTGGCGGTGTGATCGGTTGGCTCGCGAGCCTCATCATGCGCACCGATGCACAGCAGGGCATTTTCCTCAACATCATCGTCGGCATCGTTGGCGCCTTTATTGGTGGCCTGATCTTCAGCGGTGGCACGATCAACGCCTATAATTTCTCGCTGACCTCGCTCCTCGTCTCGCTGGTGGGCGCGGTCGTCTTGCTCGGCATCGTCAATCTTTTCCGTCGCGGTTCGCTGCGTTAACGCAGCATCCGTCGAACGGCAGCGAAAGGGGCCGCGCCGATGGCACGGCCCTTTTTCGTATGCGCACGGCTGTTCCCCGGCGCGCCGAATCGCTCTAGGCAGCGACATGTCCGCGATCGATCCCCTCCGCGCCAGCGCGCTTGGCGACATTCCCCATGGCTTTCTCGGCCGGCAGGGCGGGGTTTCCACCGGCGCCGTCGCCGGCCTGAACGTCGGCATCGGCAGCAGGGACGATCCGGCCGCAGTCGCCGAGAACCGCCGGCGTGCGGTGGCGGCGGTGCTGCCCGGCGCGGCGCTCGCCAGCGTCTACCAGATCCATTCCGCCGATGTCGTCACCGTCGCGGGCGGTATCGCCGACGACCGGCGGCCGCGCGCCGATGCACTCGTTACCGCGACGCCGGGTGTGCTGCTGGGCATCCTCACCGCCGATTGCGTGCCGGTGCTGCTGGCGGATGCCGTCGCCGGCGTGGTCGGTGCGGCGCATGTCGGCTGGCGCGGCGCGATCGGCGGCGTGACCGATGCGACGATCGCGGCGATGGTCGCGCTCGGTGCCAGTCGAAACCGGATCGCCGCTGCTACCGGCCCCTGCATCGGCCGCACCTCTTACGAGGTCGGCGACGAGTTCGTCGCACGCTTCGCCGAAGCCGATCCCGAGACGGATCGCTTCTTCGGCGCCGGCCGGCCCGGCCATGCCTGGTTCGACATCGAGGCCTATGTCGCGGCGCGACTCGCCGCGGCGGGTATCGGCCGCGTCGAAATGATGGGGCTCGATACCTGCCGCGACGAGGCGCGCTTCTACAGCTTTCGCCGCGCGACGTTGCGCGGCGAGCCCGATTATGGCCGGCAGATCAGTCTGATCGGCCTTTCCCGCTGACGTTCGTCGCGCCGGCCTCGGCAGGCGCGATGCATGCCGCTCTCGGCGTCTCACGGCGATCGGGCAAAGCGCCGGATCGCGCGGCGCGCCCGCCGATCCGAACGTGCGTCGTGACGGCACATTCGCTAGGCTCATAATATTGCTCAGTCCTGGAGAGGACCCTGATGACCGACAAGCCGAACGAAGCCGACCTGACCGGCGTGACGCCGCGCAAGAACCCCAAGCCGCCGATCGACGATATCGGCGGGCGGGCGCTCAAGCCGGCGACCCTCATGATGGGATATGGCTATGATCCGATGCTGTCCGAAGGATCGCTGAAGCCGCCGATCTTCCTGACCTCGACCTTCGTCTTCCCCAATGCCGCCGCGGGCAAGCGCCATTTCGAAGGGGTCACCGGCAAGCGCCCGGGCGGTGCCGAGGGTCTGGTCTATTCGCGGTTCAACGGCCCCAACCAGGAAATCCTCGAGGATCGGCTGGGCGTGTGGGAGGATGCCGAGGACGCGCTGACCTTCTCCTCGGGCATGTCGGCAATCGCCACGCTGTTCCTGTCGATGGTGCGGCCGGGCGACACGATCGTCCATTCGGGGCCGCTCTATGCCGCCACGGAAACGCTGATCGCGCGCGTGCTCGGCCGTTTCGGCATCCACTGGCTCGATTTCCCCGCCGGCGCGACGCAGGACGAGATCGAGGCGGTGCTCGGCAAGGCGGCATCGGGGCGGGTCGCGTTGATCTATCTCGAAAGCCCGGCCAATCCCACCAACGCGCTGGTCGACGTCGAGGCGGTGGTCGCGGCGCGCAAGACGGTGTTCGGCGATGCCGCGGAGCAGCCTCCGATCGCGATCGACAACACCTTCCTCGGGCCGCTCTGGCACAAGCCGCTGGCGCATGGCGCCGATCTGGTGGTCTATTCGCTCACCAAATATGCCGGTGGCCACAGCGATCTCGTCGCCGGCGGCGTGCTCGGCCGGAAGAGCCTGATCGATGTGATCCGCGCGATGCGCAACACGATCGGCACGATTACCGATCCCAACACTGCCTGGATGCTGCTGCGCAGCCTGGAGACGCTGGAACTGCGGATGACGCGTGCGGGCGAGAATGCCGCCAAGGTCTGCGCGTTCCTGCGCGACCATCCCAAGGTGGAGCGCGTCGGCTATCTCGGCTTCCTGCAGGATGAGCCCGGGCAGGAACGGCAGGCGGACATCTACCGCCGCCACTGCAGCGGCGCCGGCTCGACCTTTTCGCTGTTCCTGAAGGGCGGCGAAAAGGAGAGCTTCGCGTTCCTCGACGCGCTGCGCATCGCCAAGCTGGCGGTGAGCCTCGGCGGCACCGAGACCCTGGCGAGCCACCCCGCGGCGATGACGCACCTGTCCGTGCCCGACGCCCGCAAGCGCGCGCTGGGCATCACCGACAATCTGGTACGGATCTCGATCGGCGTCGAGGATGCGGACGATCTGATCGCCGACTTCGCGCAGGCCTTGGACAGGGTTTGATGCACGTCATCTCCTCCCCGTCGCCTGGCGTCGGGGAGGAGGCTGGTCAAAACCGCATATCCACCCCGAGCCGCACCGTACGCGGACGGAGCGGGGTGATCTGTTCCTCGCGGGTGTAGGTGAACGGGCTGCCGAGCGAAAACCGGTTGCCGACGGTGTCGAACAGGTTGCTGACCGTCAGCGACAGGCCGAACCGCTCCCAGCCGAGCCGGCCGAACAGCTGCGTATCGACATAATTGCCCTGCGCGATGTCGAGCCGCGGGCCGACGCCCAGTCGCGACTTGCCGACATAGCGCACCGAACCCGACAGCTTGAGGTCGAGGCTGTCGCCAAGCGCGGTGCGATACTCCGCGGCACCACGCGCGCCGACACGCGCGACGTTGGGCAGCGGTCCCGACGTCGAGGCGAACAGGCCGAGCGTGGGTTCGGTAACCCGGCTATCGTTGAAGAAGACCGCACCGTCGATCTGCAGCCCGGTCGCAACGCGCCAGCCGACCCGCGCGTCGACGCTGTAGATGCGGCCGTCGCCGATGTTGACGGTCGCGGGCAGGCCCTGATTGTCGATCAGGTCGGCCTGGATGTTCTTCCAGCGGGTGTAGGCGAAGGATAGGCTGGCGTGGATGCTGGTCAGCCCCGGCGCACCGTAGCGCATGCCGGTTTCCATCGTCGCAACCTCATCGTTGCGGTAGCGCTCGATATAATCGTCGCGGATCGCAAGGCCGCCGGGGCGGAAGCCTTCCTGGTAGCGGGCGTAGAGGATGATGTCGGTCATCGGCCGGACCGAAACCGAGACGGAGGGGAGGAAGCTGGACACGTTGCGCTCGGTGCTTGCCACGCGCGCCGCCAGCAGCTTTTCAATGGAGGCTTCCTGAAGGTCGAGGCCCTCGCCGGACAGGCGGACATGGTTGAAGCGCGCGCCGCCGGTCAGCGTCACGCCCGTCACCGGCTCCACCGAAACTTCGCCGAAGGCGGTCAGCTCGGTGGCGAGGTTGCGCACGCCGGTGCGCGGCATTTCCGCGCCGAGATCGCCGAACTGCCGGGTGATGCGCGCGCGGTTGCGGATCACGCTGCCACCGATCAGCCAGCCATAGCCGCCATCCATAGCGCGGCTGAGCCGCGCTTCGGCGGTCAGCAGCCGGGTGCGGTTGCTCTGGTCGAACGCGCGCGCGATGCCGTCCTCGGCGGTGCCCACCGGCAGCGGCAGGCTGTCGAGCGGGAAGCGCGCCGGCCAGCCGGCCATGGCGCTCGGCGTCTGCAAGGTCGCATCATAGGTCTCGTCGATGCGATGGCTGACGATACCGCCGGTCAAAGTGAAGCGCAGCAGATCCCATTCGCGCGCGATGGTGACGTCGCCGAGCAGGAAATCGTTGCGGAACGGCTGGGCGATGCCGCTACGGCGGCTGAGCGATGGGCCGCCGCGCGTGGCATATTGGCTGTCCGCGCCATCGATGCGCTGCCAGATGCCGCTGAGGTCGATCGTCCAGTCGTCCCCGATCTGTGCCCGCAGCGCGCCGCGCGCGCCATAGGTGCGCGTGCGATTGACATTGTCCACGCCGCGCTGAAGGTCGTCGATATAGCCGCCGTCGCTGGCGGCATAGCCGACGAAGCGGGCGCCGAGCTGGTCATAGACCAAAGGGATGTTGAGCATCGCCGAACCGTCGATGCTTTCCGCACCATGCGCCGTCGTCGACACGCCCGCCGAGGCCGAGCCCTGGAACAGTTCAAGCTGCGGCGCATTGCCGACGATGCGGATGATGCCGCCCAGCGATCCTGCGCCATAGAGCGTGCCCTGCGGCCCCTCGAGCACCTCGACGCTGCTGACGTCATACAGCCTGAGGTCGGGGTCCGGCGCATTATAGTTGAGCCGGGTATCACCGAAATATTGCCCCGAGGTCGCCTGCGTCGGCCCGGTGAAGCTCGAATCGGCGATGCCGCGGATGAACAGCTTGTTGCGCCCCGGGCCGATATGCGTCGAGGTGACGGTCGGCACCTGCGCGGCGAGCGCATCGCTGCCGCCGGCGGCGCCGTTTGCCTCGAACACACTGCCGGCAACCACCGTCGCGGTGCCGGGAAAGGCGGGAACGGAGACGTTGCGCTTGCTGGCGGTGACGACGAGGTCGGCGATCGGCGGCGTCGGCAGCGCCACTTCCTCGGCCGGCGCGCGCATCGACGCCGGGGCGGGCGGTGCCAGCGGCTGCAGGCGGCGGATGATCCGCCAGCTCGTGCCGTCGATCGGCACCGCCGCCGCGGTCGTGCCTTCCAGCATCCGCTGAAGCGCCTCGGCGGGCGCCATCCGCCCCTTCACCGCGCGGACGCGGCGGTTGGCGATCGAAGGGTCGGCGATGCCGATGCTGATGCCGGCCTGCTGGCCAAGCGCAATCGCCGCGTCGGCCAGCCGGCCCGCGGGGAGATCCACCGGCCGACGGCCGGGGGACGCATGCGCCGTGGTCGCGCCGGACAGCGCAACCGTGGCGGCAAGGACGAGCGCGAGGGGTTTCACGGCTTGTTCGTCAGCGTCCACCCTTGATCGTTGCGCTGCACATCGACCCCCAGCAGCGGCCCAAGCCTCGCGAACAGCCGGTCATTGCCGCCTTCCAGCGTGATCACGCCGGTGAACGGACGGCCGGCGACGGCGGGCGCTGCGGAGACGCGCATCCCGGTATTGCGCTGCAGGTCCGCGGCGACATCGGCGAGGCTGGCGCCGTCATAGAAAAGGCGCCCGCTGCGCCAGCCGGCGACGCTGTCGACCGCGACCTCACCCACCACCGGCGCGCGGCCATCGGTCACCCGCAACTGCCTGCCCGGCGGCAGGCGCACCGCTTCCGCGGCGGGATTGTAGATCACCAGACCCTCGGACACCGCCACTTCGGTCCGCCCGCCGCCGCGGCGCACGTTGAACGCGGTGCCGGCATCCTGCAACGTCGCGCCGCCCGCTTCGACCACGAACGGATCGCGCGTGTTGTGGACGACGAAGAAAGCGGCCTCGCCCGAGTCGAGCCGTGCGAAACGCGGGCGATCCCGATCGGTGACGAGTGTGGTGCCGCCGTTGATCGCGATGCGGCTGCCGTCGGCAAGCTCGATCGTCCGGCGCTGGCCGGGCTCGGTCCGCACCGTCTCCAGCGCGCCGCCGCCGGGCTGCAGCACCGCATAGGTGGTGACCGCCAGCAGCGATGCCGCGACCATGCCACCCAGCAGCCGGCGCCGCCCGATACGCGCGGGCTCGTCATTGGCCGGCTCGGGCAATGAAACGGGGGCGGCGGCAGGCGCCGCAACGGTCGCCAGCAACGCCGCCGCATCCTCGGCCGCGAGCAGCGCCCGTTCATAGGCGATGTTGTGCGCGGGATCCGCTTCCAGCCAGGCGATGAAGCCATCCCAGTCGGCGAAATCCGAGTCGCGCGTGCGCACGGCCCAGAGGGCCGCTTCGTCGCTGATGCGCTGATCGCTGATGTTCATCGCCATAACCTCGATGGCAGGACGCCACCGCCGCGCTCAACCCGCATCCCGCTGCTCCGGATTTTCCGAGTCCGCCTTGAGCATCGCAAGCGCGCGATAGGCTTTCTGCAGATGCTTTTCCACGGCGCTGAGACTGATCCCGGATTCGGTCGCGATGTCGCGCTGGCCGATGCCGTCGACGCGGTGCCGCCGGAAGATGGCGGAGGTGCGTTCGCCCAGCGCGTCGAGCGCGGCCTGGACGCGGCGCAGTTCGTCCCGCCCGGCGAGCACGCGCTCGGCCGAAGGCGTGTCGGACACGCCGGGTTCGGCGCCGTCCACCGCTTCGCCCCACGCGTCCTCGCGGGCGATGCGGCGGACCGCCGACCGGCGGCGATCGAGCATCAGATTGTCCGCGGCGCGATAGAGATAGGCCAGCGGCTCGGCGACGGGCACTGCGGGCGGGCCGCCTTCCAGCTTCAGCCACAGATCCTGCAGCAGATCCTCCGCCTCCTCACCCGCACCGCGCGCGCGCAAAAAGCGCAGCAGTGCCGGCCGCTGCGCCATGAACACGGCCTGCAGCCCCCCTCCGCTCATGCCGGCACCGATAAGAGATGAACGGAAACCATGACTGCCGTTACGCGATCCTGCCGAGGGGGTCGAGGCGGCGCCGGGCGGGGGCTGAGACCGCGGGCGGGGCCCGATCGTTGCGAAGCGGCGGCCCCTTTAGCCGATCCGGAAGCCGCCGCCTAGCCGCCCGGAACGACGTTCGTCGATCGCATTATACACGTAACATTTCGTTTCGGTTCGACACCGCCGCGTCATGCGCGGCTTACGGCACACCGGCAAGATGAGGCTGCGTTCGTTCGGAAGGGAGCCGGCGGCGCGATCGTCACTCGGAAAGATGGATCGACCGATGAATTCTGTACGCTTCCCGACCGCGCTGGCCGTGCTGCTGGCGCTGCTGCCCGCTGTCGCGTCGGCGCAGCCTGCTCCCCATCACCATCGTCACCGCCCGCCCCCGCCGCCCCCGGCGGTTGCGCATTGGGATCGCCATCATGTTGGCTGGTGGCGCGGCCATCCGTGGTTCGCTGCCTATCGCGGCCCGCGTCACGGTTACTATTTCGCTCCCGGGCATGGCTACTACGCCGTGCCCCGCGCCTATTGGGGGCGGCACTGGACGGTCGGCGTCGTCGTGCCCCCGCCGCTGCGCCGCTACACCGTTGTCGATCTGCGCTTCTACCGCCTCGCTGTGCCCCCGCGCGGGCACACATGGATCTATCTCGACACCAATATCGCGCTGATCCGCATTTCCAGCGGAGCGATCGTGCGGGTGGTGGATCATGTGTGGTGAGTAGCGCGCGGGCGGGGCGGGGAGCACTGGCTTCCCCGCCTGCCCCGCTTGGGCGCCACCGCGCACCAGAGCTGCGTTGCCGCGCTCGCGCAGCTCATCGTCATCCACATCATCCGCGCGCATCTGGAGGCGGGCGGGGTGGCGGTGAGCGGCTGGCTGCGCGGGCTCGCCGATCGGCGGCTCGCGCCCGTGCTCGATCTGATGCATCTCGCCGATCGCGCGCTGCGCAGCGGCGGCCAGACAGTGGCCGAGATCGGCCACATGCTGGGCTATGCTTCCGAAAGCGCGTTCGGCGCGGCGTTCAAGCGCGAGATGGGCGTGTCACCCCGCGCCTCGCTGAAGCTCAGTCGAGCTGGCTGACGTCGCGCACCGCGCCGCGGGCGGCGTTGGTGGTGAGCGCGGCATAGGCGCGCAGCGCCGCGGACACCTCGCGCTTGCGGCCGAACGGCTTCCACGCCTTGGCACCGCGCGCTTCCATCGCCGCGCGCCGCTCGGCGAGCGCCGCATCGTCGAGGTCGAGCCTGATGATGCGCGCCGGGATGTCGATCACGATCGGATCGCCGGTCTCGACCAGCGCGATCAGCCCGCCTTCTGCCGCTTCCGGCGAGACATGGCCGATCGAGAGGCCCGAGGTGCCGCCCGAGAAGCGGCCATCGGTGATCAGCGCGCACGCCTTGCCGAGGCCCTTCGATTTCAGATAGCTCGTCGGGTACAGCATTTCCTGCATGCCCGGCCCGCCCTTCGGCCCCTCATAGCGGATGACGACGACGTCGCCGGCCTCCACCTGGTTGCCGAGGATGCCGGCGACCGCCGCGTCCTGGCTTTCATAGACGCGCGCGCGGCCGTGGAAGACGAGGATCGAGTCGTCGACACCCGCGGTCTTCACGATGCAGCCCTCGGGCGCGAGGTTGCCGAACAGCACCGCAAGGCCGCCATCCTTGGAGAAGGGATGCTCGGCGGAGCGGATGACGCCCTTCTCGCGGTCGGTATCCAGATCCACCCAGCGCTCGGACTGGCTGAACGCGGTCTGCGTCGGCACGCCGCCCGGTGCCGCGCGATAGAAGTCGCGCACCTCGGTGCTGTTGGTGCGGCCGATGTCCCAGCGGGCCAGCGCGTCCGCCATCGTCGGCGCATGGACGGTGGGCAAGGTGGCGTCGATCAGCCCGCCGCGTTCCAGTTCGCCGAGGATCGCCATGATTCCGCCGGCGCGGTGGACATCCTCCATATGGACGTCCGACTTGGCGGGCGCGACCTTGCACAGGCAGGGCACGCGGCGGGAAAGCCGGTCGATATCCGCCATCGTGAAATCGACGCCGCCCTCGATCGCGGCGGCGAGGAGGTGAAGCACGGTGTTGGTCGAACCGCCCATCGCGATGTCGAGGCTCATCGCATTCTCGAACGCGCCGAAGCTGGCGATCGTGCGCGGCAGCGCGGTGGCGTCGTCCTGCTCGTACCACCGCTTGGCGAGATCGACGATCAGGTGGCCGGCCTCGCGGAACAGCTTCTCGCGATCGGCATGGGTGGCGAGCACCGATCCGTTGCCGGGCAGCGACAGGCCGAGCGCCTCGGTGAGGCAGTTCATCGAATTGGCGGTGAACATGCCCGAGCAGGACCCGCAGGTGGGGCAGGCGGCGCGTTCGACCGCCTTCACTTCCTCGTCGGTATAACTCTCGTCGGCGGCGACGACCATCGCATCGACCAGGTCGAGCGCCCGCTTCTCGCCCTTCAACACGACCTTGCCGGCCTCCATCGGCCCGCCCGAGACGAACACGACGGGGATGTTGATCCGCATCGCCGCCATCAGCATGCCGGGCGTGATCTTGTCGCAGTTGGAGATGCAGACGATCGCGTCCGCGCAATGCGCGTTGACCATATATTCGACGCTGTCGGCGATCAGCTCGCGGCTCGGCAGCGAATAGAGCATGCCGCCATGGCCCATCGCGATGCCGTCATCGACGGCGATCGTGTTGAACTCCTTGGCGACGCCGCCCGCCGCCTCGATCTCGCGCGCAACGAGCTGGCCGAGATCCTTCAGATGGACATGGCCGGGCACGAACTGGGTGAAGCTGTTGGCCACGGCGATGATCGGCTTGCCGAAATCCTCATCCTTCATCCCCGTCGCGCGCCAGAGCCCGCGGGCACCCGCCATGTTGCGGCCGTGGGTGGTGGTGCGGGAACGATAGGCGGGCATGACGGACTTCCTTGGAGGCTGGGCCTGCGGCCGGATCACAGAGTGTCGAATCACTCGACGCCGCGCGCAGGAGCCCGCACGCGGAATCCGCGCCTTTTGGACCCCGTCGAATGCGACTGCAAGCCGCCCGGACCCAAGCAAGTCTTGGGTTCCGCGAAGCTGGGGCCGAACGCCGCCATCCGCCGTTGACAGCGCGCACGCTTCTGCCTATTCGGCGCGCCTCCGACATTGCCCTGTCGTCTAATGGTAAGACTACGGACTCTGACTCCGTCAATCGAGGTTCGAATCCTCGCGGGGCATCCATCGTTCCCACATCGATAAATGTGATCGCCTTGTGGCGATGATCCTGGATGGTGGGGAGGTGTGGTTTCGATCCACTCCCCGAAGGGCCGCATTTACAGTGCGACTGCCGGAGCCACCGGCTTTACCTCCCCGAACAGATGATGGCGGAGCGCGGAGGAGATGAACCCCAAACCGTGACGGCTCCCCTCGCTTAGCAGGCGGAGGCTGCACCTTGCAGCTTCGCGCTCCTGAACATGGCGGAGGGTGAAGGAGTCGAACCCTTAACCGTTAGGTTAGCCCGGTTTTCGAGACCGGTTGCACACCACTGCGCGCCACCCTCCTGAGACGGGTGGACGCGCGCCAACCGTCAATATCGCAGTGCGATACTTGACGAGGACAGAAGGTGGCGGTTCGCGTTCATGGCCGGCGAATTATCATCAACTGCATGAGCTGTGATCGTGTCCCACCGGGTGGTGTAGGTTCGCCGGCGTTGTGACGGCGATCTCCGGCGAGGCCGGATTGATCAGGCAGCCACGGCGGGCATGCTGACGAGAGGGTTATCGCTCAACGGAGCGACGCTTTCCAGCGTCATGTACCGGGCGCGCTGTACAGCCCACTCGTCGTTCTGTTCGAGCAGGATGGCGCCGACCAGGCGAGTGATGGCGTCCTCGTTCGGGAAGATGCCGACGACGTTGGTGCGCCGCTTGATCTCGCCGTTGAGCCGCTCGATGGGATTGGTCGAGTGCAGTTTGGCGCGATGCTGCGGCGGGAAAGTCATGTAGGCGAGCACGTCCTGCTCGGTGTCATCCATGAAGGTGGCGAGCTTGGGCACGGTTGGCCGCAGTTGGTCGGCGACCTTGCGCCACTGGACGCTGGCGGTTTCGGCGGTCTCCTGGGCGAAGGCGGTGGCGATGAACGCCGACACCACCCTGCGCCCGCTCTTGCCGGCATGGGCCAGGGCGTTGCGGGCGAAGTGGACGCGGCAGCGTTGCCAGGTCGCGTTGAACAGCTTGGAGACCGACGCCTTGATGCCCTCGTGGGCATCGGAGACGACGAGCTTGACGCCACGCAGGCCGCGTCGCGCAAGGCTGCGCAGGAAGGCCGTCCAGAACACCTCGGCTTCGGACGAGCCGATCGCCATGCCAAGGACTTCGCGCCGGCCGTCGCCGTTGACACCGACCGCGATGATCACCGCGACCGAGACGATCCGCCCGGCCTGACGGACCTTGAGATAGGTGGCGTCGATCCAGAGATAGGGCCAGTCGCCCTCGATCGGCCGGTCGAGGAAGGCCTTCACCCGATCGTCGATCTCTTCGCACAGCCGGCTGACCTGGCTCCTGGAGATGCCGCTCATCCCCATCGCTTTCACCAGATCGTCGACCGAGCGCGTCGAGATCCCTCCGCCTGCTTTCCAACGATGCTACGCATCGCCGGAACCTTGGCAGGCTCCGCCCTGGATATAGGCTTCCTGGATCACCGCGGTCAGCGCCTTCTCGGCCATCCGTCGCGGCTCGAGGAAGCCGGGGAAATAGCTGCCCTTGCGCAGCTTGGGGATGCGCAGCTCGACGGTGCCGGCGCGGGTCTCCCAATCGCGCTCGCGGTAGCCGTTGCGTTGGGCGAGACGTTCCGTGCTCTTCTCGCCATAGCCGGCACCTGTCAGCCCGCTTACCTCCAGATCCATCAGCCGCTGGGCCGCAAAGCCGATCATCTCGCGCAGGAAGTCGGCATCCGCGCTCTTCCCCAGCAGCGCCTGAACGTTCATCTTGTCGTCGGTCATCGGGATCTCCGTCGGTTCGAGTGTCGCAACCCAAACCTATCCGAAGATCACCGATGGCCACCCGCAAAGCTGACCGGCTGCTACAGCGCTGTTCGCAAGCGCGCAGCCGGTCAGCTTTGCTACCGACGAGCTACACCACCAACTGGGACACGATCTGAGCTGTCGAGAAGCCGCTGCTGGAAATACGCAACCGCAACCCATCAGAGAGACGTCTCGTATTGGCGAACACGTGCCGCCGTCGCGGCTCTGCGACAAGCGGCAGCGGTATTCAGCCGTAGCGGACGCCGTGCCGCGGCGTCTCAATATGGTCAGTATGGCCGCGAGCGCGTGTCCGCGGTGGCGCCATCGACAGGGTCTTCGCCCGCCATGGCCTGCCACGCCTTGCGGGCGCCGTATTGGACGACCCAGCCCAGCGCAAATGTTGCGACGATCGGCACGACGCCACGAATCACGGTCTCCGCGACGCTGCCGACGATCGCACCCTTGATTCCGCTGTCACCATCCTGGCGGTCGATTGCAGCGCCGATCAGGGCACCGAGTAGATTGGCCATCGTTCGTCTCCTTCGCTCGGCGAGCGGATGATTGCCGGATGCCGGACGCGCGTGTCGCGTGCCGAACCCAGGCCGCCGCAGCCGCCATCGGCTTTGGGAAACCCTCGATCGCTAAAGAAGCTCCATCATCGGCGATATTGCTCCGGCTCGCATCACCGTTGCGGCGCATCGGCAATCGACAGGCGGCGGCTGCCGTCGGTCAGGCCATCCGCCGCCACCTTGCCGCACCGCCTCCCACAGGATACGCTTGCAACCAAGTACCGGCGGGATCTGTCCCGTTGGAGAGCAGAAGTGATGCACGGCATGGAAAAGCCCTGGGCTCCAGCGCCGCGTTTTGCCGGCGGCGGGTCGGCGGCAGCGGTAAAGTCGCCGGCGGTGCCGGCGGCGGCTCCGGTTTCGATGGGGCGGCGAACCTACGCCGCGCTCGATCTCGGCACCAACAATTGCAGGCTGCTGATCGCACGTCCGGCGAAGGACGGGTTCGTGGTGGTCGATGCCTTTTCGCGAATCGTCAGGCTGGGCGAGGGGCTGGCGGCCACCGGTCGCCTGTCCGACGCGGCGATGGATCGCGCCGTCGCGGCGCTTTCGATCTGCGCGGACAAGCTGCGGCGGCGGCACGTCCATCTCGCGCGCTCGGTTGCGACCGAGGCCTGCCGACAGGCCAAAAATGGCCCCGAATTCGTCGAGCGGGTGCGGCGGGAGACCGGCATCGCGCTGGGCGTGATCAGCGCCGAGGAAGAGGCGCGGCTGGCGGTGCTCGGCTGCCATGCGCTGCTGGAACCGGGCGAGGGGCAGGCGCTGGTGTTCGACATCGGCGGCGGCTCGACCGAACTGGTGCTGATCGATCCGCGCACGCCGGTGCCGACCGTACTCGACTGGTTCAGTGCGCCGTGGGGCGTCGTCTCGCTGACCGAGAGCGAGCCCTGCACGTCGGACGCGCGCGAGGATCGGCTGGCGGCCTATGGGCGCATGCGCGACCGGGTTCGCGCCAGTTTCTCGCGCTTCGCGCCGCGCCTCCCGCGCTATGAGGATGGCCGTGACCCGGGCCGGCTGCTCGGCACCAGCGGCACGGTAACGACGCTGGCCAGCCTGCATCTCGGCCTCTCAAGCTATGACCGCGCGGCGGTGGACGGGCTGATCGTCCCCGCGGAGGCGATGCGGACGATCAGCGGGCGGCTGGCGGGCATGGGCGCGAAGGAACGTGCAACCTTGCCCTGTATCGGGCAGGAGCGTGCCGACCTGGTCGTTGCAGGGTGCGCGATCCTCGACGAGATCCTCGCAATCTGGCCGGCGCACCGGCTGGGGGTCGCGGATCGCGGCATAAGAGAAGGCATATTAAGGTCATTGATGGCGAACGACGGTAACGCGGCATGAGCAGGGGCGGGGGGATGGGGCGCCAGCGCGTCCGCACCGCGCGCGGCCGCAGCGCGCAATCGACGCGCTGGCTCGAACGCCAGCTCAACGATCCCTATGTGCGCAAGGCCAGGGCGGAGGGCTATCGCAGCCGCGCCGCCTACAAGCTGATCGAGCTCGACGAGCGGTTCAACCTGCTGCGCGGCGCGCATCGCGTGCTCGATCTCGGCATCGCGCCGGGCGGATGGTCGCAGGTGGTGCGCAAGCGCCTCCCCAAGGCGCGGGTGGTGGGCATCGATCTGCTGCCGACCGATCCGATCGACGGCGTCGAGATCATGCAGCTCGATTTCATGGCGGACACTGCACCGGCCCTGCTCTCCGAGGCGCTGGGCGGCCCCGCCGACCTGGTGCTGTCGGACATGGCCGCGAACACCGTCGGCCATCCGCAGACCGACCATCTTCGCACGATGGCGCTGGTCGAGGCGGCGGCGGCGTTCTGCGCGGAGATTCTCGCACCCGGCGGCGCGTTCGTCGCCAAGGTGTTCGCGGGCGGCACCGATCATGCGCTGCTCGCGCAGCTCAAGCGTGACTTCACGACGGTGAAGCACGCCAAGCCGCCCGCAAGCCGCAAGGACAGTTCCGAATGGTATGTCATCGCGCAGGGCTTCAAGGGCCGGCCCGGGCCGGACACGGCCGACGCATAGACCGGCCATGGGGGGCGCGAGACGGCCATTGCCGTCGGCTTCAATTCGTGATGTTATCTCATTCCACAACAGGTGGGAGAGACGATATGCGTGCACGCGCTGTGGCTTCGGACCAATTCGCCCCGATCGGCGGAATCAACACCACACCCTTGATCGACGTGATGCTGGTGCTGCTGGTGATGTTCATCATCATCATGCCGCGCGCCACGCATGAGGTGCCGATGAACCTGCCGCAGGGAACGGGCGCCGCCGACGACGCCCCGATCCATCAACTGGAAATCGACGCGGCGGGTGCGCTGCGGTGGGACGGCAGCGCGATCACGCTCGACGCGTTGCCGGCGAAGCTCGCGGCGATGAAAGCCGATCCGGCCGGTCCGAAGCTGATGATGCGAACCGACGGCGAAACGCCCTATCTGCGCTTCGACCAGACCTTGTCGGTGGTCGACAAGGCCGGCATCGACCGGCTCGGCTTCCTTGGCAATGAACGCTTCGCCGAGGCGATTGATTGAGTGAACGAAGCGGCGGCGGGACTGGTTACCCGCCGTCCTTCGCCACCTTCAGCCGCAGCGCAGATTGCCGCGATCGATCTCGCGACCGATGAGCGCGCCTATGCCGGCACCGGCGATCGTGCCGCCCGAGCGATCGTACCCGCGATCCGCGCTTCGACCGAGCAACGCGCCCAGAGCCGCACCGGCGATCAGCCCGGTCGTGCCATTCGACCGGCGGCAGTAATAGCGTCCGTCACGGCCGCGCCAATAGCCTCCGCCATAGCCGACGCCGTAATAGCCGCGGCGATAGCCATAACCGCCGTAATAAGGCCGGCCATAGTATCGACCCCGATTGTAGTAGCGACGGTCGCGCCAGCGGTCGTTGCGCCACCCGTCGCGATAGCCACGGCGGTAACTGCGATAGTCGCGCCGATCACGGCGATAATCGCGCCGATAGTCCCTGCGGTCCCGCCGCCAGTCGCGGCGATCGCCGCGCCAGTGACGGTCGCGGCTCTGCTGATAATATCCCCTCGATGGAGGGTCGGCGAGTGCCGGCGTCGCCGGCACCGCCATCACCGCAATCAACGCAGCGATGAATGTCTTGCGCATGATCCTACTCCTTCGCACGCATGACGGAACAACGGCGACACTTTGCGACAGGTTGCATGAACCTGAAACTACGGCACGTTCAGGCAATGGAAGGGGAACGGGCGCCGATTCTGCTTGTTGGTGCCCCGCAGCAGAAAGGAATGCATCATGGCAGCGCCCGAAGATATCGACGATAAAACCCCGGAAACCAACAGCGAGCAGGCCGACGAAGGCCAGGCGCAGGATGTGACCGAGGATGCGCGCTTCGTGGATACCGACCTTTCGGAAGAGAGCGAGCATGGCGGCCGGCCGAATCCCGGCGCGCTGATTCCCGACGACACGCCCGATCTGGTCGACAGGATGAACGAGATGGTCCGCAGCGGCCGCATCGACAATGACGCCTACGCCGGCGAGCCGCAGCATGACGATGAAGAGGATATCCTCGGCGAGACCGATGACGAGGATGAGGATTGATCACCTCCGATCGGCGATGAAGCGAACCGCCGTCGGCCGGCTCAGAAAAGCCGGTCGATGGCGTGCAGCGTCAGCCCCACCAGCCCGCCGACCAGCGTGCCGTTGACGCGGATATATTGCAGGTCCCGCCCCACTGCGTTCTCCAGCCGGTTGGTGATCGTCTGTGCGTCCCAGCCCCGCACCGTGTCCGACACCAGCCGGACGATGCCGTCGCCATAGCTGGCGGTCGCGCCCACCGCGGCGCGGCGCGCGAAGCGGTTGATCGTGCGACCGAGTTCGGCGTCATGCTGCAGCGTCATGCCAAGCTGGCGCAGCGCCTCGCCCAGCCGGCCGGCAAGCACCGCATCGGGATCGCGGACCGCGTTGAGCATCGCCTGTCGCGCCTGTTCCCACAGCCCGTCGATCCAGCGCTGCATCGCCGGATTGGCGATCATCTCTTCCTTGATCGCGGCGATTCGCTCCCGAAGCGCCGGATCGTGCTGCAGGTCATGGGCGAGGTCGGCCAGCGCATCCTCGGCGCGGACGCGCAGCGGATGGCCCTGTTGCTCGCTCATTTCGGTCAGCAGGCGCTTCAACCCGTCGACGATCGCGTTGGACAATTTCTCGTCCAGCCCGGTCCAGCGCATGATCGATCCGGCACGGTCATGAACCATGTCGCGGATCAGATGCTCGTTGGCGTCGAGCGCGCGCGACGCCCAGCGGACCAACCCGTCGAGCAGCGGCACATGGCGGTCGTCGGCAATCGCCGCAGCCAGCGCCTGACCGAGCACCGGCGCGGCGTCGAAGGCGCGCAGGCGCTGCGCGAGCATCGCGCGGACCATGCCGCCAAGCCGCTCCTGATCCAGCGCTTCGAGCATGTCGGCGGCAAGCCGCGATGCGCCGCGGCGCAGCCGGCCTTCGCCCCCGGTATCGGGATCGGCGAGGAAACGCCCAGCGGCGGCGGCGACATCCACCTTGGCCATGCGCCGCGCGACCACCGAGGGCGTGAGGAAGTTGTCCTTGAGGAACAGCGCCAGCGTATCGCCGATGCGGTCCTTGTTGCGCGGGATGATCGCGGTATGCGGAATCGGCAGGCCGAGCGGGTGGCGGAACAACGCGGTCACCGCGAACCAATCGGCGAGGCCGCCGACCATCGCCGCCTCGGCAAACGCACGGACGAAGCCCCAGGCCGGGTGGCCGCCCTCCACGCTTCGGGCGGCGATGTAGATCGCCGCCATCAGCACGAGCAGGCCGGTCGCCACCGCGCGCATCCGCGTGAATCCGCCCTGGGCGATGCCGCGCGGTTCGGGACGGGGGGACAGGGGCGGGGTCACGCGGTCAAGAATGAACCGCGCGCGAAATGGTTCACTCCGCCGGCTGCGCTTGCGGCGTCCCCTCGCCGCCATTGGTGAACAGCCGCCGCAGCTTCGGCCCCAGCCAGTTCTCGAACCCGACCGCCAGGCTGAACCCTGCCGGCACGATCACCAGCGTGAGGAAGGTCGACAGGATCAGCCCGCCGATCACGAAGATGCCCATCGGCGCGCGCCAGCTGCCATCGCCCGACAGGCTGAGCGCGATCGGCAGCATGCCGGCGACCATCGCGACGGTGGTCATCACGATCGGCTGCGCACGCTTGTGGCCGGCATCGTTGATCGCGTCCCTCTTGGGCACGCCTGCCGCCATTTCCTCGAGCGCGAAATCGACGAGCAGGATCGAGTTCTTGGCGACGATGCCGAGCAGCATCAGGAAGCCGATCATCACCGGCATCGACAGCGGGTTGCCGGTGATGTGCAGCGCGAGCAGGCCGCCCAGCGGCGCGAGCGCCAGCGACCCCATGTTCACCAGCGGCGGCAGCACCCGCTTGTAGAGCAGCACCAGCACCGCGAAGACCAGGAAGATGCCCGATGCCAGCGCGATGAAGAAATTGTTCAGCATCTCCGCCTGGAACTTGGCATCGCCCAGCTTGGCTTGCTCTACGCCCTGCGGCAGGTTGGCAACCGCCGGGAGGGCGTCGATCTTGGGCTGCGCATCGCCGCTGACGAGCCCGGGCGCGAGATCGGCACCGATCGAGATGCGGCGTTCCTGGTTGTAGCGGCGGATCGCGCTCGGGCCGGCGCCGAAGCCGATGTCGGCCACCACCTTCAGCGGCACCGATCCGCCGTTTGCGGTCGGCACCGGCAGGTTCTCGATCGTCGAGAGGCTGCGGCGGCTGTCTTCCGCCAGCGCGACCCGGATCGGGATCTGCCGGTCGGACAGCGAGAATTTGGCGACGTTCTGGTCGATGTCGCCCAAGGTCGCGATGCGGATCGTCTGGCTGAGCGCGGAGGTGGTCACGCCGAGGTCGGCGGCGAGATCGAGCCGCGGCCTGATCGTGATCTCGGGGCGCTGGACGTCGCCGTTGATCCGCGGCGCGCGAACCTCACGCAAGGTGCCTAGCTGCTCGACCACCTTGAGCGCGTGGGCATAGAGCTTCTCGGGATCGCTGCCCACCAGCGTGATGTTGAGATCGCGGCCGTTGAAGCCGCCCTGCGACTGGAAGTTGACGCGGGCATCGGGAATGTCGGCGAGCAGCGGCGCCGTCTCGCGTTCGAACTGCACGCTCGTCCGCTTCCGATCCTTGTGCAGGGTCAGGAAGATGTTGGCCTCGCCCACCTCCTCGATGTCGGCGAAGGCGGCCGCAACCTCGGGCTGCTTGCGCAGCAGCGCGGAGACGGTGTTGGCGGTGTCCAGCGTCTGCTTGAGCGTCGAGCCCGGCGGCATCTCGATCGACACCTGGCTGTAGTCGGTGTTGATCGTGGGCTGGAACGTCATCGGCAGTGTGGCGACCGCGAACCCGGTCGCCACCAGCGCGCCGACGCCGATCCCCATCGTCGCCCAGCGCCGCCGCAGCGTCCAGCCGAGCACCGCCATATAGACGTCCATCAGGCGGCCCTCACCGTGGCTGGCGGTGCCGTGCGCCTTCAGGAAATAGGCCGCGACCATCGGCGTGATCATGCGCGCGACGGCAAGGCTCATCAGCACCGCGACGACGACGGTGAGGCCGAAATTCTTGAAGAACTGGCCGGAGATGCCGGGCATCAGGCCGACCGGCAGGAACACCGCGACGATCGACATCGTCGTCGCGAGCACCGCCAGGCCGATTTCGTCGGCGGCGTCGATCGAGGCCTGATAGGCGGATTTGCCCATGCGCATGTGGCGCACGATATTCTCGATCTCCACGATCGCGTCGTCCACCAGCACGCCGGCGACGAGGCTGAGCGCGAGCAGGCTGATGCCGTTCAGCGACAGCCCCATCAGGTCCATGAACCAGAAGGCGGGGATCGCGGAGAGCGGGATGGCGAGCGCGGAGATCACCGTCGCGCGCCAGTCGCGCAGGAACAGGAACACGACGAGCACCGCCAGGATGGCGCCTTCCCACATCGCGCTCATCGCCGAATGATATTGGCTCTTCACATAGTCGACGGTGGTGAAGAGCTGGGTGAACCTGACCTTGGGGTTCTCCTTGCGGAGCTTGTCGATCACCTTCATCGCATTGTCGTAGACGGTGACGTCGGAGAAGCCCTTCGACTTGATGATCGCGAAGCTCAGCACCTGGCGGCCGTTCATCGTCGAGAGCGCGCGCTGCTCGGCGTAGAGATCGCGCACGTCGGCGATGTCCTTGAGCTTGACCGTCCGTCCGCCGCCGATCGCGATCTGCCGCTCCCCCAGCGCATAGGCGTTCTCGGCATTGCCCAGCACGCGCACCGATTGTTCCGAACCGGCGATCTCGGCGCGGCCGCCGGCGGCGTTGAGGTTCACCTGGCGCAGTTGCGCGTTGACCTCCACCGCGGTGATGCCGAACGATTGCAGCTTGGCGGGATCGAGGATGATGCGGATCTCGCGGCTGACGCCGCCGCCGCGGCGCACCTGCGCCATGCCCTCGACGTTGAGCAGCCGCTTGGCGATGGTGTCGTCAACGAACCAGCTCAGTTCCTCCAGCGTCATGTCGACGGCTTCCACCGACATATAGGCCAGCGGCCCGCCGGAGATGTCGATGCGGACGACCTGCGGTTCGAGGATGCCGTCGGGCAGGTCGCCGCGGACGCGCGACACCGCCTCGCGCACGTCGTTGACGGCGCGGTCGATCGGGGTGCCGATCACGAACTGGACGGTGGTGTTCGAGGTGCCCTCGCTGACGTACGAGGTGATCTCGTCGACGCCGGTGATGCCGCGCACCGCTGCCTCGATCCGCTGGGTCACCTGCGTTTCCAGCTCGGTGGGCGCCGCGCCGGGCTGGCTGATGATGATCTGCGCCGCGGGGAATTCGATGTCGGGATTGTCGTTCACGTCCATCCGCATGAACGCGACGATGCCCGCCAGCGTCAGCGCGACGAACAGCACGATCGGCGGAACCGGGTTCCGGATCGACCAGGCGGAGATGTTACGAAAGTTCATGATCGACCGCCTTTGCCCCGCCCGTCGTTCTTCAGCCTGCCGCCTTCGCGCGGACCGGTTCCACCTTGTCGCCCGGATTGAGGAAGGCGCCCGCGGAAAGCACCACCTTCTCCGTCCCGCTCAGCCCCGACAGGACGGCGATGCCGGTGTCGGTGACGCCGCCCGTGGTTACGTCGCGCCGGGCAACCGTGTTGTCCGGATTGACGATATAGACGTAATTGCCTTTCGGGTCGCTCAGCACCGCCGATTCCGGCAGCAGCGGTGCCTCGGTGGAACCGCTGCTGATCGAGGCATGCGCGAAACCGCCCGGACGCAGCGCCTGATTGTAGGGCAGCGCGATACGCACGGTACCCTGCCGGGTCTGCTGATCGATGATCGGCGCGAGCTGCCAGATCCGGCCTGTGTAGCGGGTGGTGGTGCCGACGGGGGTGACCGTTGCGGCAAGCCCCACCGAAATGCGCGCGAGATCGCCCTCGGCAAGCCGCGCGAGCAATTCCATTTCGCCGCCCTTCGCCATGCGGAACAGCGCGCCCGATCCGGAGCTGACGACCATGCCGGGTTCGGTCGCGCGCGTCAGCACGAGGCCGGCGGCAGGCGCGCGGATGTCGAGGCGGCCGGTGCGCGCGCGGGATTCGCCGAGCTGCGCGCGGGCGACGCGGACGCGGGCGACCTCGGCATCGCGCGTCGCGGTCAGCCGGTCGACGTCGGCGGTGGAGATGAAGCCGCGCTTCACCAGCCGCTCGGCGCGTTCGAGATTGGCTTGGGCGAGGCGCGCATTGGCATCCGCCACCGAGACCGAGGCGGCGAGCTGGCTGTTCTGCTGGGCGAGCACCGCCCGGTCGATCGTGGCGAGGACCTGGCCTGCGGCGACCCACTGGCCGGGCTCGACATAGACTGCGGTGACCATGCCGCCTTCGCCCTGCACGCCCACCGGCATCTCGCGGCGCGCGGCCAGCGTGCCGGTGGTGGAGATCATGCGATCGACGGTCTGGCGGCCGGGAACGACGACGGTGACGGTCGGCACCTGCTTGGCGTTCGACTTTTCCGCCGCGCCATCCTTCTTGCCGGTGAAGATCATGACGGCCGCGATCACGGCAATCACCACCACCAATGCCGCGACGATCCAGGGCCAGCGGCGACGCGGCCGCGGGCCTGCATCGACAGCATCGTCGCCACCGACCCCACGGTCGAAACTCCGCTCGAAATTCATGCCTCTCACTTTCCGCCCTGTAAAACCGGATGGCGTGCGACCATCGGCGACTGTGTTACCTTAATAACTCACCGGTCTCAAGCCGCGATCGAGCCCGCCATATACCGGCGCCCACGGGCGGCTTGCCCTCGACTGCAGGGGCGCTCAAGCGTCGCTCGACGAACGACGGGCTTTTCGGCAAACGGCATGCCGGAACCGGGCCGCGCCGGGGCGCGTTGGCGGACCGAGCCGGTGAATCCTGTCGAATCGGGGTGCTGGTGAGCGCGGGTCGCGCCGTCACAGGCGGCCAGCATCGTTCGCATGCTCCGGCTGAACGCCGGCAAACGAGCATGTTCAGAAAGGATGCAGCACGCCGGCGCCACAGCGGGCCGGTGATCGCAAAGGGGCCCGTCCGGGTCGAAACCGAAGGAAGTCATGCCATGAAGTCCATCTCTTCCGCCTTGTTCGCACCCTTGCTGTTCGGGGTCGCTGCGGCGTCGCTGGGCGCCGTTCCGGCGGCGGCGCAGACGGTCAATCTTCCGATCCAGACGATTTCGGGAACGCGGCTCGACGTGTCGGCGCGCGGTGCAGTGACCCGCGTGCCCGATCTCGCGACGATCAGCGCGGGCGTCGTCACCCAGGCGGTGACGGCGGATGCCGCGATGCGCGACAATGCGACCAGGATGGCTGGGGTGCTCGCCGCGCTCAAGAAAGCGGGCATCGCCGAGCGCGATGTCGCCACCGCGACGCTCAGCCTCAACCCGCAATATCGCTATGCCGAGAACCAGCCGCCGGTGATCACCGGATACCAGGCCTCGAACAGCGTCACGATCCGCTTTCGTGATCTGACGAAGGCGGGCTCGATCCTCGACGCGCTGGTCCGCCAGGGCGCCAACCAGATCAATGGTCCGAGCCTGTCGATCGACAAGCCCGAGGCGGCGCTGGACGAGGCGCGCCGCGCCGCGATCAAGGACGCGCGCGCCCGCGCCGAGCTTTACGCCACCGCGGCAGGGCTGCGCGTGAAGCGCATCCTGACGATCAGCGAATCGGCCGATTATGGTCCGCCGGTGCCGATGTATGCCGCGCGCGCGATGAAGGCCGAAGCCGCCGACACCCAGGTGGTTCCGGGCGAGCAGGACGTGAGCGTGGTCGTCAACGTCAGCTTCGAGTTGGAATAGGGCTCAGAACCCGGCGGGGTGCGGCCAGCCGGGGGCGGTGAGCGCGAGCGCCTTGAACAGCGTTCCCATCGCATCGTCTCCGGTCAGCCGGGCGCGGGCGGCGGCGATCTCCGCTGCCCGCCCCGGCTGCGCCCGCGACAGCGCTGCGCTGCGCGCGGCGATGCCGAGCGCCTCCAGCCACGCGCCCTGGCCGACGACGGTACTCGCCGAAACGCCCGCGCTGCGCGCGGCCTCGGCCAGCGATGCGAAATCGACATGCGCGGTCAGGTCGCGTTCGCCAGGCGCCTCGAACGGGTCGGCGAACCGGTGCGCGCTCAGCGCCTGCAGCGTGTCTCCCACCGCCGGCCCTTCATAGCCATAGTCGATCGCGATCAGCGCGCCGCCCTGCGCCGCCAGCCGCCGCGCCAGCGCGTCGATGATCGCCACCGCGGCGGGGCAGGATTCGACGATGCTGCCCTCGGCCGCGCCCGTCAGACCGGCGGGCACCGCGCCATCGAACGGCACCGTGCCCGGCAGCGGCACGAAGCGTCCGTCACGGCGGTCGACCATCAGTTCGCGCCAGCCGGCGGCGGTGCGCATCAGCTGGCGAATCGGCAGCGCATCGAAGAATTCGTTGGCGACGATCAGCAGCGGCCGGTCGTCCGGCAGGCTTGCCACCGTCTCGTGCCAGATCGCGTCGGGCAGTCGGCTGCGCTGCGCGGCGATCAAGGTCGGGCTGGTTTCGACGAGATGGACGGGAGGCGTGAGACCGGCGGTGCGCGCGGCCCGCAGCGCGTCCACCGCCAGCGTGCCGCGCCCCGGCCCCAGCTCCACATAATGCGCCGCCGGTCGGCCGGCGCGATCCCACAGGTCGGCAAGCCACAGTCCGGTCAGCTCACCGAACATCTGGCTGATCTCGGGCGCGGTGGTGAAGTCGCCGGCAACGCCCAGGGGATCGCGCGTCGCGTAATAATGGGTGTTGGCGGCGGCCATGAACTGCGCGACCGGGATCGGCCCGGCCATGTCGATCATCCGCGCCAGCCGGTCGGCCAGCGACGCGCCGCTCTTCGCGCTCATCGCTGGCCGTTCAGGCGACGCTCGTCGTTCCGGCGACGGGCTCGACGCGCTTGCGCCGGCCCTTGGCGGTGACGATCAGGAAGATGCCGCCAAGCACCATCGGCACGCACAAGGTCTGCCCCATCGAAAGGCCCCAGGAGAGATTCTCCAGCCCCGCATCGGGCTGGCGGAAATATTCGACGAAGAAACGGAACGCGCCATAGCCGGTCAGGAAGATGCCGGTGAGCTTGCCCGGCTGGTAGCGCGCATCGGTCTTCCAGAAGCACAGCGCGAGGATCAGGAACAGCAGGACGCCCTCGAGGCCCGCCTCGTACAGCTGGCTGGGGTGGCGCGGGATCGGGCCGCCATCGGGGAAGACGATCGCCCACGGCACGTCGGTGGGGCCGCGGCCCCACAGCTCGCCGTTCACGAAATTGGCGAGGCGGCCGAAGAACAGCCCGAAGGGCGCGCAGCAGGCGACATAATCATGCACCCGCAGCCAATCGAGCTTCTGCCGCCACGACATCCAGATGATCGCCAGGGTGACGCCGAGCACGCCGCCATGGAACGACATGCCGCCTTCCCACAGCTTGAGCACCTCCAGCGGATAGACCAGCATTGCCGGCTTGTAGAACAGCACATAGCCCAGCCGCCCGCCGAGGATGATGCCCAGCGTCGCGTAGAACACGAAATCATCGGCGTGGCGCCGCGTCATCGGCGCGCCGGGCTGCGCGAGCAGCTTCAGCAGATACCACCAGCCGATGACGATGCCGGCGATATAGGCCAGCGAATACCATTTGATCTGGAAGAAGCCGAGATCGAGCGCCACCTTGCTGAGCCCCAGCGATTCGAACTGCAGGGCGGAACTGGCGGCGGCGGTGAGCGACAGGATCAAGGCTTTTCCCTTCGATTTCGCGCCTTCATAGTGGCGGCAAACGACAAGACCAAGAGGAAGGAGAGGGACATGCCTTCTGCGCTCGACCTGCGGATCGAGGCGGCAGCCGCCGCGTTGACCGCCGCCGACGGCCCCTTGCCGGTGGCGACGGTTCCGTCGCGCTTCGGCCCGGCGCTGCCGGTGATCGCCGCGGCGCCGCCCACGCTCGGCGCCTATTTCGCGCATTTCTGCAACCTCCATGGCGACGCGGATTTCCTCGTCAGCGGCGAGGAGCGGGTGAGCTTCGCCGCGGCTTACGCCGCCGCGACCCGCGCCGCGCATGCGCTGGCGGGGCGTTTCGGGGTGCGCAAGGGCGATCGCGTGGCGATCGCGGCGCGCAACGGCAGCGCCTGGATTATCCTCTATATGGCAACCGTGATGGCGGGCGGCGTCGCGACCCTGCTCAACGCCTGGTGGCAGGGCGACGAACTGGCCGATGCGATCGCCGATTCGGGCGCCGTGCTGCTGATCGCCGATCCGGCGCGCGCCGGCCGCATCGCCGATGCCGGCCGCACCGCGCCGGCGACCGTCCTCATCGACATGGCGTTGCCGCTCGATGCGGCCCTCGCGCCGCTGTTCGACGGGCCGGATTTCGCGGCTGTCGCGCTGCCCATGCTCGCGCCGGAGGATGATGCAACGATCCTGTTCACGTCGGGCTCCACCGGGCGTAGCCGCGGCGCGATCAGCGACCATCGCGCGGTGGTGCAGGCGACCTTCTCCTATCTCGCGCAGACGTTGATCGTGCTGCAGATCGCGACCGAGGATGGCGACGCGCCGACCAGGCCGCCAGCCACCTTGCTCAACCTGCCGCTGTTCCATGTCACCGCCGAGGTGCCGGTGATGCTGCAGAGCTTCGCGCTCGGCCGCAAGCTGGTGCTGATGCCGCGGTGGGACGCGGCGGAGGCGATGCGGCTGATCGAGGCGGAGCGGATCACCTATTTCGTCGGCGTGCCGCTGATGAGCTTCGAGATCATGACGCACCCCGACCGGCATCGCTACGACCTCTCGTCATGCCGTGATTTCGCCGCCGGCGGCGCGGCGCGGCCACCCGAACATGTCGGCCGGATCGCGCGCGAGATCGCCGGCGCGCGCCCGCTGATCGGCTATGGGCTGACCGAGACCAACGCCGTCGGCTGCGGCAATTTCCGCAGCAACTACCTGGAAAAGCCGCAGAGCACCGGTCGTGCGTCGCGGCCGCTGGTCGACATGGCGATCCTCGACGATGCCGGCCGGCCGGTGCCGCAGGGGCATCGCGGCGAGGTGTGCTTCCGCACGATCTGCAACATCCGCGGCTATTGGGGGGACGAACCGGCGACCGCGGCACTGTTCACCCGGGACGGCTATCTGCGCACCGGCGACATCGGCTTCGTCGATCCCGACGGCTATCTGTTCATCGTCGACCGCAAGAAGGACATCATCATCCGCGGCGGCGAGAATGTGAGCTGCCAGGAGGTGGAAGCGGCGCTTTACGGGCATCCCGATGTCGCCGAGGTGGCGGTGTTCGCGGTGGCGGACGAACGGCTGGGCGAGGCGCCGGCGGCGGCGGTGCATCTGCGCGAAGGCGCGACCATCGATGCGGCGGGGCTGATCGCCTTCCTCGAACCGCGCCTCGCGGCATTCAAGATCCCGTGCCGGATCTGGATCGAGGCGGATCCGTTGCCGCGCCTCGGCACCGAGAAGATCGATCGTGTGAAGCTGAAGGCGCGCTACGCATCGGTCACCGCCTGATTGCCCGGACAAGCCGCTTCACCTGTCCGGCGCATGCGCCTATCGGGCGGCGATGACCTGTCTTTCCCGCTGCCGCGCATGACGATCGATCGCCGTCGGCTGCTGATCGGTGGCGGGGCCGGGGCAGGGCTGCTCGTCGGCTGGCTTGCCTGGCCGCGGCGCTATCCGCCCAACCTCGTGGCGGGCCCGGGAGAGGCCGTCTTCAATGCGTGGCTGAAGATCGGCGTCGACGGCCGCGTGATGGTGGCGGTGCCGCAGGCCGAATTCGGGCAGGGCAGCTACACCAGCCTTGCCCAGATCGTCGCCGACGAACTGGGGGCGGACTGGCGCACGGTCGGCGTGGAGGCCGCGCCGCTCAATCCGCTCTACGCCAATCCGCTGCTCGCCACCCAGTTCGGGCTGGTGCCCGGCGCGGAACGTGTGGCGCGGATAAGCACTGCGGCGGCGGAGGAATATGCCGAGACGCTGGCGGAGCGCGACCTGCTGATGCTCTCCGGCGCGGGCACCACCATCCGCGCGTTCGAGGCGCGGTGCCGGGCGGCGGGCGCCGGCGCGCGGGCGCTGCTCTGTAAGGCGGCCGCGAAGCGCTGGAAGGTCGACTGGCAGGCCTGCGATACGATCGACGGATTCGTCGTGCGTGGCGAGGATCGCATCCGCTTCGCCGATCTCGCCGCCGAGGCGGCGGCGCTCGATCTGCCCGATCCGATCCCGCTGAGGGCGGGAGAGGAGAATCGCCTGACGGGCAAGTCGGTGCCGCGCATCGACCTGCCCGCGAAAGTCGATGGCTCCGCCAATTATGCCGGAGACATCCGGCTGCCGGGGCTGGTGCACTGCGCGGTGCGCCGGGGCCCGCGCGGCGACACGCGGCTGCGGGCGATCGACAGGGCGGCGGGCGAACGCATCACCGGTGTGCTCGCCGTGGTGGAGCATGAGCGCTGGGTGGCGGCAGCGGGCACCAACTGGTGGGCGGCGAACCGCGCGCTCGATGCGATGCGGCCGCGCTTCGAAACGCGCGGGGCCATGGCGAACGGCGGTGCGATCGAGGCCGCGTTGGCGACCGCGCTTGGCGGTGCGGGCCACCGCATCGCCGCCGGGGGCGATCTTTCGGCAGCCTTTGCCGGCCACCCGGTGCTGACCGGCCAGTATCGTGCGATGCTGGCCGTACATGCCGCCGCCGAGCCGCCATCCGCCACCGCCGAACTGGCCGATGGCACGTTGCGGCTGTGGATCGCGACGCAGGCACCAATGGCTGTCCGCCGCGCCGCCGCCATGGCGGCCGGGCTCGCCGAGGCGGCGGTGATCGTCCACCCGACCTTGGGCGCCGGCGGCTTCGGCGATGGCTATGAGGTAGAACTGGCTGCCCAGGCGGCCCATCTGGCGCTGCAGCTCAAACGGCCCGTGCAACTGCGCTGGTCGCGGGTCGAAGCGCTTCTGCAGGACAATTATCGCCCCGCCGCCGCGGCACGGATGGCGGCGCGCGTCGATGTTCGCGGCCGCATCCTCGGCTGGCAGGCGAAGATCGCCATCCCGGCGGCGGCGCGCCAGTTGCGCGCGCGCATGGCGGGCATGCCGGCGCACGATGCGCTCGTCGAGGCGCGGACCGAGGCCGATGCGCTCGCGATCGAGGGGGCGGTCCCGCCCTATGCGGTCGGGGCCTTTGCGATCGATCATCATCCGGCGGATATCGGCGTGCCGGCGGGCTATTGGCGCGGGGGCGGCCATGCGCTGACCAGCTTCTTCACCGAATGCTTCATCGACGAGCTGGCGCGGGCGCGCGGGCTGGATCCGTTCGATTTCCGCCTGCCGCTGCTGGGGGCGCAACGGCGCCTCGCGCATTGCCTCTCCACCGCCGCTGCGCTCGGCGGATGGGATGGGGGCGGCGCGGGATCGCGCCACGGCATTGCCTGCCACGCGATGCGCGGCAGCCATGTCGCGGTGTTTGCGGAAGCGCGTCTCGAAGGCGCGCGGCGGATCAGGGTGGACCGGCTGATCGCGGTGGTCGATTGCGGGCGGGTGATCCATCCCGATCTTGTCCGCCAGCAGATCGAAAGCGGGCTGGTGACCGGCATGGCGGATGCGCTGGGCATGGCGACCGATATCGAGGGCGGGCTGGCGACGGCACGGCGGCTGCGCGATCTCGCGATGCCGCGGCTGGCGGACATGCCGGACATTCAGGTGGAAATTGTAGCGAGCAATGCGGCGCCCGGCGGTGTCAGTGATATCGTCGCGCCGGTGGTGGCGCCGGCGATCGCCAACGCGCTTCGCGCCGCGACCGGGCGACGCGCGCGGACGCTGCCGCTGATCATGATGGAGGATACGGAATGACGGTGCGCAGGATCGGTGTGCTGCTGACCAATCTGGGCACCCCCGACGCGCCGGAAACGGCGGCGGTGAAGCGCTATCTCCGCCAATTCCTGTCCGACCGCCGCGTCGTCGAGATCCCGCCGATCGCATGGCAGCCGATCCTGCGCGGCATCATTCTCAACACGCGCCCTGCCAAATCCGCGCGTGCCTATCGGGAGGTGTGGACCGAAGCCGGCTCGCCGCTGGCCGCGATCACGCGCGCGCAGGCCGAAGCGCTGCAGGCGATGTTCGGCGATGCGGTGATCGTCGACTGGGCGATGCGCTACGGCAATCCGCCGATCGCCGCGCGGATCGATGCGCTGATCGCGAAAGGGTGTGACCGGATCCTGCTCGCGCCGCTCTATCCGCAATATTGCGCGGCGACCACCGCGACCGCGAACGACGACGCGTTCCGCGCGCTTGCAGCGCTGCGCTTTCAGCCGGCGGTGCGCACCTTGCCGCCCTGGTATGACGATCCGGCCTACATCGCCGCGCTCGCTGCATCGGTGGAACAGGATCTCTCCGCGCTCGACTTCGCACCGGATCTGATCCTTGCCAGCTTCCACGGGATGCCGCAGCGAACGCTGGAACTGGGGGATCCCTATTATCACCAGTGCGTCGAGACGACGCGCCTGCTGGCGGCGGCGCTCGGCCGGCCGGTCGAGATCGCGTTCCAGTCGCGCTTCGGCCCCGCGAAATGGCTGGAGCCCGCGACCGATGCGACGCTGGAGGCGCTGCCGGCCCGCGGCGTCCGCCGCGTGGCCGTGCTCTGCCCGGGCTTCGTCGCGGACTGCCTCGAAACGCTGGAGGAGATTGCGCTGCGCGGACGCGACGGCTTTCTGGAGGCGGGCGGCGAGCGCTTCGCCTATCTCGCGTGCATGAATGACAACCAGTTCGGAATGAATTTATTACACGCAGTGGTGCGGCGTCAGCTTGAAGGCTGGATTGGTCCTTCGTAGAGCCGCCCTTGTTGGGGGATACCGAACGCGCGGCGACGGCGGACCGGCCGTTTTCCGCGCAGCATGCAGGAGGCAGACTGATGGCCAAAGTCGCGATCGTAACTGGTGGAACCCGCGGCATCGGCGAGGCGATCAGCCTCGCGCTCAAGGATGCGGGCGTGACCGTCGCCGCCAACTACGCCGGCAACGAGGAAAAGGCGAAGGCCTTCACCGAAAAGACCGGAATCGCTTCCTACAAATGGGACGTGGGCGATTATGACGCCTGCCAGGAAGGCGTGAAGCAGGTCCAGGCCGATCTCGGCCACGTCGATATTCTCGTCAACAATGCGGGCATCACCCGGGATGGCACGATCCTGAAGATGACCTACGAGATGTGGGACGATGTGATGCGGATCAACCTCGGCGGCTGCTTCAACATGAGCAAGGCCGTGTTCCCCGGCATGCGCGAACGCAAATGGGGCCGCATCGTCAACATCGGCTCGATCAACGGCCAGGCCGGTCAATATGGCCAGGTCAACTATGCCGCCGCCAAGTCGGGCATCCATGGCTTCACCAAGGCACTGGCACAGGAAGGCGCGCGCGCCGGTGTGACCGTCAACGCGCTCGCCCCCGGCTATATCGATACCGACATGGTCGCGGCGGTGCCCGCCGACGTGCTCGAGAAGATCGTCGCCAAGATCCCCGTCGGCCGCCTCGGCCAGGCGCATGAGATCGCGCGCGGCGTTGCCTTTCTCTGCTCCGACGATGCCGGCTTCATCACCGGCACCACGCTGTCGCTCAACGGCGGCCAGCACATGTATTGAGGCATTTGGGGGCGCGCACGGCAGTGCCGTGCCCCCTTGCCCGCCGGCGTCCGATGTCAGGCACAGCCACCGCGCCGTTCGGGCGAACGCCCTTGTGCGCAGACGCATTCGCGCCGTGCCGCGCCGTAACCGCGCAACGCCGCCAGCCCGCTAGGCGCCTGGGGTGTCCCTCATGACCGACCCCGACTGGCGAGGCCCGATCAAGCGATCGGTCACGATCGCGGGGCATCAGACCTCGATCAGCCTGGAACCGATTTTCTGGACGGCGTTGCGCGATGCCGCCGAGGCGGAATCGCTCCCGCTCAACGCGCTGATCGCGCGCATCGATGCCGAACGCATCCGCGCCGACGATCCGCCGAACCTCGGCAGCGCGATCCGCATCTGGCTCTTCAGGAAGGCGAACGGCTCGCAATAAGAGCTTGACTGTTTGCGAATAACTATCAATAGCGGTGTCAGGCCTTACAGGCTTCTGACCCTGATCGGGGTGGATGGCGAGCCCCGCGTCGAATGGCTGGCGACGCGCTCGCTGCCATCCATACAGCCCCAAGGGTATTGGGGCGGTCGGCATCCTGGGCCGACCGCCCCATTTTTTTATCGGTGGACCCCGCCCTGAAAGCATCTGCGAATATCAGCCGCGGCCCTGCATGGTGCCGCGTGGGTGGTGTGTCGCGAGCCGACCGCCTGCTGCGAACGAGCAGCTTGAATGCAAAAGCGATCCAGTTGCATTAGCTGGATTGACAAGGTTGCGAGTCACTATCAATAGCGCCCCTACGTCGATAGAAACAGTATGACGAAGGGGGAAGACATGCTTCGATCCGAACTTTGGGCATCCGTGTCCGCTGGCGCGACACCGGCCTTGCTCGCCTTGTCCTGCGCCGCGCTCGCCGCACCCGCGCATGCCGAAGAAGCGGCCGCCGCGCCCCAGCAGACCGAGCAGGATCGTGAAAACTCCATCGTCGTCGACGGTGAGCGCGAGCGCGAAGTCACGTCGCCCAAGGCGACCGCGCCGCTGCTCGATACGCCGCAGACGATCACCGTGATCTCCGCCCAGACGATCCAGAAGCAGAACCTGCTGACCCTGCGCGACGCGCTGTCGACGGTGCCGGGGATCACCTTCGGCGCCGGCGAAGGCGGCGGCGGTTATGGCGACTCGATCAACCTGCGCGGCTATTCCGCCAACAACGACATCACGATCGACGGCATCCGCGACAGCGCGCAATATACGCGCTCCGATCCGTTCAACCTGCAGCAGATCGAAGTCTATAACGGCGCCAACAGCGTCAACAACGGCTCGGGTTCGCTCGGCGGCACGATCAACCTCGCCTCCAAGACGCCGACCGCGGAAAACCTCACGGTGATCCAGGCGGGCATCGGCACCGACAATTATTATCGCGGTACGGTCGATTCGAACATCGTCGTGAACGAGCTCATCGCGGTGCGCCTCAACGCGATGTACCATCATAACGACATTCCCGGCCGTGACGTCGAGAAGAACGAACGCTGGGGCGTCGCGCCATCGATCACGATCGGCGTCGATGGACCCACCAGCCTGACCCTGGCCTACGTCCACCAGTCGGACGACAACGTGCCGGTCTATGGCGTGCCCTATTATGCGGTTGCCGGCGGCCCGCTGCAGGGCGTCGACGACAGCAGCTATTTCGGCATCGAGAATCTCGACGAGCAGAAGCTGCGGCTCGATCGCGTGACCGCAACGTTCAGCCATGAATTCAACGACAACATCACGATCCGCAACCTGACCCGCTACCAGCGCGTCTACCAGCCGACCGTGACCAGCGCGCCGCAGGGCACCTATTGCCTTGCCAACGGCCAGACGCCGCTGGGCGCCGCCTGCACCGCGCCGGGCTTCTACACGCCCAGCGGCCCGCGCGGGCTGGTGCGCGACCAGACCAACGATCTTCTCTACGATCAGGTCGACCTGCGCGTCGTTTCGGGTTCGGCGGAGGGCATCCGCAACACCTTCGTGATCGGCGCCTCCTACGCGCAGGAGGATTACAAGATCGAGAATGCGCAGCTCCTGCGCAATCCCGGCGGCGCGATGCCCAACCCGGCGCAGCCCAACATCTCGATCGCCGATCCCAACACGGTGTGGACGGGGCCGGTGAACCGGATCGTCACCGGCCGGTCCTACGGCGATACGCGCAACATGGCGATCTACGGCTTCGACACGCTCGAGCTGAACCAGATGTTCGAGGTCAATGTCGGCCTGCGCTACGAGGATGTCCGCACCATCTTCCGCGCCGATACCGTGACGACGCCGGCGACGGGTTCGGTCTACGCCCGCGGTGCCGACCAGATCAGCGACGAGAGCCTGTTCTCCTATCGCGGCGGCCTCGTGTTCAAGCCGGTGCCCAACGCCAGCCTCTACGTTTCCTACGCCAACTCGAAAACGCCGTCGTCGGCGACGGTGCGTGCCGGCTGCGGCACCAATTGCGACGTCGCCCCGGAAAAGGGCCGCAGCTATGAAGTGGGCGGCAAGCTCGACCTCTTCGGCCGCAAGCTGCAGCTTACTGCCGCGCTGTTCCGCAACGAGCGCAGCAATTACCGTATCGCCTCCAACGATCCGATCGCGCCGACCATCCAGGTGCTCGACGGGGAGTCGCGCGTCGATGGTATCGCGTTGGGCGCTTCGGGCAACATCACGCCAAACTGGACGGTGTTTGCCAACTACACCTACCTCGACTCGTCGATCCGCCAAAGCGTGTCGGACTTCTGCCTCGCCAATCCGGGGGCGATGAACTGCGGCAACGACGCCGCCAACCCCGATCCGCAGCGGGGCAACGATCTGATCCAGACACCCAAGCATGCGGGCAGCCTGTTCACCACCTACAGCTTTCCGTTCGGGCTGCAGATCGGTTACGGCTTCACCTACCAGGGCAGCTTCGCGCTCAACCAGTCGACTTTGGCCGCTGCCACGCAGTTCCGCTCCAAGGACTGGATAACGCACCGGGCGTTTGCGTCCTACGCGCTGGCCAAGGGCATCACCGCACAGGTCAACGTCCAGAACTTCACCAACGAGCGCTACTTCACCAGCATCCGCAACAATGGCTGGGCGGCGCCGGCCGAGGACCGCTCGGCGGTGGCGAGCATCTACTACAGCTTCTGACACGATAACGGGAGCGGCCGGCACATAGCGCCGCTGCTCCCTCTACGTATGCGACGTTCAGCCGCAAATTGCGGCGAGCGCCGGGGATATCAGTTCCGCAGGCCGCGGCTGCCGGACGAGCATGCGCACCGCCAGCCCGCGCTTTTCCGCCAGCGCCATGCCCGCCGCCGGCCCCAGCACGGTCAGCGCGGTCGCCCAGGCATCGGCATATATGCAATGCGGATGAAGCACGGTGACCGAAGCGACGCCATTGGCCACGGGCATGCCCGTGCGCGGATCGATGCTGTGGGCATAGCGCTGGCCGTCATGCGCGAACCAGCGGCGATAATCGCCCGACGTCGCGATCGACAGGCCGTGCAATGCCACACGCAGCGGCGTCGCGTCGGCGAAATCCGGATGCGGCTCGGCATCGACCCACCAGGGCTGGCCGTCGTCGCGGATGCCGGCGCCGTTCAGTTCGCCGCCGATCTCGACCAGCCGGTGGCCGATACCGATCCGCCCGAGCGTATCGGCTACGGCATCGACCGCATAGCCCTTGCCGATCCCCGAGAAGTCGAGGGTGACGTCGGCGGTGCGGCGCGCGAACTGGCCGCGCCGTTCGATCGCCCGCCAGCCGCGCGGCGCGAGCAGCGCGGCGATCCGGCGCGGTTCGGGGGGCGTGGCGTGGCGGCCTTCGGGGCCGAACCCCCAGGCAGCCGCCAGCCGCCCGATCGCGGGATCGAAGGCCCCGGCGCTGGCATGCGCCACCTCCAGCCCGGCGGCGAGGACGCGGTCGAGCGCCGGCATCAGCGCCTGCCAGGTGCCCGGGGCACTGCGATTGAAGCGGTTGATCTCGGTATCGGATCGCCAATGGCTCAGCTCGTCGACGATCCGGGCGAGCGTGGCCTCGATCGCGGCCTGGACATCGGCTGCGTCCATCCGGTTCTCGAGATAGGCCCTGACGGACCAGCGCGTCCCCATCGTTTCGCCGGCAAGCGCCGTGACCGGCCCGGTGGGGCGGTCGGCGAACGCGCGCGGCGAAACGATCGGGGGAATCGCGATCCTGGGTTCGGGCCGCGATCCGGGCGTCAGGGCGCCAGAACCTCCAGCGTCGTCACATAGGTCATCCGCCGTTCGGTCGCCCCCGGCAACGTCGTCGCCTTGTCGGAGGTGCTCGCGTTCAGCCAGTACATGCCGGGCTGCGCCCAGTTGACCTGCACCTTGCCCTGCGCGTCGGTCTTGAGGTCCATCTGGCCGAGATCGCTGCGGTAGCGGATGCCGCCGGGGATGACGGTGACCGTCAGGCCCGCGACCGGCTTGCCGTCGACCAGGAACTGGAAGGTGGCGGCCTCGCCCGCGACGAGATCGTTGGGATGCGTCACCGGCACCAGCTCCAGCCCCCTGCCGGTCGGCTTGAGCACGGTATCGGTGGGGGCGCCGACCGTCACGAAGATCTCGTTGCGGTTCGCGGTTTGCATCAGCTTCACGTCGGTCGCGCCCGCGGGGATCGCCCCCGCCAGCTTGTCCGCTCCCAGGCCGCGCGGCAGGCGCTTTTGCTCGCCGTTGATCTTGTAGGAACCGAACACGCCCTCCCCGCCCGACACGATCTTGTAGGTGCCAGGCTTGGTCAGGTGGACGTCGAAGGTCGAGCGATAGCGCCCGGTCGAGCCGTTCTCGATCGGCACCTCGGTGCCGTCGGGCGCGACCGCCTTCACAGCGTTCAGCCGCATCGGCTGATGCTCGAAATAGAAGAGGTCGTTGGAAACGGCGGCATCCACCGTCACCCAGACGTCATTGCCCGACAGCACCGTCGCCGAGGGCAGCATCCATTGCCGGTGCGCCTGCAGCGCCACCGGCGTGACGAAGGCGGTACCCGCAGCGATCAGCGCCAGCGTCCGCATCATCCCCGTCTTCATCTTCCGCTCCATTTCCAGCTTCCCTTCCCGCTCACTTGACCTTGACGATGACCGCGCCGAGCTCGGTCGTGCCCGCGGCGCGCAGCACCTGTCCGGGCTTGATCGGCCAGGTGAAGGGCACCCGCACCAGTTCACGGCCGCCCACCTCGCGGGCAGCCTCCACCACCAGCGTGTAGCTGCCCGGCGCGATCGGCCCGAAGGGCGCGCGCGCGGCGGGGAAGGCGATGGTCTGGACGCCGGGTGCGCGCGTGGCACCGGTCACGCCATCCGCCGGGAAGCTCATCGTCCGGCCCGAGGCGCGCCACCACTGGCGCACGTCGCGCAGCCATTTGGTGCCCTCGTTGTTGCGCATGTCATAATCGTACCAGACCGCGACGGTCCTGGCGGGCGCGCCCTGCTTTTCCAGCCACATCGCGACATAGGGGCGGTGATATTCCGCCACCGTCAGCCGGGGGATGGTGACGGCGATCTCCACCGTCTGCGCCGCGGCCGGCACCGCGAGGCCGGCGGCCCCTGCGGCGAGTGCCGGCCCGGTGACGATGATCCGGTGTGCGATCTGCATGTCTCGACCCCCCTAGTGAATGAAGATGATGGCGATGAGCGCCGGGATGGCGAGGCCGGCGGCGACCAGCGGCCAGGTGCTCGGCCGCCTGGCGGCATGGAGTTGCAGCAGCACCAGCCCGGTGAGCGCGAAGACCAGGCAGGCGCCGGCGAAGATGTCGATGAACCATTTCCACGCGGTGCCGGCGTTGCGGCCCTTGTGCAGGTCGTTGAGGTAGGAAATCCAGCCGCGGTCGGTCGCCTCGCTGGTGACGTCGCCGGTGGCGCGGTCGATGGAGACCCAGCCGTCGCCGCCGGGGCGTGGCAGCGGCACATAGATTTCGGCGGCGGACCATTCGGCATCGCCTGCCGGCCGCTGGCCATAACGGTCGGATACCCACTGCGCGACCGCGTCTGGCAGCGGCTTCCTGGCATCGGTCTCGTCCGGATCGCCGGTCGCGACCGCGGGGCGCAGCGGCGCGGGCAAAGCGGCCGTCTGTTCGGTCACGACGGGCGCCGCCTCGATCTCGGCGGCATGGTTCAGCGTGAAACCGGTGATCGCGAACAGCAGCAGCCCGACCAGGCTGATCGCCGAACTGATCCAGTGCCATGTATGGAGTTGCTTGAGCCAGTAAGCCTTGCGGGTGCGCGACTTCCTGCCCTGATCCGGCGCCTTCGTACTGCTCATCAGGGGCTCAGCGATTCCCATGCGGTTGATGGGGCCGCTATATCGAGAACGATTCGCAGTTTCAATCCAATGCGCGCGCCAAATCGCCCCGCATGCCGCGGACGGATCAAATCCGCGGACGCCATGGCGGCGGTACGTCACCGGCGCGTGGCCGGTGACGCGGATTTCGATTACTGGCGCGTGCCGATCATCGGAAAGCTCCCGAACGCACCGATCGAAACGGTGCCCTTCAGGCTGTCACCCTCGATCGTCGCGGTGCAATCCAGCGTCATCGGGAAGGGTGAGGTCATCTCCATCTTCCAGCTCAGCTGGTTGCCGTCGACCTTGCCGTCGATGACGTCGAGCGAGCCCAGGTCACCCGCGTTGGTGCCGGTGAAGCTGCTGCCGTCGCTGATGACGGTGAACACCGACTTCTGTTCGCCCAGCGGGGACTTGGTGATGCAATCATAGGCGCCGTCGAGCGACATGGTCTGTTCTCCTGCGAGGCGGCCATGGTGCCGCGATCGGGTCTTATAGGGGGAGGGATGGGGGCGGAAGGGGGGAGAAGAAGGGGCGGAGTGCGCCCTTCGTCTCCCCGCTCCTGCTACTTCCCCTGGATTTCGACCACCTCGACCGGCAGGCCGAGACCATCGAGTTGCGGCTTCACCTTGGCGGCATCGCCCACCACAACCCAGATGAAGCGGTCCGGCTTGATCGCGGCGCGCGCGGCGGCGTCCATCTGCGCAGCAGTCATGCCACGATATTTGCCCGCCAGCGTGTCGTAATAATCGTCCGAACGGCCGTAGAGGTCGTTGGCCTGCATCGCGCCGAGCACCGCGGCGGAGGTTTCGAAGCTGCCCGGCAGCTCGCGGGTCAGGCCGTTGATCGTGCGCTCATGCTCTTCGGGCCGCACGCCGTCCGCGCCCAGGAACTTGGTGAGCTGTTCGCGCAACGCCTTGATCGCGTCGCCGGTGCGATCGGCCTGCACGGGCGCGCGGATGGCATACATCGGCTCGCCCACCAGCCGCGTCACGCCGCCGGCCACGCCATAGGACCAGCCCTTGGTCTCGCGCAGATCCATGTTCATCCGCGACAGGAAGCTGCCGCCGAGCACGTCGTTGGCGGCGTTGAGCAGGTCGAGATCGTCGGTGCCCTTGCCCGGCAGCAATTCGCCGGCATAAATCATCGACTGCGGCGAATCCGGCCGGTTGACCAGCACGATGCGCGGCTCCGCGGCTGGCGGCGCAGCCCCGACATTCTTGGTGCCCGCGGCGCCGACGCCCCTCCAGCTTCCGAAGCTCTTCTCCAGCACCGCCTTCACCTCGGCGATCGGCCGATCGCTGGTCACGAAGATCTTGACTTTCTCGGGGCGGATCCAGGCGTTGTGGAAGGCGACGAGTTCGTCGCGCGTGACCGCTGCGACCGCCTTGGGATCGCCGGTGCCGGTGAAGGGAATGCCGTAGGGATGCTGCGCGCCGTACAGCAGCGGCGGCAAGGTGCGCAGCGCCAGCGCGCGCGGCTCGGTCATCTCCTGCGCGATACCGGCGAGCTGCTGGCCGCGCAGCCGTTCGACCTCCGCCGGGGCGAAGGCCGGGTTGCGGACGATGTCCGCGAACAGGTCGAGCGAGCCCGCGAGATTGGCGGAGAGCGACGACATGGTCAGCGTGGTGCGATCCATCGACGCCCGCGGGCTGAACGACGCGCCCAGCCGCTCGAGTTGCTCGGCAATCTGCACCGAGTTGCGCGTCTTGGTCCCTTCGTCGAGCAGCGACAGCATCAGCGCCTGCGTCCCCAGCCGCGCCTTGGGATCGGCGGCGTTGCCGGCATCGAAGCTCAACGACACCCAGCTCATCGGCACCGCGGTGCGATGCGCGTAGATGAGTTCGACGCCGTTGGACAGGCGGGTGCGCTCCACGGCCGGGAACTGCAGGTCGGCGATCGTGCCGACCTCGGGCAGCTTGGAACGGTCGACCGCGGCCACCGGCGCACGGCCGGCACCGGCTTCCCGCGATCCGCGCGTATCCGCGGCGGCGGCCGGGATCTTGGGCGGCGGCGCCAGCGGCTTCTCGCTCGCCGCGGGCACGCGGTAATAGGAGGGCGCGAAGGACGAGGGCTTCTTGTCCGCGGCCTCCTCATAGGCACCGCGCTCGCCGGGGCTGACCGTCAGCGCATAGACCGGGCGCGACAGCCATTTCTGCAGCGCCGCCTTGACCGTCGCGGGGCTGGTCGCGCCATAAGCGGCGAGGTTCTTCTTATAAAAGCCGGGATCGTTGGAATAGAGCAGGCCCTGCGCCAGCGCGGTCGCCTTGCCCCCGAATCCGCCCACCGATTCCAGCCCGCCGATGCGGCCGGCGACCTCGGTGGTGGCAACGCGGTTCACCTCGTCCGCCGTCGGCCCGTTGCGGATATAGTCGGCGAGGATCGTGTCGAGGCGCTTCTCCACCGCGGCCGCATCGACGCCGGGCCTCACGTCCACGGTGATCTCGAACATGCTCATCTGCGCGAACTGCTGCAGGCTGGCGGTGACGCCGACCGCGAGCTTCTCTTCCCGCACCAGGATGTTGTCGAGGCGCGAACTGGCAAGGCCGCCGAGCACGGCTGCGCCGATGTCGAGCGGCACCGTATCCGCGTCGTTGAGGCCGGGCACGATCCAGTCCCGGTAGATGCGCGTGGTTGCGACGCGGTCCTTCATCTCCTCGCGCACCGGCGCGGGCAATGTCGGCACCGGCGCATTCACCGCGCCCTGTTGTGGACCCTTGGCGATATCGCCGAAATATTTCTCCACCAGCGGGCGCGCCGTCTTCGCGTCGATGTCGCCGGCGAGCACGAGGATCGCGTTGTTGGGGCCATAATGCTGGCGGAACCAGTTCTTCACATCCTCGAGGCTGGCGCCGTCGAGGTCGGCCATGGAGCCGATCGTCGAATGGCGATAGGGATGGCCTTCGGGGAACAGCGCGGCGAGCTGGGCATATTCGACGAGGCCATAGGGCTGGTTGTCGCCCTGGCGCTTCTCGTTCTGGACGACGCCGCGCTGGTTATCCAGCTTCTCCTGCGTCACCGCGCCGAGAAGATGGCCCATGCGGTCGCTTTCGAGGAACAGCGCGCGCTCCAGCGCGGGCGTCGGCACCGTCTCGAAATAGTTGGTGCGGTCGAACCAGGTGGTGCCGTTGAAGTCGGTGGCGCCCACCTGCTGCAGCGGCTCGAAGAAGTCGCCCGGCGCATTCTCCGACCCGTTGAACATCAGGTGCTCGAACAGGTGCGCGAAGCCGGTCTTGCCGTTGGGCTCATGCTTGGAGCCGACATCGTACCACACCGAAACGGCCACGATCGGCGCCTTGCGATCGGTATGGACGAGCACCTTGAGCCCGTTGGGCAAGGTGAACGCCTCATAGGGGATGTTCACCGCCTGCGCGAGCTGGCTGACCGGCGCCTGCGCAACCACGGGGGTCATGGCGCTGGTGCCGAGCAACAATACAGGTGCGAGCAGCAAGGCTGCAGCGGTACGACGCATGGAGGGGTTCCTTCTGAAAGGCAGCCAAGGGCAATGTCCGCAGCATAGCGGCGATGGTTACGCACGCAACGATCGGCGCGGGCACCGGTTGCGGATGTAGCTGCGACGGGCATTGACGACAGTCAGCCGGGCGTGGCGCGAACTCCCGCAATCGCCGTTCGACCAACAGCGTTCTTGAGTCGACGAAGGCCATTGCGGTGGGCGGGCGGGCCCGATTTACAACAAATTCGCGCCCACCCCTTCTTGTTGTATATTTGCAACACTACATGTCGTCCGTCAGGAGGGAGGCTATATGAACCTCGAAAAATTTACCGACCGGGCGAAGGGTTTCCTTCAATCGGCCCAGACCGTGGCGATCCGCATGAGCCATCAGCGGATCAGCCCCGAACATCTGCTCAAGGCGCTGCTCGAGGATGAGCAGGGCATGGCATCCGGTCTGATCCGCGCCGCGGGCGGTTCGCCCGAGACCGCGGTGCGTGAGACCGATGCGGCGCTGGCGCGTGTCCCATCCGTTTCGGGTGGCGGCGCGCAGGCGACGCCCGGGCTCGACAACGATCTCGTGCGCGTGCTCGACCAGGCCGAACAGGTCGCGCAGAAGGCCGGTGATTCCTATGTCACGGTCGAGCGGCTGCTGCTGGCGCTCGCGCTGGCACCGGCCAGCACCGCGGGCAAGGCGCTGGCCGCCGCGGGCGTGAAGCCCGAGGCGCTGAACGCCGCGATCAACCAGATCCGCAAGGGCCGCACCGCCGACACCGCGGGCGCGGAGGATCGCTACGACGCGCTCAAGAAATTCGCGCGCGACCTCACCGAGGCGGCGCGCGACGGCAAGCTCGACCCGGTCATCGGCCGCGACGAGGAGATCCGCCGTACCATCCAGATCCTCGCCCGGCGCACCAAGAACAACCCGGTGCTGATCGGCGAACCCGGCGTCGGCAAGACCGCGATCGCCGAGGGGCTGGCGCTGCGCATCGCCAATGGCGACGTGCCCGACGGCATCAAGGATCGTACCTTGATGGCGCTCGACATGGGCAGCCTGATCGCCGGCGCGAAATATCGCGGCGAGTTCGAGGAGCGGCTGAAGGGCGTACTCGACGAGGTGAAGGCCGGCGAGGGCGACATCATCCTGTTCATCGACGAGATGCACACGCTGGTCGGTGCGGGCAAGTCCGAGGGCGCGATGGACGCCAGCAACCTGCTCAAGCCTGCGCTCGCACGTGGCGAGCTGCACTGCATCGGCGCGACCACGCTCGACGAGTATCGCAAGCATGTCGAGAAGGATCCGGCGCTGCAGCGGCGCTTCCAGCCGGTGTTCGTCGGCGAGCCGACGGTGGAGGATACGATCTCGATCCTGCGCGGGCTGAAGGAGAAATATGAGCTGCACCATGGCGTGCGGATCACCGATAGCGCGCTGGTGTCCGCCGCGACGCTCTCCAACCGCTACATCACCGATCGCTTCCTGCCGGACAAGGCGATCGACCTGATGGACGAGGCGGCGAGCCGCCTGCGGATGGAGGTCGAATCCAAGCCCGAGGAGATCGAGAATCTCGATCGCCGCATCATCCAGCTCAAGATCGAGCGCGAGGCGCTCAAGAAGGAAAGCGACGACGCCTCGCGCGATCGCCTCGCCAACCTCGAGGGCGAGCTCGCCAATCTGGAGCAGCAATCGGCCGAACTCACCACCCGCTGGCAGGCGGAAAAGGAGAAGATCAACGCCGAGGCCAAGCTCAAGGAGCAACTCGACGCCGCGCGCGTCCAGCTGGAGCAGGCGCAGCGCCAGGGCGATCTCGGCAAGGCGGGTGAACTCAGCTACGGGGTGATCCCGGGGTTGGAGAAGCAGCTCGCCGAAGCGGAGAATGCCGCGGCCGGCGCGATGCTGCGCGAGGAGGTGACCGCCGAGGACATCGCCTCGGTGGTCAGCCGCTGGACGGGCATTCCGGTCGACAAGATGCTGGAGGGCGAGCGCGAGAAGCTGCTCGCGATGGAGCAGATGCTGGGCAAGCGCGTGATAGGGCAGGCCGACGCGGTCTCCGCGGTGAGCCGCGCGGTGCGGCGCGCCCGCGCCGGCCTGCAGGATCCCAACCGGCCGCTCGGCAGTTTCCTGTTCCTCGGGCCAACGGGTGTCGGCAAGACCGAATTGACCAAGGCGCTCGCCGGCTTCCTGTTCGACGACGACAGCGCGATGGTGCGCATCGACATGAGCGAGTTCATGGAGAAGCACGCGGTCGCGCGGCTGATCGGTGCCCCGCCGGGCTATGTCGGCTATGAGGAAGGCGGCGTGCTGACCGAGGCGGTCCGGCGGCGGCCCTATCAGGTCGTGCTGTTCGACGAGGTCGAGAAGGCACATGGCGACGTGTTCAACGTGTTGCTGCAGGTGCTGGACGACGGACGGCTGACCGATGGCCAGGGCCGCACCGTGGACTTCTCGAACACGCTGATCGTGCTGACCTCCAACCTCGGCAGCCAATATCTGGCGAATGTGCCGGACGGCGCGAGCGCGGCGAGCGTCGAGCCGGAGGTCATGGACGTCGTCCGGGCGCATTTCCGTCCGGAATTCCTCAACCGGCTGGACGAGATCATCCTGTTCCACCGGCTTGCGGCGGACCATATGGGCCCGATCGTCGACATCCAGATCGATCGCGTCGGCAAGCTGCTGAAGGATCGCAAGATCCGCCTCGACCTGACCGACGCCGCGCGCGCCTGGCTCGGCCGGGTCGGCTATGATCCGGTCTATGGTGCGCGGCCCTTGAAGCGGGCAGTGCAGAAATATCTGCAGGATCCGCTCGCCGACCTGATCCTGCGCGGTGACGTGCGGGATGGCGGCACGGTCCATGTGGACGAGGGCGACGGCGCGCTGTTGCTGACGCCGGAATAGAGATGGGAAGGGCGGTGCGACGGGTCGGACCGCCCTTTTCTCATGCGGATGCACCCGCCGGCGCGTCGACCCAGTCGGGCGCGGGTTCGTCGAGATCATAATATTCGAAGATCAGATGGATGCGGTCGGTCGGCCCGCGATTTTCGACCGAATGCACGCCCATATTGTTGACCTCGGCGGCCTCGCCCTCGGGCAGGTGGAAATGCGCGCCATCGACGATGAAGCTGACATCGGGGTTGGTCAGTAGCGGCACATGCACCTTGTGCGGCCATTTCGCCGCCGGATTGGCGTCGCGATGCGGCTGGATGACGCCGCCCGCCCACATCCGCGCCAGCATCACGCGCGGATACGCGCCGCGGGTATAGCCATAATCCGCCGTCGCTTGCGCCAGCACCGGTTCGAGCAGGGGGCGCCATTCCGCCCACAGCGGGCGATCATAGGATTGGCGCCAGTCGCGATAGCTGGAGACGAAGCGGAAGACGATGTGGCGGGTGACGTCCAGCGCTTCGAAGCGGTTGGGCTTGTCGGCATTTTCGGCATCCCACAGCGCCTCGGGGATGGCGGATACCGCGGCGGTGAGCGCGGTGGTATCGACGGGGCCGAGCCGGCGGATCGAGGCGGTTTCGAGAGAAGCGCGGGTAAGTGATTGATGTCGGAGAGATATCGCTATCAACATCGATGATAGTTGCATCCGGGTATTTTACTGCGGCAACGATACGTTGCTCGGTATCATCTCAGTTAAAAGACGCCTTTCCTTTTCACTGATCTGTGTTAATTTGCCGATGCAGCTTCGGAGGCGGTTCTCACTGTACGTGCCCAGGGGTGACATGGCGCATAGCGCCAGGCCTCGATGCATTGGTTGTGAAACGGGCCTTGAAATCGAAATGAATCTTGCCCGGCTTAACTTATGTAATGGGCTTCGCCCTCAAATCTTGGTTGGTAGCGATGTTACCGTGACAACAAGGTAATGCAGGAAGGGACCTGGAATAATGGGGATGCAAACGATCCTGTCACCGCAGGATTGCTCCAGGCTGATGAAGCTGGCCAGCGTGTTGGCGGCGCGCCGCAACATTAGCTCGGCGGAAGCCGTCAACCTCATCGAAGCGGCGCTTATGGAGGCGGAGGCGGCACCGCGGAGGCGGTCGATTGCCGATTTCGCGACGGGCATGCTCGCGGTGCGAAGCAGGCGCAACGAAGCGATCGGTGCGGATATTTTTCGCGATCCGGCGTGGGATATGATGCTGGATCTGCTCGCGGCCGCGCATCAGGGGCGGCAGGTGTCGGTGTCGAGCCTGTGTTACGCGTCGGGCGTGCCGAATTCGACGGCGCTGCGGCACATCGAGCACCTGGACCAGCTTGGCCTGGTTGAGCGGACGCCGGATCCCGAGGATCATCGGCGCGCCTTCATTCGCGCGACCGACGCGGCGATCGAAAGCATGTCCGGGTTGCTTGCGCGCATGCAGGATGCCGCGATCGGCGTCGAACGCACCCGGCCGCATCCCACCGAGATCCAGCCCGCGCCGGGCGAGCCTGCCCCGATCCAGTGCGATGCGGCGATGCTGCAGGTGGCGATCACGGGCGGCCGGGCCTGAGATCCGCTGCCGGGCGCGACCCGGCCCGATGACGTGACATTTCCCCGACGCATAGGGTGCGCCCAAACCTGGGCAAGGCGCGCGCGCTTTTCCGCCAAGGCCCGTTCCCTCGACCGAACCGCGGATGAACGACGGAGCCACAATCCGTTCAGCGGCGTTGTGCGACCAACGCTCCACATCTTGGCCCATAATCTTGGGGGAGTGGGGCGAACTGGAGGGATTGGTTGCCAATGTCGAGGCTCCGTCACCATCTGCGCGCAACCGTCGCGCTATCTGCCGCGCTCGCGGCAGCGCTCACGCTTGCCGGCTGCAATACGGAGCCGGCGACGATCGAAGACCAGCTCGCACTGGCCAACGAATCGCTGCCGGCTCTGCCCAAATCCTTGCCGCTCGAAGCCGGCGCGCCGTCGGCACCGCTCGTCGCGGCGCCCGCCGCGGAGGCGTTGCCGGCACCCGCGCAGCCCATCGCTTACGGTCGCGTGGCGGAAGCCGGCGACGGCTATGGCTATATCGATCGGGCGACGGCCTTCGTCGATGCCATCGGCGATGCGCCGCCCGACTATGCGTATGCCGATTCGGGCGATGTGGAGCCCTGGGCATGGGAAGGCGAGGACGACTCGGTCTATTTCGCGGAGCCGGTCGATGATGGCTATCGCGGATATTTCTACGAGGCCGGCGCGGACGAGCCTTATCTCGTGCGCGATCCCGATTACAGCTATGGCTATGATGATGGCCGCCTGGTCGCGGTCTACGACAGCTATGGGCAGGCGCTGCCCTACGATCGCTGGCCGCGCAACGACTATGCCGGGCGCTATTATGCACGCGGTCGCGACCTTTATCGTCTTTCGCACCAGCGGGAGCGTCGCGGCGTCTATGCCGGGCGCTGGGCGGAACGCCGCCGGGTGCTGGCGGAGGATCGCCGGCGCTGGCAGCAGACCCGCCGCGAGAATGCGGCGTGGCAGCGCTATCACGCGGCACGGGCCGATCGCATCGACCGCCATTGGCGCGACGAGCGCGTGCTGCGTCAGGCCGAGGCACGACGCTATGATGCGTGGGCGGCGCGCGATTTCCGCGGCGACCGGCCTACGCTCATCGCCGCCGCGGCGCGCGACGACCGCAACAATGCGCTGATCGAACGCCGGGCCGAACAGGAGCGGCGCTATGCCGAACGCCAGCGCCTGCTGGTGGAGCGGCGCCAGCAACAGGTTGCGGCGCAACGGCAGAACGCCCAGCGGCAACAGCGCGAGGCGCTGGCCGGACGGCGCGACACCATTCGCGATCAGCAGCGGGATCGCATCCAAGCGATGCAGCAGCAGCGCGCCGCCGAGCAGCGCCAGCGACAGGCCGAAGCGCGGCAGGCGCAGCAGCAGCAGCGTCGGGCCACCCAGCAGGATCGCCAGCAGGCGCAGCGCCAGGCGCAGGTCGATCGCCAGCAGGCGCTACGGCAGGAACAGCTTCGCGATCGCCAGCAGGCGCAACGGAAGGCGCAGGTCGACGGGCAGCAGGCCCAGCGTGAGGCGCAGGTCCGACAGCGCGCCGAAGCGCAACGCCAGCAGCAGGCGCAACGCGCCGAGGCCAGCCGCCAAGCGCAGCAGCAGCAACGCGCTGCTGCAACCGCGCAGCGCCAGCGGCAACAGGCGGACGCGCAGGCCGCGGCGCGGCGGCAGGCTTCCGAGCAGCGCCAGCAGGCGGTGCGCGCCCAGGCGGAGCAACGCGCATCTGCCGCGCGCGCACAGACGCAGGAACGCGCTCGCGTGCAGCAGCAGGCGCGAGCGGAGCAACAACGTGCCCAGCAACAGGCGCGCGCCGAACAAGCGCAACAGGCTCGGGCAGAGCAGCAGCGCTCCCAGCAGCAGGCGCGGGCGGAGCAACAGCGTGCCCAGCAGCAGGCGCGTGCCGAACAAGCGCAACAGGCTCGGGCAGAGCAGCAGCGCTCCCAGCAGCAGGCACGTGCGGAGCAGCAACGTGCCCAGCAACAGGCGCGTGCCGAACAGGCGCAGCAGGCGCGCGCGCAGGCCCAGCAGGCCCGTGCCGAGGCCCAGGCACGAGCGCGCCAGGCGCGTCAGGCGCCGAACTAGGCGCTGTCGAAAGCCGCTGGCGGCAACCGAAGGGGCGCCTGCACCACGTGCAGGCGCCTTTTTCGCGTTACTGCCCGGCGGGGCCGGCGCCGGGCTGCGGCCGTGTTTCGGCGAGGCCGGTCAGCCGCAGGAACTCCGGCGGAGGGCGATGTCAGCCGCCTCCCCGCTCGCGCGCCACCTCGCGCCAACCGATGTCGCGGCGGCAGAAGCCGGTCGGGAAGTCGATCGCATCGACCGCGCGATAGGCCGTGGCCTGCGCCGCCGCCACGGTCGCGCCGGTCGCTGTGACCGCGAGCACGCGGCCGCCGCTTGCGGTCAGCGCGCCACCATAGAGCGCGGTGCCGGCGTGGAACACCTTGGCGCCGTCCGCCTCGGCGGCAGCGATGCCCTCGATCGTGCCGCCCTTGGCCGGCGTGCCGGGATAGCCATTGGCCGCCATCACCACCGTCAGCGCCGCATCGGCGATCATCCGCGGCGGCTCGGCGCCCGCCAGCCGGCCCTCGGCGACGGCGCGCAGCAGCACCAGCAGGTCGCCGTCGAAGCGCATCATCAGCACCTGGCATTCGGGATCGCCGAAGCGGACATTATATTCGATCAGCTTGGGGCCGGTTGCGGTGAGCATCAGCCCGGCGAACAGCACGCCGCCGCACGGCGTGCCTTCCGCCGCCATCGTCCTGACGGTCGGCTCGATGATGTCCGCCATCACCTGCGCCTCGATCTCGGGCGTCAGCACGCTGGCCGGGCTGTAAGCGCCCATGCCGCCGGTGTTGGGGCCGACATCGCCATCGCCGACGCGCTTGTGATCCTGCGCCGAGCCGAAGCGCAGCGCGGAGACGCCATCGGTCAGCGCGAAGAAGCTGATCTCTTCGCCTTCGAGAAACTCTTCGATCACCACCTCGGCACCTGCCTCGCCAAAGGCGCCGCCGAAGATGGTGCGGCATGCCTCTTCCGCCTCTTGGGACGTGGCGGCGATGATCACGCCCTTGCCTGCGGCGAGGCCATCGGCCTTCACCACCACCGGCAGCGCGAACTGCGGCAGCGCGGCGAGCGCTTCGTCCAGCGCGGCGGCGCGGACATAGCTGGCGGTGGGGATGTTGGCGCGGTCGCACAGCGCCTTGGTGAAGCTCTTGGAGCCTTCGAGCTGCGCCGCCGCCCTGCCGGGGCCGAACACCGCGATGCCGGCGGTGCGCAGATCGTCCGCAACGCCGGCGACCAGTGGTGCCTCCGGCCCGACGATGACGAGGCCGATGTCCTGCTCGGCGCAGAAAGCGGTTACCGCGGCCCCGTCGGTCGGCTCGAGCGTGACGATCGTCGCATGGTCGGCGATGCCGGGGTTGCCCGGCGCGGCGAACAGCGTATCGAGCAGCGGCGATTGCGTGAGCCGCCAGGCCAGCGCATGTTCGCGCCCGCCCGACCCAAGCAGCAGGACATTCATGGTCGACCCCTTTTTTCCCGACGAAACCGGGCGGCTGTTAGCCGAGGTACCGCCGGGCGACAACGCAGCGCCGCTCAGCGTCAGCGAACTCTCGCAAAGCCTGAAGCGCGTCGTCGAGGATCGGTTCGGCCATGTGCGCCTCCGCGGCGAGATTTCCGGGTGGAAGCGCGCCGCCTCCGGCCACGCCTATCTGGCGCTCAAGGACGATCGCGCGGTGATCGATGCGGTGATCTGGAAGGGCAGCGCCAGCGGCCTCGCCTTCTCGCCGCAGGATGGCGTGGAGGTGATCGCCAGCGGGCGGCTGACCACCTATCCCGGCCGCTCCAAATATCAGATCATCATCGATCGCATGGAACTGGCCGGCGAAGGCGCGCTGATGGCGCTGCTGGAAAAGCTGAAGGCCAAGCTGGCGGGCGAGGGGCTGTTCGATCGCGATCGCAAACGGCCGCTGCCCTTCCTGCCGCGCGTGATCGGCGTCGTCACCTCGCCCACGGGTGCGGTGATCCGCGACATCCTCCACCGGCTGGAGGATCGCTGCCCCACCCACGTGCTGGTCTGGCCGGTGCAGGTGCAGGGCGAGGGTGCCGCCGCGCAGGTGGCGGCGGCGGTGCGCGGGTTCGATGCGATCCAGCCGGGCGGACCGGTGCCGCGCCCCGATCTCGTCATCGTCGCGCGGGGTGGCGGTTCGATCGAGGACCTGTGGGCGTTCAACGAGGAGGTTGTCGTCCGCGCGGTCGCCGCCTGCTCGATCCCGACAATCTCGGCGGTCGGCCATGAGACCGACACCACCTTGTGCGACCATGCGGCCGACGTCCGCGCGCCGACGCCCACCGCCGCCGCGGAGATCGCGGTGCCGGTGCGCGCGGAGCTGCGCCAGCAATTGCGCGAGATGGGGCTGCGGACCGAGCGGTGCGCGCGGCGCTATCACCAACTCGGGCGGGAACGGCTGACCGCGCTGGCGCGGCTGCTGCCGACGCCGGATCGGCTGCTCCAGCCGCAGCGCCAGCGCGTCGACGATCTGGGAGACCGGCTGCGGCGCGGGCTCGGCCGGCGGCTGGCGGATGCGCGCGGGGAGTTGGCGCGCGCATCGGGCGCGCTGCGGCCGGCGATGCTCGACCAGCGGCTCGACCGCGCGCGCGAGCGGCTGAATGCCACGTGGCGGCTGGTCCAGTCGCTCAACCCGGAAAAGCCGCTCGAGCGCGGCTATGTGTTCGTCACCCGCCGGGCAGGCGGTGCGGTGGTCAAGGATTCGACCGACGCGCGCGCCGCGGGCGCGCTCGTGCTGCACTTCGCCGACGGCCCCGTCGATGCGAAGGTTGAGCGGCCGGGGAGCGGCGCTTATGGTCTGCAGGCAGACCGGCAGCCGAAGCTGCTCTAGCGCGACCAGGGTCGTATGGGATTGATCGATATGCTGATGTCACAGGCCAGCCGCCCTGCGCGGCTCCATTACATGGCCAACGGGTTTCGTGTGCTGGCGGCGGGCGACCATGTCGTCTGCGCGGTGAGCGGCGACAAGATCCCGCTGGAGGCGCTGCGCTATTGGAGCGTCGCGCGCCAGGAGCCGTATGCGTCGGCCGAGATCTCGGTGCAGCGCGAGCTTGCCCGGTGATCCATGGCGGCCGGTCGTCGCATCCCGGCTGGCCGCTGATCGGATTGCTGGCGGGCTGCGCGGCGGTTGGCGTGCAGGCGCAGGCGCTGCCGCGGATCGAGGCGGAACCGTTGCCGCCGACACCGCCGACCGTGTCGCAGCGCGCCACGCAGGCGCCGGAGGTGGCCGACTTCGCGCTTGAAGGCGCGATCAGCCAGGGCGGGGTCGTGCTCGGTACCGCGCCGGCCGGCACCACCGCGCTGACATTGGACGGCAAGCCGATCCCGCTGGCGACGGATGGCCGCTTCGTGATCGCTTTCGGGCGGGATTTCGGCACCAGCGCCGAACTGGTCGCGACCACCGCGTCAGGCCGCAGCCTGCGCCAGACGCTCACCATCGCGCCGCGCGCATGGCGGATCGAGAATCTCTCGACCTTGCCCAGGGTCTCGCAGCCCAGCGCGGAGTTTCGGCGCCGTCGCCCGCCCGAACTGGCGCGGATCAACGCCGCGCGTGCCGCCGACCATGATGTCGATGGCTGGCGGCAGCGCTTCCTGTGGCCGGCGCGTGGGCGAATCTCGGGACTGTTCGGGTCGCAGCGCATCTATCGCGGAGAGCCCGGCGCCTTTCACAGCGGCGTCGATGTCGCGGGCGGGGCCGGTGCGCCGGTGATAGCGCCCGCGGTTGGCGTGGTGACCTTGGCGGCGGAGAGCGATTTCACGCTCGAAGGCCGGCTCTTGATGCTCGACCATGGCATGGGGCTCAACAGCGCTTTCCTCCACCTCTCGAAGATCGACGTGCGCGAGGGGGAGGTGGTGCGCCGCGGCCAGAAGATCGGCGAGATCGGCCGGACCGGCCGTGCGACCGGCCCACATCTGCACTGGAGCATGAAGTGGCGCGATGAGCGCATCGATCCCTTGCTGCTCGCCGGGCCGATGGCGCCGTAAAATCAGTGACGGGTAATCGAAGCACTGGATGATCTGAATAGGTCAGATGGAGTTGTGAAACACGGAACACGTTCCAAACTTGTTCTTCCGGATACTTCGGGCTGTCCTCCAATCTTGCCGCGCAACGCCCCGGCTTCGAGTCTCGCGACCACCGGCTGCGATGAAACCGTTGTAACCGGATCACGCATTCCGCGCGGTCAGGTTCGTTGCGCAATGGCTACACCGCGCGGCAAAATTGCGACGGGCGCGAGTCCGGCTTTACAAGCGACGGCCAGTACCATCAGATTGTCGCACAGCGGATCGGAGCAGGTCATTCCTGAATGATGGTGGACGAGTCGGCGGCGGGGCCAAATCGGTGCTGACTGTTTTTTCGGGAAATGCTGCGTCCGAACGCGATGGGCGGCGGGCTGCGTGCTTTCGCCGTGGGTCGAGCGTCGGATGAAAGTGCTGCCACTCTTTCCGACGCCGGTCTATACGCAGCAGTTCGATCCGCGCGGCGCCCTCAACATTGCGTTGCGCGATGTCATATCGAACCGGCGTCGCGACGATGCCGGCGTGAACATGTCCAATGTGCGCGGCTGGCAGTCGAAGAACGACATGGTGTCGTGGGGCGGGGAGGCTGCGGCCGTGCTGGCGCGCCAGGCCGTCGATCTTGCCGGTCGCGTGACGGTGCGTCCCGACGCGCCAGCACAGCCGACGCGCTGGCAGCCGGAAATGTGGGCCAATGTCAATGAGGATGGCGATTCCAACCAGAGCCACTGGCATCCGGGATCCTATCTGTCCGCGGTCTACTATGTCGACGATGGCTATGACGGCGATCCCGACCCCGCCCTTGGTGGCGAACTGGTTTTGATCGATCCGCGCATGCCTTATCTGCGCATGCGCACGCCGGATCTGCGCCAGCGCGGCCCAGACGGCTCGGCGGACGAGCACGAAACCTGGGTGCGGCCGCGAACCGGCCTGCTCCTGGCATTTCCATCGTTTCTCCCCCATTCGGTACGTGTCTATCGGGGGCGCGGCACCCGTATCTCGATCGCCATCAACATGATCGCGTCTCCGGCGGCATGATCGCATCCTCGGCGCAGGTAAACTTGCTGTTCGCGACATCGTTGGGCGTCGGCACCGTCGCGGAGCCGGCACGCCTCAATGGCATGCTTGCGGCAGCAATCGGCGCGCGCCGCCCCGGCATCGCCGGGCGCGCAGAAATGGCGCAGGCATGGAAGTTTTCGGAGGATTTGGCGATATGGGGCGGCGAGGGGGCGGCTCTTCTTGCCGGGGAGTTACGCGCCGCCGCCGATCGGCTCACGCTTGATGTCGGCGCGCGTGAGGTGCCGCGCTATCGCTGGGACGTGACGATGACGGCCTATGTTGCGCAGAGGGGCGAAGTGGGCGAGACTTCGAAGCGGCACGACGCCTTCTGGCGTGCGCTCTATTTCATCGATGATGGCTATGCCGGCGATCGGAATGCGACCGGCGGCGAACTGGTCATCGAGGATCCGCGGCTACCTGCCCCGCTAATGGAGGATCCCGATCTGCGACTGCGCCTTCAGTTGCAGCAGGGCGGTGCGATCTATATGGAGGAGGCGGTGTTGCGGCCCGCTGCAGGGCGCCTGCTCATGCTGCCAGGCTGGCTGCGCGTGGTACACCGTCCGCACAACGGAAAGGGCGAGCGGATCTGGATATCCGCAGACCTTGTTGCGCACCGCCTTGGGGGATCATGATCCAGCCATGTCGGAGATTTTCGTCTCTCCCGAACGGCCGGTTGCGGCGCCTGCCCTGTTGCGTCTCAATCCCGATCTCGATCGCGCGCGGCTCTCCGCGCAATTCGCCGCGCACGGGCATGTCCGGGTCGAGCAGCTGTTCGCAAGCGACGCGATGGCAGCAGCAGTCCGAGATGAGCTCGAAGCGCGCGGGGACTGGGTGCAGGTCATCAACAGCGGCGACAAGATTTATGAACTGAGCCGGGAGGTGCGGTCGCAGATGTCGTTCGACCGGCTGCGTGCGCTCGACGACGCGGTGATGCTGGGCGCCCGGGATGGGTTCCAGCATCGTTACGAGTCGATCCGGCTCTGCGACGATCCTTCGGTGACGCCGCCGGCCGACAATGTCGCTGACGCGCTGACGCGCTGGATGTCGTCGAAGGAAATGCTCGACTTCGTGCGGAGGGTCACCGGGCATCCCGAGATCGATTTCGCTGACGCCCAGGCAACGTCTTATGCGCCGGGCGATTTTCTGACCGGGCATGACGACCAGGTCCCCGGCAAGTCGAGGCATGCCGCTTACGTGCTCGGCGTCACGCAGGGTTGGCGGATCGAATGGGGGGGATTGCTGATGTTTCACGACCGGCATGCATCGGCGTTTCATGGCGTCGCGCCGGGGTTCAACACGCTTGACCTGTTCCAGGTCCCCAGCGTCCACAGCGTTTCGCTGGTCAGCCCGGCGGCCGACCGCCGCAGGTTGAGCGTGACCGGCTGGCTGCGTTCGCGCGGATGAGCGGACCGGACCCGCGGCATCCGGTCGACTCGCTGCTGGCTGCCGCAGCGCAGGCATGGCACGAGAACAGACGCGAAGATGCGGTCCGCGCCTATCAGGAAGTGCTCAGGCTTTCGCCGGAGGATCCGCGGGCGCTGAATGCGCTGGGCAACCGGGTACTTGCCGCGGGCGATGCCGAAAGCGCGTGTGCCCTGCTACGGCGCGCTACCGCTGCAAATCCTGGCGCAGCGCCGATCTGGCTCAACCTGTCATTCGCGCTGCGGGCGGCAGGCGACGCAGCCAATGAGCGCGCAGCGCTTGAAAAGGCGTTGGAGATCGACCCTTATTTCGTGCTTGCGCTGCTTCACAAGGCGCAGTGGCTCGAGCGCCACGGCCGCGAGGCGGAAGCGGTTCGCGCCTATCGCAATCTGCTCGATGCCGCGCCCGCGCTGGACGCGGTTTCACCCGCAATACGGCCGATGCTCGAACATGGTCATGCGCTGGTGCAGAAAGCCGATCAGGATATCGATGCAACGATCCGCGCGGCGCTGGGCAGCCGTTCGACCGTTTCGCAGCGTCTCGAACACTGCCTCGATATATTGGCGGGTCGGCGCAGCATCTATGTCCACAAGCCGGCGGGTCTGCATTTTCCGTATCTGCCGGCCATACAGTTTTTCGATCGTGCGCTCTTTCCCTGGCTGGAAAGTTTCGAAGCGCAGAGTTCGGTCATTCTCGAGGAATTGCTGCGCCTGATTCGCGAAGGCGTAACCGGCGGTCCTTATGTCAGGGTCGCGGCCGGCGAACCGGTCAACCAATGGCGCGACCTCAACAACTCCGTCGATTGGAGCGCGGTGTTCCTTTGGAAGGACGGCAATCGGGTCGATGAGATCGCCCGACGCTGCCCTGCGACGATGGCGGCACTGGCGAAGGTGTCGATGCTCGATATCGCCGGCCGCGGTCCGACGGCGATGTTCTCGCTGCTCCGGCCCGGCACGCATATTCCTCCGCACCATGGCGTAACCAACACGCGCGCGGTCGTTCACCTGCCTCTCATCGTTCCCGCAGGCTGTCGCTTTCGTGTCGGTTCTGAGACGCGCGCCTGGCCGTCGGGTGAAGCATGGATATTCGACGACACGATCGAGCATGAGGCGTGGAACGACGGCACGGAGATGCGGGCCGTACTGATCTTCGATGTCTGGAATCCCTATCTGGACGAAGCCGAGAAAGACGCGCTTCGCGTCGTCGATACGGTTCTCCAGCGTTTCGGCAAGAGCGATGCTGGAGGATCAGGGATTTGACGCCTGCTGCTATCGCTCTTGGTAATACGTCTGGGGTTTAGTTGATTCTCATCACACGGATCGCCGTTTGATTGCCGACATTGGCAAGAAAACTGCCCATGGCTGCCCGACGGATCTTGATCGCCATTCCGCGTGCAGGGTCCCGCGCCATCGCGCGCGTATCGGTTTGTCGCCAGCGCGCACCATCCTCGAGCGTGATCGTCCAATGGCCGTCGCGCTGCGACGCTGCCGCGATCGTGGTTTCGATCTGGACGAACGCCTCTTCCTCCTGCTCGGCGTCCTTGCCGCCGCCGAAGATATCGAGCTGGGGAAGCGTCAGGCCGAAGAGCGAGCGGCGAGTCTTGCGGATCTGTTCGCGGTCCACGATCACGACGTCGCGGTTCTCGCGCGCGGTCGCGAGCGCGAAGACCTGCTTATCGTAGCATGCAAGTCGAGCGCTGTCCTCCTGGAGCGTGCGGCAATCGATCAGGCTCTGAAACGCAGCCGGAGGCGCATCGTTCGCGCCGGGCTTGGCGTCGTCAGCACGAACGGGGGGCGACCACGCCATGATCGGAATGAAGATGGCGGTTAATGCCGCATAAAATTTCACGAAACCCTCCCTGAAACCTTCGAAACGACCTGCCGCACATTCCGCGCCGTGTCGTCTCCACAACGACCAGTGTTGCATTTCGGCGACAGCCCGAAAACATCCGTCATACTGCTCTGAGCTCGGCTTTACAGGCCGAGTCCTTATCATGCATCACTCTTTTCATTGGCAAGGTGGCATCGCGCACGGGGCCCAAATGTGCGCGTCACCTATCATGGCCATGAAACACACGACCAAACATCGCGCATGCATGTTTGAGCAAAGGGGACCGCAATTGACTAAATCCTATGCTTTTCTCAGCCGTTCGGCGCTGAGTACGGGTGCCTTGGGTCTTGCGCTGATCAGCGCGCCTGCCTTCGCCCAGGATGCCGCTCCCGCCGACGGCAGCGAAGGGGATGCCATCATCGTCACCGGTTCGCGTCTTGCGCGTCCGGATCTCGAAGCGAACAGCCCGCTCAACGTCGTTACCGCGCAGGATATCTCGCTGCGCGCATCGTCGGCGAACATCGAAAACGTCCTCAACGATCTGCCGCAGGTCACTGCGGTCACCTCGTCGACCTCGAACAACCCCGGTGGCGGCGTCGCGACCGCCAACCTGCGCAACCTCGGCGGCCAGCGCACGCTCGTCCTGGTCGACGGCCGTCGTTACATGTCGTTCGACGTCACCCAGCAGGTCGATCTCAACACCATCCCGTCGTCGCTGCTCGAGCGCGTCGATGTGGTCACCGGCGGCCAGTCGGCCGTCTATGGTTCGGACGCGATCGCGGGCGTCGTCAACTTCGTCCTCAAGCGGGACTTCGAGGGTGTCGAGCTCGGCAGCTCCTACACGATGACCGAGCGTGGCGATGGCCAGATCTGGGACATCAACGGCACGATCGGTTCGAACTTCGCCGATGGTCGCGGTAACGTCACGCTGTACGGTTCGTACACGAAGCGCAAGCCGACCTTCGCTGGTGAGCGCTCATTCTCGCGCAACGCGCTGAACGACGATCAGGACGGCTCGCCGATTTACGCCGCCGGCGGCTCCCCGTCGATCCCGCAGGGGCGAGTCAACATCCCCGGCCTTGGCGCCCTGCTCGGCAACGGCGGCATCCCTGGCTGCACCAATGTCGATATCCAGGCCTTCAATCCGGATGGATCGAGCAAGTGCTATACGGCTGGCGATGGCTACAACTTCAGCCCGATCAACTATCTCCAGGTTCCGCAGGAGCGCTTCATCATCAGCGCGATGGCGGAGTATGAGATCAACGAGCATTTCACGCCCTATCTGGAAACGACCTTCGCGAACAATCGCGTTACCGCGCAGCTCGCCGCGACCCCGATCGGCAACGGCACGCCGTTCGGCGAAGGCGTCACCGGCCCGCTGACCCTGCAGGTCGACTCGCCCTTCTTTGCGCCGGCGTTCCAGAACGCGCTTGCCGCGCTGGACACCGATGGCGACGGCTATGTGTCGGCTCCGGGCTGGAACTTCCGTACGACCCAAATCGGTCCGCGCGCGAACTTCGACGAACGTAATGCGTTCCGTATCGTCGCCGGCATGAAGGGCAGCATCACGGGGGATTTCTCCTATGATGGCTACTACATGTATTCGCGCACGAAGAACTCGCAGCGTCAGCTCGGCAACGTCGCGATCGACCGCTTCCTCGCGGCGACGACGACCGCGTTCGACGCCAACGGCAACCTCGTCTGCGCCGGCGGCCAGGTGGGCTGCGCCCCCGCGAACATCTTCGGTCTGAACAATCTGAGCCAGGAAGCGATCGACTATATCTCGATCGGTGCGACCAACCTCGAGGAATATACCACTCAGGTCGCCAGCTTCGCGATCACCAACCCGAACCTGGTCGATTTCGGCGCCGGTGGTGTCGGTCTCGCGCTGGGTGCGGAATGGCGCTCGGAAAATGGCGCGATCACCCCGGACTCGTTCCTGTCTTCGGGCAACGTTGCCGGCTTCAACCCGGGTCAGCCGACCGCGGGTGGCTACAGCGTGACCGAGTTCTTCGGCGAAATCCGCGTGCCGCTGCTCAAGGACACGTTCATTCATAGCCTGGAGCTCAACGGCGCCGCCCGTTACTCCAACTATTCGAACGCGCCGGGCAACGTCTTCACCTGGTCGGCCGGCGCGAGTCTGGCGCCTGTCGAAGACCTCGTCTTCCGCGGCCAGTATCAGAAGGCGGTTCGCGGCCCGAGCGTCAACGAACTGTTCCTTGGTAACACCGTGAGCTTCGCGGGCAACGCCGATGGCTGCGCCACCGAAGCGGTGCCGACCGGCCAGCTGCGTGACATCTGTCTCGCTCAGGGTGTTCCGGCGGCGATCCTCGACGCTACGGGCGCGGCTGGCGCGACGGCGCGTCTCAACCTCGCGGATCCAAACAACGTCAACCCGCTGACCTTCCTCGGCGGCAATTCCGATCTGCAGGAAGAAACCGCGAAGACCTACACCCTCGGTGCTGTGTTCACGCCGTCGTTCGTTCCGCGCTTCTCGCTGACGGTCGACTATTACAACATCAAGATCGACGGCCTCATCCTGTCGGGTGTTGGCACGGACGTCATCGGCCGCCTCTGCTTCGATCGTTTCGAGCAGGCCTATTGTGATGCGGTCACGCGTAACTCGCTCGGCCAGATCGACAGCTTCCGTGACGGCTACGTCAACTCGGGTGGTCTGAAGACCTCCGGTGTCGACGTGACGGCCCGTTACTCGCTGCCGCTCGGCGCCGTGCTCGGCTCGGAAGACACGCGCCTGTCGTTCCAGTTCAACGGCACGCGTCTGATCAACTATCGCGTCACGCCGGTCGTCGGTCTCGACTTCGACTATCAGTGCGCCGGCAACTTCGGTGCGCAGTGCGGCGTGCCCACCCCGAAGTGGCGGCACACCTTCCGCACCTCGCTCACGACGGGTGCGCTCACGACCTCGGTCATGTGGCGTTATCTTGGGAAGGCGAACGACGACGATCCCGATACGCTGTACGGCGTGGAGCGTATGAAGGCTCAGAACTATTTCGATCTGACCACGAGCTTCGATGCCACCGACAATCTCAACCTGCAGGTCGGCGTGTCGAACATGTTCGACAAGCAGCCCCCGCTCTCGGCCAGCACGCAGAGTGGCGGCAATGGTGAGCAGAGCAACACCTTCCCGACGTTCTACGACGTTCTCGGGCGCTCGTTCTTCGTGAGCGGCAAGATCCGCTTCTGATCGAGCGAATTTAAACCTAATGACCGGGGGTGGCGTGCTTGCACGCCACCCCTTTTTTTGAGGTTCGAATGATGTCCGGCGCCGAGGCTCTTCTGGCTGACGCCTATCAGCGCTATCGTCAGGGCGATCTCGCGGGTGCCGAGCAAATCGCCCGGCAAGTCGCGGCGAAGGGTCATGAGGTCGCCGCGCTTTCCGCGCTGCTCGGCATGGTTGCATTGCAGAGCGGCCGGACGGCCGAGAGCCTGCCCCATCTGCGTACCGCGCTCGCCGATACGCCGGACAGCTTGCCGCTGCGGATCAGCTTCGCCTTCGCGCTCGCCAATACTGGTCACTATGACGAGACTCGTCGGGTCGCGGCCGTGGCGGACGTGCCGCAACTCCGCCGGATCATAGCCTTCGTCGACCAGCAGGAAGGAGCGACGCAAGCAGCAGTAGCGGGCTATCGTCGCGTGCTGGCCGATTATACTGGCGATTATGAGAGCTGGTACAATCTCGGGCTGCTCCTCTCGGAACTGGGCGAGATCGACGAGGCGGTCGAGGCATACCGCAAGGCGTTGGCCATCAACGTCCAGCCGGCATTCCACATCGCGCTATCCAAGGCATTGGCCAAGGTGGAGCGGCATGGCGAGCGTTGCGAGTCGTTGAGGGCCGCCACGGCGCGGTTCCCCGCAGATGTGCCGCTCTGCGTCGAGCTTGGGCTCGCGGAGCATGCGGCAGGCGATTTTGCCGCGGCCGAGGCCGCATTTCGCAGGGCCCTCGAACGCGATCCGCGCCATATCCCGGCCTATGTCGAATATGGCATGCTGTTGGAAGCGCTGAACCGGCTCGATGCGCTCGAAGCACTCGTCGCGTCGGCGCGCGCTGCGGGGCTCGATGCGCCGGCGATCGGTTTCATAGAGGCTTGGCTGCTCAAGCGCCGCGGGCGCTTCGCAGAGGCGCTACCGCTCGCAGAGGCCGCCGTCGGCGGCGTCAGCGCCGGACGGCGCGCACAGCTTATCGGCGAACTCGCAGACCGGATGGGCGATGCCGATCGCGCATTTGCGGCCTTCACGGAGATGAACCGCCTCTCGGCAGAGGGCCCGGCTAGCGCCTATGCCCGCGCGCAGGATTTTCCGGGCCATGTCAGGTCGACGATCACGCGATTGACTGCCGACCGCGTTGCCGCCTGGTCCCGTGCCGAGCCATCGCCCGGGTTGACGGCGCCGGTCTTCATCGTCGGCTTTCCGCGTTCCGGCACGACCTTGCTCGATACGCTGTTGATGAACCTTCCCGAACTCGATGTGCTCGAAGAAGAGCCGATCGTGGAGCGGATCGAGGCGATGATCGATTTAGACAGCACCGCGATCGACACTTCGACATCCCGCGACATCGATGCGTTTCGCACGACCTATTTCGATCTACTGTCAAAAATTCGTCCCGATCGCGACGAGAAGCGGCTCATCGTCGATAAATTTCCGATGAATCTCGTTCGCACGGCGCTGATCGGTCGCATCTTTCCCGACAGCCCGATCGTGTTCGTGGAACGGCATCCTTGCGATGTCGTGCTGAGCTGCTTCATGGCGCGTTTCCAGATCAATCGTGCGATGGTGCAGTTCCATGATATCGAAAGCGCGGCCAAACTCTATCATCTGTCGATGGAGGCCTGGACGCGGACCGCGGCGTTGCTGCCGTTACGGGTTCACCACGTTCGCTACGAGCGCATGATAGCCGATCTCGACGGAGAGATGCGGGCATTGCTCGCCTTCCTCGACCTGCCTTGGCGCGACACGGTTCTGGACAATCGGACGAGCGCGGCGCGGCGGGTTCATATCGCTACGGCGAGCTATGCACAGGTGGCAGAGCCGATCCATGCAAGGGCGTCGGGGCGATGGCGCCGCTATCGACGTCACCTCGAACCGGTCTTGCCTATTCTCACCCCCTGGGTCGAGCGTTTCGGCTACAGCCTCGACTGACCGGCTCCTGCGCATCCACTGCCTCAGTGCCCCACCACCGCGCGGCCGGTGCGCATCTGCGCCGCGCGGTCGGCGCTTTCCGCGGCGATCGCGTCGGCCTCTTCCTGAAGCGTGATGGCATCGTCGTGCGCGTCCGGCTCCAGCGTCAGCGCGCGCTCCATGCCATAGGCCTCGACATTGTCCGCCGACACGCGGACCTCATCCGGTACGTCCGGGCCGCGAGCCGCCTCGCTACACGCCCCGAGCAGCGCCAGGGGCGCCAGAAGATGCAGGATACGCAACATGCGAAAATCTTACGGCCCAATCCGCGGGCGGCAGGTGATGCAGGTCACAGCAAGGCGGCGATTTGTGCGGCGCCATAAGGCTTGGAGAGCGTCCGTATCCCCCGAAAGCGCGTCTCATCCGACACCGCCTCGCCATAGCCGGTCGCGAAGATGAAGGGGATGTCCGCGCTCACCAGCCGTTCGGCCACAGGGGCGCTCGTCTCGTTGCCCAGATTATAGTCGAGCACCGCGAAATCGACCGCCTCGGCGTCGAGCAAGGCCATCGCCTGGCGCACATTGGCGGCGGTGAGCACGCGGCTGGCACCCAGCGCGCGCAGCGCATCCTCGCCATCGAGCGCGATGATCATGCTGTCCTCGATCAGCAGCACCGTCTTGCCGTCCAGCGGCCGGGTCGCCGGTTCCGGCGTGGCGGGGGCGCGGCGCGCGTCGATCGCGGTGGAGACCCCGGCGATGTGGCGCGCGGGAATGACGAACGACGCTTCCAGCCCCTGCAGCCGATAGGCCAGTTTGGCCTCGCCGCCGAGATCATAGGGCACCGATCGCTCGATGATGGTGCTGCCGAAGCCGCGGCGCGTGGACGCCTGGACCGGCGGGCCATCGCGTTCGATCCAGTCGAGGCGCATCGCGCCCCCGCCGTCGATCGTCCAGCGGATCGTCACCGTGCCGCTGTCGCACAGCGCGCCATATTTGGCGGCGTTGGTCATCAGCTCGTGGACGACCAGCGCCAGCGTGGTGAACGCCGTCGGGTGGAGCAGCACGTTCGGTCCGTCGAGATGGACATGGTCCCGCCGCACGCCGGCATAGGCGCCCAGTTCGATCTCGATCAGGTCGGTCAGCCGCGCCGGGCCCCAGCGATCGGCGGTCACCTGGTCGTGTGCGCGCGCCAGCGCCTGCACGCGATGCTCCAGCGTGGCCGTGAACTGCTCGACCGTTTCGGCGCTGCCGCGCGTCTGCGAGATCAGCCCGCGGATCAGCGAGAGGATGTTGCGCACCCGGTGATTGAGCTCGGCGATCAGCAATTCCTGCCGTTCATGCGCGCGCTGCCGCTCGCTGCCGGCTTCCTCGCTCATCCGGATGAGCACTTCGAGCATGCCGGTGCGCAAGGTTTCCGCGACGCGGCGTTCTGCGGTGGTGAAGGGCATGCTGCTGCCGCGCACCAGTTCGCTCCACGCCTCGAAGCTCTTGCGCGGCGTCAGCCGCGGGCCGTTTGGGCCATAGTCGATCGGCTTTTCGGGCCTGCCCGCCCAGCGCACCGATCGCAGCCGTTCGCTGCGGAACAGCACGATATAGTCGCGCGGGCTGCGCGACAGCGGGATCGCGATCAGCCCGGCGGCGATGTCGGCATAGTCGGCGGCCTCGGGCAGGATCGTCGCGATGCTGTCGGTGGCGAACACCTGGCTCGATGCGAGCCGGTTCAAATGCTGCGCGAGCGCCAGGAACTGCACGGCGTTCGGGGTAAGCCCGCTCAGCGCGGTCGCGCCATTGAGCAACACCCCCACCCCGTCGGAGGGGATCGTGTCCGCCACGACCTCGCCCAGCCAGTCGGCATTGGCGAGCAGGTCGCCATGTTCCGCGACGGTGGCCATCAGCCGGTCGGTCACCGCGCGCGCGCGCGTCTCGTAATCCGCCGCCTCGCGCCGCTCGCGGCTCTCCAGCATCAGCGCGAACATCTGGCCGAACAGTTCGGCGGCCGTGCGGTTGGCGAAGCTGGGCAGGCGCGGCGCATGATGGTGGCAGGCGAACAGCCCCCACAATCTGCCCTCGACGACGATCGAGATCGACAGCGACGCGGTGACGCCCATGTTCTTCAGATATTCGACATGGATCGGCGAGACTGCACGCAATACCGACAGCGACTGGTCGAGCGGCCTGCCCAGCGCATCGAGCGTCGGCATGATCGGCACCGGCGTCGCGCCGACATCGGCGATGACCCGGAAGATGCTGCGCAGATAGAGCGTGCGCGCCTGCGCCGGAATGTCGCTGGCCGGGTAGTGCAGCCCAAGGAAGCTGTCGACGCCGGGGCGCAGCGCCTCCGCCACCACCTCGCCTGCGGCCTGATCGTCGAAGCGATAGACCATCACCCGGTCGAAGCCGGTCACCGCGCGCACCTGCCGCGCGCCTTCGCGCAGGAAGGCGGCCATGCCGTCGGCCTGCGCGAGCCGGCCGACCATTGCGCGCACCAGCCCGGCCGCCTCGACATCCTCGACGATCGCCGGTTCTGCCTCGATCACGATCGTGCCAGCGGAGATATGGACAGCGACGTCGAACGGGGGGCGGTCTGCCGCCAGCATGATATCGAAAAGCCGTTCCACCGCGTCGGGACCGCGCAGCATCGCCATGCGATTGCGGATCGCATGGATCGCCTCGGCGCCGATTACGGCGCCCGCGGGCTGCCCCAGGATCGTCGCCGCGTCGACGTCGAGAAAGTCGCCGATATTGGCCGAGACCCGCGAAACCAGCCAGTCGCTGGTCAGCGCGATCAGGAAGCCGAACGGCTGGACCAGAGCCGGCACATGGATGGGCTCGCGGTCGCAGTTGGTGAGATCGACCTGGAAGGCGGCCGCGCGATCAGCCAATCGCTGCGTCCATCGCCGCCGCGCGGCGATAGGCGGCGAACATCGCGTGCGCGCCGCGCGTCGCCGCAGCGCGCCATGCGGGGCCGGTGTCGGCCGCATCGAGCGCGGCGAGCAGCCGTTTCCAGCCGCCCGGCGGATGCGTGGCCGAGAGATAGGCGGTGGGCAAGCCTTCGGGTACCGACCGCGCGAGCATCACCCCGCCCAGCCGGGAGCCCTCGATCACATAGAGTGCGCCCCACCGCTCGGCGATGTCGGCGGGTGGTGCAAGATCGACTGTGGCGGGCATCGCAGCACCCAGCGCGGCGAGATCGGCGGCGAGCCCATCCGCGCGGGGCTGCCAACCTGCCACCAGCGACGCGGGATCGATCAGCCGTTCGGCGATCGGCAGGATGCGGGCGTGCGCCATGAGAAAGCGGCGATAGGCATCTACCGTATCGAAGCCGAAAGCCCCAAAGGCGGCATCCACCGCGTCATGGCCTGCGCGGGTCGCCAGACGCAGATGGAGGTGGCAGGGTGTCGGGGTATCATCGACCCCATAAGGTCCCGACGTTTTGCGGGCCGCAGCCATCTCTTTCATCGCTGCGGACCCTAGCAGAGGCGCTTGATGTGTAAACCTTGGCCATCCTGATCCTGATCAAGTGCCGCTGGTCGAACCGCATCGTGCATGCCTATGATCTCGCTTGTTCCGGAGCCTTGCTCCGGTTATTCGGTTGCGACAGAGATCGGAGGTGCAGCCATGGCCTACGCGATTCACGTGAACGGTGTCGAAAGAACGGTGGAGGCGGAGGACGATACGCCTCTGCTCTGGGTGCTCCGCGATGAGCTTGGGCTGACCGGCACCAAGTTCGGCTGCGGCGTCGCCCAATGCGGGGCCTGCACCGTCCACCTCGACGGCAAGCCGCTGCGCTCCTGCGCGATGCCGGTGTCGATGCTGGGCGATCGCAAGGTCACCACGATCGAAGGCGCGAAGGGCAGGGAGGCCGAGGCGGTCAAGCGCGCCTGGATAGCGCTTGACGTGCCGCAGTGCGGCTATTGCCAGTCCGGCCAGGTGATGAGCGCGACGGCGCTGCTCAGCCGCATCCCCAAGCCCAGCGATCGCGACATCGATCTCGCGATGAACGGCAATATCTGCCGCTGCGCCACCTATGTCCGCATCCGCGCCGCGATCCACGCGGCCGCCAAATCGCTGGAGGGCTGATCGATGCGCATGCTCATCGAAACCGAACTCAGCCGGCGCGCGGTCATCGCCGGCGCGGGCGGGCTCGTCATCGCACTCAGCCTGCCGCCGATGGCGGCGCGCGGGCAGGCGCCCAAGGCGCCGCCGCCGCCCGATCCCAATGCCTTCGTCCGCATCGCCACCGACGACAGCGTGACGGTGATCGTCAAGCATATCGAATTCGGCCAGGGTCCCTATACCGGCCTTGCGACCTTGCTCGCCGAGGAACTGGATGCGGACTGGTCGAAGGTCAGCGCCGTCTCCGCGCCCGCCGACGTGCGGCTCTATGCCAATCTCAACATGGGCATCCAGGGTACCGGCGGCTCCTCGGCGATCGCCAACAGCTTCGACCAGATGCGCCGCGCCGGCGCGATGGCGCGCGCGATGCTGGTCGCGGCGGCAGCGGCGAAATGGCAGGTCGATGCCGCGTCGATCACCGTCGCCAACGGCGTGATCCGCCATGCCGCCTCGGGCCGCCAGTCCGGCTTCGGCGCCTTTGCGGAGGCCGCGGCCAAGCTGCCGCCGCCGCCCAACGTCACGCTCAAGGATCCGGCGCGCTTCGCGCTGATCGGCAAGGACCGCGTCGGCATCAAGCTGGACAGCGCGGCGAAGAGCGATGGCAGCGCGACGTTCGGCATCGACATCCGGGAACCCGGCATGCTCACCGTCGTCGTGGCCCGGCCCGATCGCTTCGGTGGCAAGCTGGCGCGCTTCGATGCGGCCGCGGCGCTCGAGGTGAAGGGGGTCGTCGCGGTCAAGCCGATCCCCACCGGCGTTGCGGTCTATGCGCGCAACAGCTGGGCGGCGCTGAAGGGGCGCGCCGCGCTGACCGTCGAATGGAACGATGCCGCCGCCGAGCAGCGCGACAGCAGTGCGATGTTCGCCGACTATGCTGCCCTGTGCCGCACCCCCGGCCGGCAGGTGAGCGCGCATGGCGATGCGGAGGCGGCGCTCGCCACCGGCGAGGTGATCGAGGCGGAGTATCATTTCCCCTTCCTCGCGCATGCGCCGATGGAGCCGCTCGACGGCTATCTGCAATGGGATGGCAAGCGCGCATTGCTGCGCACCGGCAGCCAGTTGCAGACGGGCGACCAGGGCGCCGTCGCCAAGGTGCTGGGCCTCAAGCCCGAGCAGGTCGAGATCGACACGTTGCTGACCGGCGGCAGCTTCGGCCGTCGCGCACAGCCCGATTGCGAGCTCGCCGCCGAACTGGCGGAGGTGGCCAAGGCGATCGGCCCCGGCACGCCGGTGAAGCTGATCCGCACCCGCGAGGACGATATCCGCGGCGGCTATTACCGGCCGATGTTCGTTCACCGCCTGCGAGGCAAGGTGGAAGGCGGCAGGATCACCGCCTGGTCGAGCACGCTCGCCGGCCACAGCTTCATCAAGGGATCGCCGTTCGAGGGGATGATGAAGGACGGGCTCGATCCGACGATGACCGAGGGGGCCTCGAACCCGCCCTACGCGATTCCGGCGTTCCGCTGCGGTGTCCACGCGCCGGAAACGCGGGTGCCGACCTTGTGGTGGCGCTCGGTGGGTCACACCCACACCGGCTATGCGGTGGAATGCTTCGTCGACCAGCTGCTTGCCGCCGCCGGCAAGGATCCGGTGACGGGACGGCTGGAGATGATGGGTGAAGAGCCCCGCGCCGCGGGCGTGCTGCGCGCGGTCGCCAAGCTCGCCGACTGGACGGGCCCGAAGCGCGGTGAGGGCCGCGCGGCGGGCGTCGCGGTGGTCGAGAGCTTCGGCAGCTTCGTCGCGCAGATCGCCGAGGTGTCGCTCGACGTCGATGGCCTGCCGAAGGTCCACAAGGTCTGGTGCGCGGTCGATTGCGGCATCGCGGTCAACCCCGATGTGATCCGCGCGCAGATGGAGGGCGGCATCGGCTATGGCCTGGGCCATGCGCTGTTCGGCGAGATCAGCCTCGCTGCCGGCCGCGTCGAGCAGGGCAACTTCAACGATTATCGTTCGCTGCGGATCCACGAGATGCCCGAGGTGGCGGTCGTGATCCTTCCCTCGATCGAGAAGCCGACCGGCGTCGGCGAGCCGGGCGTGCCCTGCACCGCGCCCGCGGTCGCCAATGCGATGGCGGCGCTCGGGCGACCGAGACCCAGCCGCCTGCCGATGGTGAGGCAGGTATGATGGCGCCCCGCATCATGGCGCTGACCGGCATCGCCCTCGGGCTGGGTCTCGCCGGTGCCGGCATCGCGCGGCAGGCGGCGACGCCTGCCCCTGCCCGTGCCCCTGCCGCCGCGCTCAAGCCGGCCTCCGCCTTCGCCGGCATCGCCGACCGTACCGCGCGCTCGGTGGCGCTGTTCGAGGAAGCGGGCAAGGTCATCCGGCACCCGCGCTGCGTGAATTGCCATCCGCGCACCGATCGGCCGCTGCAGACCGACGCCGGCACGCCGCACCAGCCGCTGGTGGTGCGCGGTGCGGACGGCCATGGCGCGCCGGGGCTGGAGTGCCGGACCTGTCACCAGCTCACCAACGTCGATTCCGCGCGCGTTCCCGGCCATCCCGACTGGCACCTCGCCCCCGCCTCGATGGCATGGGAGGGCAAGTCGCTCGGCGACATCTGCCGCCAGATCAAGGACCGCGCGCGCAACGGCAACAAGTCGCTGACCGAGATCCACCATCATATGGCGGAGGATTCGCTCGTCGGCTGGGGCTGGAACCCCGGTGCCGGGCGTACGCCGGCACCGGGTACGCAGGCCGAGTTCGGGGCGCTGATCAAGGCGTGGATCGATACCGGAGCGGCCTGCCCGGCTTGAAGACCCCCTCCGGCTTGCCCGCGAGGGGAGAAAGTCAGACCAACGCCAGAAACCGCGCCGCGGCGTCGAAATCCGCGCGCCGGGCCGCGCGCGCGCGTGTCGCGAGCGCGTCCTCGCCCCATTGTTCTTCCTGCCACAGCTCGTCGAGGTGCGTCGCGTTCCAGGCGCCGTCGGCGTCGATAACGCCCTCGTCGAGCGCCAGCGCGGTTACCAGCGAGCCGCCGATCGTGATGATCGGGGAAAGTGCCGCGAGGCGGAAGGCATCGCGCGCGCGCGTCGCGTCGGCGAGGCATTCGACCGTGGCCGGCGGTTGCGGGCGATGGATGATGCCGGTGGCGAGGGTGAAGCCGATGTCGTAGCGGCCCGCCGCCCAGTCGAGCAGCGGATCCCACGCCGCTGCCTGCCGCGCGACGAGCGGGGCGGGGCTGTCCGCACGGTAGCAGAGCAGGTCGGTCTCGGCGTAGCTGGCAAGACCGTCGGCAAAGCACCGCGGGTTCGGCGCGATGCGCTCGACCGCAGCGTTGGCTAACCCGGTCAGCCGCATCGCGCGCGGATCGATCTCGCCGGTCACCGCGCGCCATTCCTCGGCGATCGCTTCGGCCAGCGCGGCGGTCGGCACGATCAACGCCAACCAGCCGGGGGTGCGCACCGGCCGACCGTCGAGCCGGATCGCAAGGCCCTCGGCGTCGGCGACGACCCCGACCTCGGTCCAGAAGCGCTTCATGGCTGCTTCTTCCAGTTCCGCACGAGGATGGTGGGCAGCAGGATCACCTCGAACGCGCCAAGCGCGAGCAGCAGCCCGCCGATGATCTCGGCGGGCTCGACCAGCCGCCTGCCCACCACGACCGCGCCGGCCAGCGCGATGATCGCGCCGCTGAAGCGGATCAGACTGAGCAGCACGAAGCGCGATCGCGCGCGCATCTCGGCCGCTGCAGCATCGTCTTTCGGGCTGTTCATCGACGCTCCAGCAACTCGGCGAGTTGGGCGGGGTGGTCGGCAACGGCGTGCGCACCGAGCGCGGTGAGTTCGGCCGGCGCGTGATAGCCCCAGCCTACCCCCAGCGCCCGTGTGCCCGCCGCAAGCGCCATCAGCACGTCATAGCTGGTGTCGCCGATCATCGCGCTGGTCTCCGGCGCGGCACCGGCGTCCGCCATCGCCTGCACGATCATCGACGGATGCGGCTTGGAGGGGTGGCGATCGGCGGTCTGCAGCGAGATGAAATGGCCGGTCAGGCCATGATGGTCGAGCACATGCGCGAGGCCGCGGTCGGACTTGCCGGTCGCCACCGCGAGCAGCCACCCATCGCCGCGCAGCCGGTCGAGCAACGCGGCGATGCCGTCGAACAGGGGTTCTTCCACCAGCCCTTCGGCGCGCAGCCGCCAGAAGGCGGCCTTGTAGTCCGCGGCGAGCGCGCGGTGCAGGTCGTCCTCGGCGTCGGGCAGCAGGGAGCGCATCGCCTCGACGAGGCTGAGGCCGACGATGCGGCGCGTCGCCTGCCGCTCGGGCGCGGGCAGGCCGGCGCTGGCGAAGGCAGCCTCCATCGCCAGGCAGATATTGGCCTGGCTGTCGACGAGCGTGCCGTCGCAGTCGAAAATCGCGAGGCGGTTCACGGCTTCCTGCCGCCCCCGGTCTCGCCGCCCGACCCGCGTGAGCGCCGCTCGCCGCGCCGCTCCTTGCGTACCGTCTTGGCATGCGCCTTTGCCTTGGCCTTCAGCTGCGCGCGCGTGGGTGGCGGCGGCCCGTCGTCGAGCGGGATGTCGCCCAGCGCCGGATCGAAGCCCAGGCTCGACAGCGTTTCGGCGAAATGGTGCGGCAGCTCGGCAATCATGTCGACGCGGCCGCCATCGGGATGATCCACGCGGATGCGCCGCGCATGGAGATGCATCTTGCGGCTGATCGAGCCGCTGAGAAACGCTTCCTGCCCGCCATATTTGCCGTCGCCGACGATCGGGTGGCCGATCGCCGCCATGTGGACGCGAAGCTGATGGGTGCGCCCGGTGAAGGGCTGCAGTTCCACCCAGGCGGCGCGGTTGCCGGCGCGCTCGATCACGCGATAGCGGGTGCGCGCGGGGCTGCCTTCCTTTTCGTCGACATGCATCTTCTCGCCGCCGGAGCCCGGCTGCTTGGCGATCGGCAGTTCGACCATGCCGTCCTCGATCGAGGGCACGCCGGTGATGATCGCCCAATAGACCTTGCGTGCGGTGCGGCTGGAAAAGGCCTTGGCGAAATGCGCCGCGGCGCGCGCGGTGCGCGCGATCAGCAGCGCCCCCGACGTATCCTTGTCGAGCCGGTGAACCAGCTTGGGGCGGCCCTCGAGGTCGTAGGACAGTGCATCGAGCAGCCCATCGACATGCTCGTGCGTCTTGGTGCCGCCCTGCGTCGCGAGGCCCGGCGGCTTGTTGAGCACGATCGCCTGCGCATCCTTGTGGATCACCATCGATCGCGCCAAGTCGATCTGGTCGTCGCTCAGCGGCGCGCGCTGGCGCTTGGGCCGCGCGCTCGTCGTGGCGGCGGCGGGCTCCGCCGGCGGCACGCGGATGGTCTGGCCGGCCTCGATCCGGTCGCCTTCCTTGGCGCGCTTGCCGTCGACGCGCAGCTGGCCGGTGCGCGCCCAGCGCGAGACCGTGCCGAAGCTGATGTCGGGCAGATGCCGCTTGAACCAGCGGTCGAGCCGGATGCCGTCATCGTCGGCATCGACGGTGAACTGGCGGACGTCGCTGCTGCTGGCTGTGGTGGCGCCGCTCATGGCAGCGCCCTCGTCACCTGAAGGCCGACGAACAGCGCCATGAGCGCCCCCGCGACCGAAAGCAGTGCATAGCCGATGGCGCCACCGGTCTGCCCTCGTATGATCATGTTGGCAGTCTCCAGTGTGAACGCCGAAAAGGTTGTGAAGCCGCCGAGCAAGCCGACGCCGAGCAGGAGCCGCCAAGGCTCCGCCGTGGCGTTGCTGCGCGCCAGCACGCCGGCCAGCGCGCCCATCAGCAGCCCGCCGACCAGGTTGGCAGCCAGCGTACCCCAGGGATAGCCGGGGCCGAACCAGCCGAGCATGAGACGGCCGAGATGATAGCGGGCGGCGGATCCGATCGCGCCGCCCAGCATGACGAGTAATGTGGCCTGCATCCCTGGCCCTTAGAGCAAGTCGTGCAAGAAATGAACAAGCTCGGCGCAGAAGCGTCCGTCGCGGCCTTGCCACCCGCGCCGCCAGTCGTCATTGCCTCGGTGCGATGGCGGCGGCGGACATATCCGAACCCGGGGGGGAACCCTGGTTCACGGTCGACGGCAACCGGCTGCGGCTGCTCGACAGCGGGCCGTTGCGGCTTGCCGCGCTGCTGCGGCTGATCGCCGGCGCGGGCGAGTCGCTGCGCGTCCTCTATTACATCTATGAGGACGACGATGCCGGACGGCAGGTCCGCGACGCGCTGATCGCGGCGCGTCGCCGCGATGTCGCGGTCTCGCTGATCGTCGATGGGTTCGGGAGCGATGCGGCGGCGGACAATGATTTCTTCGATCCGCTGGAGGACGCCGGCGTCGCGGTCTGCCGGTTCATTCCCCGCTTCGGGCGGCGCTACCTGCTGCGCAACCATCAGAAGCTGGCGCTGGCCGATGGCGCGCGGGTGATCGTCGGCGGCTTCAACGTGTCGGACGATTATTTCGGCACGGCCGAGCAGCAGGCGTGGCGCGATCTCGGCCTGTGGCTGGAAGGACCGGCGGCGGGACGGCTGGCGGGCTATTTCGACGCGCTGGCGGACTGGTCGGGGCGGCCGAAACCGCGGTTGCGCGATCTGGGATCGGCGCTGGAGGGCTGGAGCGAACCGAGCGGGCGGGTGCGCTGGCTGCTGGGTGGCCCGATGCGGCGGCTGAGCCCCTGGGCGCGCGCGGTGAAGCGCGATATGAAGCGCGCGCGTCGGCTGGATATGATCGCTGCCTATTTCGCGCCCAACCCGGCGATGCTGCGGCGGCTGGACCGGATCGGCAAGCGCGGCAAGGCGCGGGTGGTGACCGCCGCCAAATCGGACAACACCGCCACGGTCGCGGCCTCGCGCTTCACCTATGCCGGGCTGCTGCGCAAGGGCGTGCGGATCTTCGAGTATCAGCGCACCAAGCTGCACACGAAACTCTTCGTGATCGAGAATGCCGTCTACCTCGGTTCGGCCAATTTCGACATGCGCAGCCTTTATCTGAACCTCGAGCTGATGCTGCGGATCGAGGACCGCACCTTCGCGGATCGCATGCGCGCCTATGTCGATGAAGAGATCGCGGCGAGCGCGCCGGTGGATGCCGGCTGGATGAAGGCCAACGGCGGGCCGCTGAACCATCTCAAATGGGCGCTCGCCTATTTCCTTGTCGCGGTGCTCGACTACAATGTCACCCGGCGGCTGAACTTCCGTGTCTCCGGCCAGCCCGGCGACGAGGGCTGACGAGCCGGGCGAACAAGGACTATGCGGGTCATGAACGGAAACGGTTTTCGCACCCTGCCGCTGGCGGTGCTCGGTATCGCGGCGCTGCTGCTGTCGGGATGCCTCGCCCGCACCGCGGTAAACGTCGTCACATTGCCGGTGAAGGCGGGCAGCAAGGCGGTGGACTGGACCACCACCAGCCGGGACGAGGCGGACCGAAACCGGGGGCGCAAGATGCGCAAGCAGGAAGAGCGCGAAGCCAAGGAGCGCAAGCGCGCCGAGCGCGAAGCGCGCAAGGCACGGGAACGCGACGAGGATTATTGACGCGCGCTTGCGAAGGCGGCACCATCGCTGGCTCCATCATCATTCGTCGCGTGGCGCTTGACAGACTCAGAATCGGGCTATAACGCCCCCTGACCCCGAAACTCCGGCCTACCCGGCGGCGACTCCGTGCGCCCGTCGGTCGTTCGTGCTGGATGGCTTCGGGGTGGCAAAGCGTCGAGATGGAGTGGTCGCCAACCGCTCCGTGGAGCAGGAGAAGTATACAGTGGCACGTATTGCGGGTGTCAATATCCCGACCAACAAGCGCGTTCTGATCGCGCTGACCTATATTCACGGCATCGGTCCGGCGAAGGCCAAGGAGATCACCGCGAAGCTGGGCATCGCGCCCGAGCGTCGCGTGCAGGATCTCTCCGATCAGGAAGTCCTCCAGATCCGTGAGGCGATCGACGCGGGCTACACCGTGGAAGGCGACCTGCGTCGCCAGACCGCGATGAACATCAAGCGTCTGATGGACCTGGCCTGCTATCGCGGCCTGCGCCATCGCAAGGGGCTTCCGGTCCGCGGCCAGCGCACGCATACCAATGCGCGCACCCGCAAGGGCAAGGCGAAGCCGATCGCCGGCAAGAAGAAGTAAGTCGCCGCAGGGTGGCTTACTGCGCCGGACACAGGATTTCCGGCTCTCCAGAGATATAGGTAGGACCGAAAAATGGCACGCGAACCCCAGCGCATCAAGCGCCGCGAGCGGAAGAACATCACCTCGGGCGTCGCGCATGTGAACGCCAGCTTCAACAACACCATGATCACCATCACCGACGCGCAGGGCAATGCGATCAGCTGGTCGTCCGCCGGCATGATGGGCTTCAAGGGCAGCCGCAAGTCGACCCCGTACGCCGCGCAGGTCGCGGCCGAGGATGCCGGCAAGAAGGCCGCCGAACATGGTGTTCGTACGCTCGAAGTCGAGGTCAAGGGCCCGGGTTCGGGCCGTGAATCGGCCCTGCGCGCGCTGCAGGCCGTCGGCTTCCAGATCACTTCGATCCGCGACGTGACCCCGATTCCGCACAATGGCGTGCGGCCGTCGAAGCGCCGCCGCGTCTGATCTGAACCTTGAGGGGGCCATGTATGGCCCCCATTTCCCGTATCCGGCCGGTGTCCGCCCAACCCCGGCCCAACCCCAAGGGGAAGCCAATGTCCGTGAACGCCAAGAATTGGCAGGAACTGAAGAAGCCGAACAGCCTGGAGAAGAAGGCCGGTGGGGGCGATCCCCGTCGCAAGGCCACCTTCATCGCCGAGCCGCTCGAGCGTGGCTTCGGTCTGACGCTCGGCAACGCGCTGCGTCGCGTGCTGCTGTCGTCGCTGCAGGGGGCCGCCGTGACCTCGATCAAGATCGAGAACGTGTTGCACGAGTTCTCGTCGCTGGCCGGCGTGCGCGAGGACGTGACGGACATCGTCCTGAACGTCAAGCAGATTGCGCTCAAGATGCAGGGCGAGGGGCCGAAACGGCTGCAGCTTTCGGCGACCGGCCCGGCCGAGGTGACCGCGGGCATGATCGCGGTTTCGGGCGACATCGAGGTGATGAACCCCGAGCTCGTCGTCTGCCATCTCGACGAGGGCGCGACGCTCAACATGGAACTGACCGCCGACATCGGTAAGGGCTATGTTCCCGCCGCTTCCAACCGCCCGGCCGATGCGCCGATCGGTCTGGTGCCGGTGGACGCGCTCTACTCGCCGGTGCGCCAGGTGGCCTATAAGGTGGAAAACACCCGCGTCGGCCAGGAACTGGACTATGACAAGCTGACGCTGACCGTCGAGACCGATGGCACGGTCACGCCGGAAGACGCGGTCGCCTATGCCGCGCGCATCCTGCAGGACCAGCTCCAGCTGTTCGTCCACTTCGACGACGCGATCGCGCCCGTCTCGCAGCCGGTCGGCGTCGCCGCCCAGGCGTCGGGCGAGACCGAAGGCGACAGCAACCAGCTCAACCGCTACCTGCTCAAGAAGGTGGACGAGCTCGAACTGTCGGTGCGCAGCGCGAACTGCCTCAAGAACGACAACATCATCTATATCGGCGATCTGGTTCAGAAGACCGAGGCGGAGATGCTGCGGACCCCGAATTTCGGCCGCAAGTCGCTCAACGAGATCAAGGAAGTCCTCTCCAGCATGGGCCTGCGCCTCGGCATGGAGATCCCCGGCTGGCCGCCCGAGAACATCGAGGAAATGGCCAAGAAGCTGGAACAGGACATCATGGCCTGATCGGACGGGGCCGGGGGCCTCGCGCGTCCGGTCCGGTTCAAAAGGGGTTTGGGCGGCACCCCATATTGCCGCCTGGCCGGGCGTACCTGATACGGCTCCCGGACGAACGTGAAGGAAGAAGACCATGCGTCATCGCGTTGGCGGCCGTAAGCTGCAGCGTACCTCGTCCCATCGCGCGGCCCTGTTCCGCAACATGGCGGCGGCGCTCATCAAGCATGAGCAGATCACCACCACCGTGGCGAAGGCGAAGGAACTCCGTCCCTACGTCGAGAAGCTCGTCACCCTCGCCAAGAAGGGTGGCCTCGCCAACCGTCGCCTGGCCCATGCGCGCCTCCTCGACGACGCCCAGCTCGTGAAGCTGTTCGACGTCCTGGCGACCCGCTATGCGGACCGCGCCGGTGGCTATACCCGCGTCATCAAGGCCGGCATCCGCGCGTCGGACGCCTCGCCGATGGCGATCATCGAATTCGTCGACCGCGACGTGAGCGCCAAGGGCCAGGATTCGGGCCCGGTGCAGGGCGACGAGGAGCTGGACGAGGCGGCCTGATCCGCACCGTCGGCTTTACGAACAGGAAAAGGGGCGTCGCGAAAGCGGCGCCCCTTTTTCGTTGCGGCGCGCGGTAAGACGCCGGTCGTCATTCCCCAAATCGGACCACCACATTCGGCCCCGGTCGTTCCCCGTTCCGCACCGCCGAAACCCCCTCAAAACCCTCCCAACGCACCGTCCCCAACCGGCCGAGATCCCGATAGCGCCCCTCCAGCCGGAACCGGTCGATCACGAACGGCAGCCCCTCGCCGCCCAACGGCTCCGCCCGATCGGCGACATGAAAATGCAGGTGCGGTCCGGTCGAATCCCCGGTGAACCCCAACCTGCCGATGACGGCACCGCGCCGCACCCGATCGCCGGCGCGGACGCGCAGGCTGCCCGGCTGCAGATGCTCGTAGATTGCATAGCGGCCCGGCCCGATCTCCAGCGCGACATAATTGCCCGCGGCATCCTCCAGCGGATGTGCCGGGTTGGCCGAGATCGTCGCGTTCTCCGGCACATCGCCGCGAATGGCGGCGACGACGCCCTCGGCAACCGCCAGCACCGGCGCGCCATAGCCAAGCGCGGCGTCGGTGCGATCGGCATCGCCCCGTGCGATCCGGCCCTCGGCGTCGACGCGCACCCAGTCGATCGCGAAGCGGCCGGGAATGCGGGCGCGGCCGTCGACGGCATAGACGACGCGGCGATGTCCGCGGGGCCAGTCGGGATGATGGATCGCCACCCACGGGCCGCCGGCAAGGGGTGGGCCGACGGTGATCGGCGCGGCGGGACCGACGAGGATGTCGGGCGGGGTGATGATCCCCGGCGCGCCATCCTGCACGATGCGGTGGCGCAGCCGCCTGGGCGCCGCGCCCTTCGGCCGGTCGATCTCGATATAGACGATCGCGCGCCCGCCCGGCGGGATCGCACCCGCGCCGCCGACGATCTGCGTGCGGGCGGCGAGCGCCGCATCGGCGAAATGCGCGAGCCGCGCGCCGCTGGCGGGGTCGACCACGGTGATGCTCCGCAGCGTCGCCGGCCGATCGCCGAACGGGGTGAGGTGGAGCTCGTAGACGAGCTGGTCGCGTCCTTCGACCGTCACCGGCGCCGGCGGCCGGGGGACCGCCACGTCCAGCGACTGGCGAAGGCCCGCGCCCGCAGGGGTGGCGAGCATCACGGAGGCCAGCAGCAGGAGGGGGCGGATGGCCAACTTCGTCTCCCGTTACGCCTGCGGCACGAGGATCTCGAACGCCGCCCCCGCCTCGGCGTCGACCAGCAATATTTCCCCGCGCGCCGCCTGGATCAGCGAGCGCGCGATCGGCAGGCCGAGGCCGGTGCCGCCACCGGCGCGGCGGCTGGTGAAGAAGGGTTCGAAGATGCGGTCGCGGTCGCCGGGCGGGATACCGGGACCATTGTCCGACACCGCGATGCGCAGCCGGCGGGGCAGCGTCGTCGCCGCGATCCGCGCCTCGCTCGCGCCCGCCTGCCGGCTGTTCTCGACCAGGCTGACCAGAACCGCGGAAATCGCGCCTTCGGGAATCGCGGCGAGCGGCAGGTGGGCGTCCACCGCGAGATGTACCGCGAAGGTCGCGCTCGTACAGGCATCGGCGATGCGGTGGAGGACGGGGCCGAGCGCGACCGCCTCGTCCTGTCCCGGCCGCGCCATGTCGGCGCGGGCGAGGTCGAGCAGCCGGGTGACCAGCAGCGACAGCCGCTGCGCGTCTGCGGAGGCGTTGGCGAGGAAGCGCTGGCGATCGGCGTCGCTCATCGTGTCCTGATGGTCCTGCAGCAGCTCGATGGCGCCGGCGATGCCGGCCAGCGGGGTCTTGAATTCGTGGCTGACGGCGTGGGCGAAGTCGCGCAGATAGCGCGAGCGGCGCTCGATCGCCGCCGCCATCTCGGCGAAATCGGCATAGAGCGCGCGGATCTCGATTGCGGCGGTGGCGGGCGGATCGGGGACGGTGCCGCCGCCATGCGCCACCTCGCGGGTCGCCTGCCCCAGCACCTCGATCGGCCGGGCGATCGCGCGGCTGAGCAGGCCGGCGAGGCCGAGCAGCACGAGGAAGATCAAAACGATGCCGAGCAGGATCTTGCCGCGATCCTGATAGATGCCGACGAACAGCCCGCGCGGGCTGCGCGACAGCAGCAGCACGCCGACCACCTTGCCGTCGACGATCACCGGCCGGGCATGGTGGACGCGGATGCCCGCCGCCCGGCTGAGCAACTCGCCCATATAGCGCGGCTGATAACCGGCATTGGCGCGCAGCAGCGTCAAGGTGCGACCGGCGCGCGCGGCCTGGACCTCCGGCAGGTCGCCCAGCCGGATGCCGCGATCGGGGCCGCCCGCCGCGACCACGCCGGCGCGGTCGAGCAGGCGGATCGAGGCGAGCGTCGTGCGGCTGGTGGCACGCAGCGATGCCGCGACATCCGCCGCGGCTGCCGCCGCATCGGGCGCGGGCTCGGCATCGGCGCGGCGGCGCGGGCGTTCGGGGAGGACGCGGCTCGATCTCAGGTCGATCGTCAGCGGCTCGGGGCGGTAATAATCGGTCTGCAGCCCGCGCCGGTCGTAGGAGAGGCTGGCGGCGACCGGCACGGCGGGCGGGCTGGCCGGTTCCGTGCTCGCGCCCGGCCAGCGGCTGGCGGTGAAGGCGCCGATCGCCGCGCCCTGCGCGATCAGCTCCGCCTCGGTCTGCCGGACGAGCGTGTTTTCGTAGACGCGCAGGAACACCGCGCCGACCCCGGGCAGCGCCGCGGCGAAGAGCAGCACCGACAGCAGGATCAGCCGCAACCGGATCGGCGGCCAGCGCTTCTTTGCCCAGCCCTTGGCGGCGCGGATCACGGCGCCTCGCCGACGCAGGCCCCCAGCCGGTAGCCGATGCCCGCGCGCGTTTCGATCAGGTCATGCCCGCCGGCGCGCGCGAATTTGGCGCGCAGGTTGCGGACATGGCTGTCGATCGTGCGGTCGGTGATCGCGAAGCCGGGGCCGTGCAGCCGATCGATGATCGCATCGCGGCTGAAGACCTTGGCGGGCATCGTCGCCAAGGTGCGCAGCAGTGCGAATTCGGTGACCGTCAGCGGCACCTCGCCGCCCGCCCAGTCGGCCCGCCAGCCCTCGACGTCGAGCAGCAGCAGGCCATGGCGGATCGGCTGGGCGCCATCCTCCATCACCGGCGGCCGCGCGGCGGTGCGGCGCAGGATCGCCATCACCCGCGCCACCACCTCGCGCGGGCTGAACGGCTTCACGACATAATCGTCTGCGCCCAGTTCGATGCCCAGCACGCGGTCGATCTCGTCGTCGCGGGAAGAGAGGAACAGGATCGGGATTTCGCCGCTCGCCCGCAGCCGGCGGCAGACCTCGAGCCCGTCCATCCGCGGCATGTTGATGTCGAGCACGACGAGGTCGGGCGCGTGCGCCGCCACCTGCGCCAATGTCGCCTCGCCATCCTCCGCCTCGCAGGTGTCGAGCCCCGCCTTGGCGAGCGCGAAGGCGAGGAGCTGGCGGATGTGGGGATCGTCGTCGGCGATCAGGATGGTGCGCGGCATGGGGCACTGAATCATTGCCGCGGCCCCTGCGTCAACGGGCGATCGGCGGGCGGCGCGGCTTCGCGCAGGTCCGCTGCGCCGGGTCGAGCGGCGGCTGTGGCAGCAGGGGCCGGCGTGACGCCGGGTTGCGGCGGCGGCACCGGTTGCGCGGGCTGGGGCGGCAGGTTGGGGTTCCGCGCGGGTGCAGGCGCGACGCGCGATTCGTCCAGCCAGTCGACGCACGCGGCGCGTGGGGCGACCGGTGCCGGATCGGGGCCGAGCATGGCCCTGGCGCGGGCCAGGCGGCGGGCGTTGCGCCATGTCCAGGTCCGCCAATCGCGCTGGTTGCGTTCGAGGTTGGCCAGGCTGATCACGCGCTGGCCGGCGACCTCGGCGCGGAAGCCGGCGCGCCCGGCGCGCTGCTCGAGCCGGATCAACGGCACCACCGCGGCGTCGTCGAGGCGGGCGAGGTAGCAGATGTCCACCGAAGGGCCGTTGCCGCCGGCCTCGCGCGCGTGGCTGACATTCCAGTGCGCGGCGACCGCGCTGAGATCGACGAAGCACGCGCCCGTCAGCAGAAGGCCGGCCGTGGCGACATTGGCGTTGACCAGCCAGCCCACCGATCGGCCGCGCAGGATCGTCCAGCAGATCAGCACCAGCCCGATGCCGACCAGGAGCATCCACAGCAGCGCCGAGATGCGCAGTTCGGTAAGCGAGAAGGCTTGGACATAGTCGATCGTGCGCAGCATCGAGGAGGCGACGAGCAACAGGTTCTGGATCACCCACAGCACCAGCAGCGCCCGCGCCCGACCATCGGCGGCGACGGCGCTGCCCGGCCGCAGCATCCATAGCGAGAGCACACCGGCGATGAGGGCGGTGGCGATCAGCGAATAGGCGCCGCGATGGGCATAGTCGGCCAAGGTGACCTTGCCCGGCAGCGGTGCCCCGCTCCACAGGAAGGCGATGTCCAGGCCGTTCTGAATGGCGAAGATCGCGTTGAAGGTGGCCAAAGCGAGCAGCACGGAGGCGAGCGACGCACTGGGCATGTCGAACGCCGGGGCGGTTCCCGGCGCAATGCGCAGGCGGAAGGCCCAGGGGCGCAGCAACGGCCAGGCGGCGCACAAGGCCATCGCGATGAAGATGAAATGTTGGGGCCCGGGCAGGCGGACGGTGCGCAGCCCGGTTTCGATCACTGGATTGGCGATGGTGAACAGCGCGAGGAACAGCAGGCCGCCGATAACCGGCAGCGCCAAGGTGGTGACAAGACGGAACGCGCCGGCCCCGCGCCGGCGGCGGCGCAGCCGGATCAGCGCGATCAGGTCGCGCAGCGGGCGGAAGGGCCCGGCGAGCGCGTGAACGAGCAGGGGCGGGATCCAGCCGAGCGCGTTGGCGGGCCGGTGGCGCACCGCGAGCACCGCGATCGACAGCGCCAGCCAGCCCAGCGCCCAGGCGAGCGGGCCGGGATCGTCGAACAGCGCGGCGGCATAGACCAGCGCCAGCGCCGCGGCGGCCAGCACCGGGCGCAGGCGCAGCGTCGGCGCGCGCGCGAGCAGCACCAGCACCGTGCCGGCGGCGGCAAAGGCGCCGAGCGTTGATCCGGGGTTGGTGTTCATGAAGATCTGATCGGCGAGCAGCGCGATCAGGATGGCAGCGGCCAGCTTCAGGAACAGGCTGTGCCGCGCTGAAAGGCTCGGGAACATGAACGTCTCCTTCGCCCGCCAGCATCGCGGCAGGGCGTGGACGACGTGTCGTGATGGGGGTGAGACTTTGGTGGGGCGGTTGTGCAGATTTGATGCAAGGTGGTGCTCAACGCCCTCTCCCGCATTTCGGCGACGATCGACTTCACATATCGTGAAACGATTGAAAGGGGCTGCCGCTGCGCTCCCTCGCCCCTTTGGGGCGTGCGTCGGTTCTGACGGGTGCGGAAGGCCCCCGGCATTCCGCAGATCATGCCGGGGGCATGATCGACCCGTCATAACCGCCGCACGGGACGGGGAGAGGGGCAGTCGCGCCAAGCGTAGGGGCTTGGAGGGCGCAGCACTCCTGCTCCGCTGGCTTTTCGGAGCTGCTCCGTCAGACCGTTACGCTTGGCGCGACTGCCCCTCTCCCTGGTCCGCTGCGCGGACCGGTCCCTCTCCCCGTAGGGGCGAGGGCAAAAAGGGGGCGCGAGTGAGATGTATGAATGGCGGGAAGGGAGGCGGTCAGCCTTCCGCCCGCGCGTCGAACGCCGCTTGCGCGGCCTCGATCTCATCGACATGCGCGCTGGCCCATTGACCGAGCGCGATCACCGGCCCGCACAGTGATCGGCCGAGTTCAGTGAGCGCATAGTCCACGCGCGGCGGCACGCTGGGCGTCACCGTGCGCAGGACCAGCCCGTCACGCTCCAGCCCGCGCAGCGTGAGGGTGAGCATGCGCTGCGAGATGCCGTCGATGCGGCGCTTGAGTTCGTTGAACCGGCAGGACTGGCGGGAGAGGAGCATCACCACCAGCACGCTCCATTTGTCGCCGATGCGCGCCAGCACGGGCGCGACCACGCGGCAGCCCTGGTGCGTCGGCTCATGATCGAGCATCGCGCTCTGGGTCACATCCATGTGCCCCTGTATCAAGATTGTGCCTCCTTGCGGCTGATTGGGGCAGTCACATATCCCGCCCTGGTTACTGTTCTATACCGGAAGGTCGGCCTCCATGAAACTGCTTCACATCGATTCCAGCATCCTCGGCGACAACTCGGTCAGCCGCACGCTCAGCGCCGCGATCGTCGGGCGGCTGCGCGGCGAGAATCCTGCGATCGAGATCGTTCATCGCGACCTCGCCGCCGCCCCGCTCGGCCATCTGACACTCGCCGGCCTGCCCGCGGACGCTGCCGAACCCGGCACCGAGAGTGCCGCCAGCCGCGACGTGCTCGATGAATTCCTCGCCGCCGACATCGTCGTGATCGGCGCGCCGATGTACAACTTCACCATCCCCAGCCAGTTGAAGGCGTGGATCGACCGCATCCTCGTCGCCGGCAAGACCTTCAGCTATTCCGCCGAGGGGCCCAAGGGACTGGCCGGCGGCAAGCGCGTGATCCTCGCGCTCTCGCGCGGCGGTCTCTATGGCGCCGGCACGCCGGCGCAGGCGATGGAGCATCTGGAGACCTATCTCGGCCATGTCTTCGGCTTCATCGGCATCCAGCCGGAAGTGATCGTCGCCGAAGGCATCGCAATCAGCCCCGAAGCACGCGAGGCCGCGGTCAACGACGCTCTGGATAACGTCGCTGCGCTCAAGGCGGCGTGATGCAGCGGGGGCCCGCCGAACGCGGGCCCCTGTTTTCGCTCAGCGGGTGAGCGGGGCCGTCAGATCAAGGCGGCGGAGTTCGCGGATGCTACCCGCCTCCACCTTGGCTTCGACCAACTCGCTGCCGATCAGGCCAAACGTGCGACCATCGGTGAAGATCGGTCGTGCATTGCCGTACCAATCGATGCACGACACCTCGCACTCATAATCTTCGTGCGTGTCCTGCTCGCCCTCTTTCATCCGGGTGACGATCTCGCCGACCGATGCCAGCTTGGTGCGCCGGCTGAGCGACAGGAAACTGATGTCGGAGGCGTCGCTGTACCATGGCAACCGATCCGCATCGCCCTCGCGCAGCACTGTCGGGATTCCGATCAGCCCATTGCCCTTCTCGTCCACGTTGCTGTTGAAGGCATGGCTGCGGCTTTCGCTTTCGTAGCGCGATTTGAGGAAAAGGCTCGCACCGAGCCGTGGATCACCCGAAAGATCGACGAGTGTGACCTTGAGGCCACGATGGTCGCGATAGCCGTTCAGGATGATATCGTTGCCCACCCGTTCCGTCCGGATGATGTTGTGTGGCAGGCTCAATTCGATCGCGTCGGCCGGATGATTGACAGGTACCGCGACGGCGGTCGTCGAGAGTGGCCGATCTTCTTTGTCGGGCACGCTGCCCGACCAACTGTCGCGGCCGCCATAGACCAGCCAATTGTCGGCGAACCTGTTCTCCACATAGCGATTGGAGAGGGAGGGGACGGCAGTGATACGGTGATCGGGAACCTTGAGGAATCGCGTGCCGAACGCCGACATGGGAAGATCGAGAAAGGCAGCGTGCCGAACCTGGTAGTCGGGATAGCAGCGAAACGTTTGCCAGTTCGCCAGCGCATGAAAATTGCCGCCAAAGTCGTCCATCGAGAATTGATCGAACGGCGCGCCATTGACGCCGGCCACGGCCACGTCGCCGCTCTCGATCGCCAACCGGACAATCGCCGACGGTACGACATCGGCACGCTTGGGGCGGCGGTGATTGGTGCAGTCGCGATATGTGCCAGTTTCGTCCCAACCCGGTGACATCCACAGAAAGACGGCGTCTGGCGAGACATACATTTCGGCTTCCGAAGGCCCGACGAATCCGGTCGTCCGGCAATTCAGATCGCGGCTGGCAGACCATTCGCCCAGCGGGCAGATCGAGACGGTGTGGATGGCCGGATCGGAGGTGCGAAGAACCGGCCGGAATATATCCTTCGCGTTCAGGAGGTTTTCGCCGGTTTTGTTGGCCTCGTCGCGCTTGTCCTCCGGCAGCCAGCGCCGAATGGTGGGGCGATCGTCGGGATCTTCGAGAGAATCGATATCATAAGGTGTGTAGATGACGAGCTTGTCGCCGACGATGCGCGTCGCATAATTGTCGGTGTCGTAATAATCGTCTGACGAGATGAGAAAGACGCCCTGGCCAGTCAGGCGACCGGTGTCGCGCGCGAGCCGGAACACCGACACTTCGGTCGCGCTTTCTTCATAGCTGTAAGCGGTGATGAGCACATGGTCGCCCTGGACGAGCATCTCGTCATACCAGGTGTCGCTATCAGATTCCCGGTACACATTCACACGATCTGCAAGGCGCAAGCCGTTGCGTGTATCGATCGAGAAGATTCGGCCGTCCCGTAGAACAAGCAGGAACGGACCAATCTGTTTGACGATGTCGCCTTCATCGACACCGGCGGTCTGATTGTTCGTGATCGATTTGGGCGCCGTCGCCCGGGAGCCGGTGACGACGACATCGCCGATGTCCGATTCTGTTTCCGGGCAATCTATGCCGGGCGTGCAGGGTACATCCTGCGCTTGCGCGTAACGCAATTCGCGGCGGTTCCCGCCGACCCAGCGGTCCTTGCTTCCCTGCTGGATCACGCCAAGCATTTCGATGTAGCGCTCGAACGCATCATCATCGCGAAATCGCGAAAGGATGGGCGCGGTCACGAGATCGAGCGATCGATCCTCAAAACTATAGATCTTTCCATCGCCGGCTGCAGATGCGGGCGTTGCCGCCGCCCCCAGCAGCGCCAGCACTGTAATCGCGAAGCGCCTGATCATCTTTTCCCCACTCCTGTAGCGCGGACATTAGGACAAGGTGACGGCAGAGAAAATCCATACGCCATGGAGTTTTAGCACCGCTTCGGAGCCAATCCCCACCGATCAGGAGCGAAATGCCACCACCCGACGCTCGTCGAAACACTGCTTATCGTCGGCGGGTCGCGGGGCTAGGCTGGGTGCAATTTCCCTATCTTGCGGAGTCATCCCGTCCATGCGCAAGGCGCTGATCCTGTCCTCTCTTTCGATCGCAGCATCCATGACATTTGCCCACGCCGCGCAGGCGCAGACCGCGGCGACCGCCGCCGCCAAGCTCAACTATCCGGTCACCGCCAAGGGCGAGGTCGTCGACGAGCAGTTCGGCATCAAGGTCGCCGATCCCTATCGCTGGCTGGAAAACGACGTCCGCGCCGATCCCAAGGTGCGCGACTGGGTGACGGCCGAGAATGCGGTGACCGATGCCTATCTGGCGAGCCTGCCGGGGCGTGACATCTTCAGGGCGCGGATGGCCGAGCTGTTCAACTATGAGCGGTTCGGGCTGCCGGTGAAGAAGGGCAGGCGCTATTTCTACGCGCGCAACGACGGGTTGCAGAACCAGTCAGCGCTGTTCGTGCGCGACGGGCTCAACGGCACGCCGCGCCTGCTGATCGATCCCAATCGCTGGGCGACCGACGGTGCCACCGCGGTGGGGGACTGGGTGCCCTCCGACGATGGCAGGCTGCTGCTCTATTCGGTGCAGGATGGCGGCACCGACTGGCGCACGGTCAGGATGATCGACGTCGACACCGGCAAGGACCTGCCAGACGTGCTGGAATGGGTGAAATTCTCCGGCTTCTCCTGGGCGAAGGACGGATCGGGCTTCTATTATTCTCGCTTCCCGGCGACGAAGGAGGGCGAGAAGTTCCAGGCGCTCAACGAGAACCAGGCGGTCTATTTCCACCGCGTCGGCGATCCGCAGAGCGCCGACAGGCTGGTCTACGCGACACCCGATGCGCCGCGCCGCGGCCATGGCGGCACGGTGAGCGACGACGGCAAATGGCTGGTCGTCACCTCCACCGAGGGCACCGACGATCGCTATGAGATCACGCTGATCGATCTCACCGCGCCCGACGCCAAACCGCGCACGCTGGTGCCGGGGCTGGTCAACAACTGGTCCTATATCGGCAATCAGGGGAGCATATTCTTCTGGATCACCAACAAGGATGCGCCGCGGCTGCGGGTGGTGACGCTCGACATCGCCGAGGCCGATCCCAAGCCCGTCGAGATCGTCGGCGAGGATGAGGCGACGCTCGATGGCGCGTCGATCATCGGCGGCACGCTGATCGCCAATTATCTGGTCGATGCCCGCACCGAGGTCCGCCAGTTCGCGCTGGATGGCACGCCCAGGCCGAAGCTGGCGCTGCCGGGGATCGGCACCGCCGGGGGCTTCAACGGCAAGGCGGACGATCGCGAGACCTTCTACAGCTTCACCAGCTTCGCGACGCCGAGCGCGATCTATCGCTATGACGTGAAGAGCGGGAAGTCGAAGCTGTGGGCGCGGCCCAAGGTGTCGTTCGACCCGGCCAGCTTCACCGTCGAGCAGCGGTTCTACCAATCGAAGGACGGTACCCGCGTGCCGATGTTTCTCGTCCACAGGAAGGGGCTGGACCTGTCGGCGGGCGCACCGACCCTGCTCTATGGCTATGGCGGGTTCAACATCTCGCTGACCCCCGGCTTCTCGGCGACGCGGCTCGCCTGGATCGAGCAGGGCGGCGTGCTGGCCGTCGCCAATCTTCGCGGCGGCGGCGAATATGGCAAGGCGTGGCACGATGCCGGACGGCTCGCCAACAAGCAGAACGTGTTCGACGATTTCATCGCCGCGGGCGAATATCTGGTGAAGGAAGGCATCACCACCAAGGAGAAGCTGACCATCCAGGGTGGCTCCAACGGCGGGCTGCTGGTCGGCGCGGTGGTCAACCAGCGGCCGGACCTGTTCGCCGCGGCGCTGCCCGCGGTGGGCGTGATGGACATGCTGCGCTTCGACCGCTTCACCGCCGGCCGCTATTGGGTGGACGATTATGGCTATCCGGCAAAGGAGGCCGACTTCAAGGCGCTCCACGCCTATTCGCCCTACCACAACATCAAGGCGGGCACCGACTATCCCGCGATCCTGGTGACCACCGCGGACACCGACGATCGCGTGGTGCCGGGGCACAGCTTCAAATATGCCGCGGCGCTGCAGGCGGCGAACATCGGAGACAAGCCGCACCTGATCCGCATCGAGACGCGCGCCGGCCATGGCAGCGGCAAGCCGACCGAGAAGATCATCGAGGAGGCGGCGGACCTCTGGGCCTTCGCGGCGCGGTGGACGGGGATGGTGGTGACGCCGCCGGCGGTCGCGGCGGCGAAGACGGTGCGGTGAGGGGGGGCGTAGCTCCCTCTCCCCCAAGGGGAGAGGGAGTCGCGCCGCACCATCCGTCGCAAACCCGGGGCGTCTCATGGCGGGTGATGGTGCGCTGCGGCATCGCGCGCATTAGCTTCGATATCACCAGATGCCGCCCGCTTTGCCCATAAACCGCCGCTCCCTGCTCATCGGCTCGCTCGGCGGCGCGGTGGCGCTGGCCTTTCCGCGGCTCGCCTTCTCGAAGACCGAGGTCGAGCGCGTCGATGCGCTGATCGCGCGGATGACGGTGGAGGAGAAGGCCGGGCAGATGAGCTGCCTGGCCGACAGCTTCCGGCCATACAACCCGCCCAACCCGGTGGTCGGTGTGCAGGACAAGGGGCGGCTGTCGGAGATCATCCGCGCCTCCGGCGTCGGTTGCCTGTTCAACGGTATCGGCGCCGCCGGTGCGCGCGAGGCCCAGGACATCGCGGTGAAGGAGAACCGGCTCGGCATCCCGATCCTGTTCGCGGGCGATGTGATCCACGGCCTGCGCACGATCTTCCCGGTGCCGCTCGGCGAGGCGGCAAGCTTCGATCCAGAACTCGCGCAGCGCACCGCGCGCGCCGCGGCGCTTGAGGCGACCGCCGCCGGGCTCCACCTCACCTACGCGCCGGTGGTCGACGTCGCGCGCGACGAACGCTGGGGCCGGGTGGTCGAGGGCGCGGGAGAAGATGTCTATCTCGGCCGGCTGTTCGCCGCCGCGCGCGTCCGCGGCTTCCAGGGCCGCAACCTGCGGCGCGACGACAGCCTGCTCGCCGCGCCCAAGCATTTCGCCGCCTATGGCGCGGTGCTCGCCGGGCTCGACTACAACAATGTCGACATTTCCGACGAAACGCTGCGCGAGACGCACCTGCCGCCGTTCCGCGCCGCGTTCGACGCGGGTGCGCTGGTGGTGATGTCGGCCTTCACCGAGATCAACGGCATCCCCGCCACCGCCGACCGCGCGCTGATGACCGACCTGTTGCGCGGCGAGATGAAGTTCGGCGGCTTCGTCTGCTCGGACTATACCGCCGACGCCGAACTGATCGCGCACGGTTTCGCTGCCGACGAGCGCGATGCCGCGCGCCTCGCCATCCTCGCCGGCGTCGACATGAGCATGCAGAGCGGCATCTACATGCGCTATATCCCCGAACTGGTCGCTTCGGGCGCGGTGCCGATGGCGGCGATCGATCTCGCGGTGCGCCGCATCCTCTATGTGAAGACCGCCGCCGGGCTGTTCGACGATCCCTACCGCTCGATCGACGAGAAGAAGGCGGCGATCCACATCAGCTCGCCCGACAAGCTCGCGCTTTCCCGCGAGGCCGGGGCGCGGTCGATCGTGCTGCTGCGCAACGACGGCGACATCCTGCCGCTGCGGCGCGAGAGCCAGCGGCGGATCGCGCTGATCGGCCCCTTCGCCAACGATGTCGACAATGTGCTGGGCCCCTGGTCGTTCTACGCGGACACCAGCCTCAACGTCTCGATCGCGGACGGCATCCGCGCGCAGATGACCTATCCGACCCAGCTCAATGTCGAGCCCGGATCGGGCATCGAAGCCCCGATCGACGGCGGCATCGCGCGCGCGGTGCAGGCGGCGAAGACCGCGCATATCGTCATCCTCGCGGTCGGCGAAGGCGAGGACATGTCGGGCGAGGCGACCTCGCGCACCGAGATCGTCATCCCGCCCGCGCAGCGCGCGCTCGCCGACGCGGTGGCGGCGGTCGGGCGGCCGATGATCGTGTTGCTGCGCCACGGCCGCGCGCTGGCGCTGCAGGGGTCGATCGCCAGCGCGCCGGCGCTGCTCGCCACCTGGTTCCTCGGCAGCCAGTCCGGCCACGCCATCGCCGACGTGCTGTTCGGTACGGTCAATCCGTCGGCGCGGCTGCCGGTGAGCTTCCCCTGGGAATCGGGGCAGGAGCCCTTCTATTATGATCGCAAGTCGACCGGGCGGCCCGTGATCCAGAACCAGTCGACCGAGTATAAGACGCGCTTCCGCACCACCGACAACACCGCGATGTTCCCGTTCGGCCACGGCCTCAGCTACACGCGCTTCGAACTGGTCGATCTGCAGCTCAGCGCGGCCAGACTGCCGTGGGACGAGAAACTGGTGGTGCGCGCGACCGTCCGCAACACCGGCCAGCGCGCGGGCAGCGAGGTGATCCAGCTCTATATCCGCGATCGGATCGCCAGCCGCACCCGCCCGATCCGCCAGCTGAAGGGCGTGCGCCGGGTGACGCTCGATCCGGACAGCAGCGCCGAAGTGCGCTTCGAACTGGGGCGTGAGGATCTCGAGTTCATCGGCTCCGGCAGCGTGGCGGTGACCGAGCCGGGCATGTTCGACATCTGGGTCGGCCAGTCGTCGGTCGGCGGCCTCGCCGGCAGTTTCGAACTGCTGGGGGCAGGGCAGGCCGCCCCGCGCTGATCGCGCGCGGGCGCCCCGCCGCCGCCCTTACCAGAGCACGCCATTCTCCGCCTCGGGGATCGGCGGGCCCTGCCGCCCGATCGCCTGGAGCAGATCGACCTCGATCATCGTCGTGATGTTGGTCAGCGGCAGGTCGTGGATGGTGTTGGCGAAGGGATCGACCAGATCGTCGCCGATCTGCAGCACCGCCAGATACATGAACCCCGCCACCGCCGATCCGATCGGCGTGGCGACGCCCAGCGTCTCCACCAGCCCGATCGGCAGCAGGATGCAGAACAGCCGGGTGAAGAATTTCGGGAAGCTGCGATACTGCGCGGGCAGCGGCGTGTTCTTCAGCCGCTCCATCCCCCCTTGCGCGTTCGCCATGTCGACGAACATGCGCTCGATCTGGGTCTGCTGGATGGTGTCGATCCAGCCGTTGCGCGTCGCCTCGGCGAGGCGCTGGTCCGATCCGTCGAGGATGGCGTTGGCGGGGTTGCGCCGCTCCAGCTCCGGGATGTCGCCATCGCCGAGCACGCGACGCACCTCGGGCGCGGGATCCTGCCGGCGCAACTGGCGGCGCAGCGCGTGGACATAGGCGATCTGGCGGGCGACCAGGCCATGCTTCAGCGCCGTGCCCGCGGCGTCGCCGGGCAGGAAGGCCAATACGGACCGCGTGTAGCTGCGCGACACGTTGACCATCAGCCCCCACAGCCCGCGCCCTTCCCACCAGCGCTGGTAGGCGGAATTGACGCGGACGCCCAGGAACAGCGCCAGCGCGGTGCCGAACACGCTCAGCGGCAGCGCCGGCGCCCGGAACGGCGACAGATAATAGAAAATCGTGACCGCAACGTCCCACACGAACAGCGCGATCAGCGTCTGCCATGCGAGGTTGTAGGTCAGCCGGATACGCGGCGTACGTCCAACGATCATCGGGGGCGGGCCTCGTTGCGATCAGGCCTGCGCCGAAGGCTCTTCGTCCAGCGCAAGCCACGCATGGCGCAACGCCACGCAGCCGACGATGCCGACCACCTTGAGCAGGGTGAGTTGAAGCACGGGGGTGAGGTCGCTGATCGCATACCACAGGAAGAACAGGCCCATGGCGATCGCGGCGTAGACGGGCAACGCTTCGATATCATTCCAGGCGAGCGGCGGATCGGCCGGAATACGGGTCACGGGGGCAGGAGCCGTCATGGCAGGTTTCCTTTCGCGTTGTGATGGGGATCGACCGCGGTCGTCGCGAAAGGTTGTTGCGATGCACAAGCAGGTCAACCGTGTGTCAAACGGCGCAACCCAGCCTTGCAGCGAAGGAAAACGCAGCAAAATTCCGACATTTGCCGTTCATCTCCGAGAGGCATGGAAAGATTTTAACAAGATTGGGCAACAGGGAACGTGTTGCGCCGCAGCATTCGTGCACTAGCTCTTGATGCATGCGTGACCGTTTTTCCGAGACGTTGTCGTTCATCCGAATCGCCGAGGCGCGGAGCCTTTCGGTCGCCGCCCGGCGCCTGGGCCTGTCGCTCGCGGCGACGAGCCGGCGATTGTCGCAACTCGAGGCGCGGCTGGGCGTGCCGCTGATCCGCCGCAACAGTCGCCACCTGACGCTGACCGACGAAGGCCGGCTGTTCTACGAACGCGCCGGCCGCGCGCTGTCCGAAATGGAGGATGCCGAACTGGCGGTGATGCGCAGCGCAACCGATGCGGCGGGCACGCTGCGCGTCGTCACCACCATCGCGTTCGGGCGGCGGCGGTTGGGGCCGCTGCTCCAGCATTATGCGATGCTCCATCCCGACGTGAAGGTGCATCTGGAGACCACCGAGCAGAACGCCAGCATTATCGAGGGCGGTTATGATCTGGCGATCTGCTTCGAACCGCCCGCGGATTCGACGCTGACGATGAAGCGGCTCGCGGACAATCCGCGGGTGATGTGCGCCGCGCCCTCCTATCTCGACCGGCGCGGCCGGCCGCAATCCGTGGCCGATCTCGCGATGCACGATCAGATCGCGATCGATACCGGGCACCACAAGCTGTGGCGGCATGTGAAGGCCGAGGACGTCGCGCCGCGCCGCACGCTCAGCACCAATGATGGCGAACTCGCGCGCATCTGGGCGATCGACGGCGCCGGTATCGTCGTGAAGACGGCGTGGGACGTGGCGGAGGACATCGAGGCCGGGCGCCTCGAAACGATACTGCCGGCGCTGCCCCTGCCGAGCTCGCCGATCGTCGCGCTCTATACGCCGGCGCAGGGCGATACCGCCAAGGTGCGCAACTGCCTGCGCTTCCTGGCCGACCAGTTGCGCGGCGATCGCGCGCAGCCGGCGGCGGCGGCGGACGACCGGCCCAGCGTCGCCGCACTGGGGCGCTGAGCGCCCCGGCGCGGGCACGCCGGTCAATGCAGGTGGCGCAGCTTGTCCGGGTTGCGCATCACGTAGATCGCGTTGATCCTGCCGTCGGCGATGTCGAGCGCGGTGGTCTGCAACTCGCCATCGCCTTCGCGCGTCACGAAGCCCGGCAGGCCGTTGATGAGGCCGACGCGGACGAGCTGCGAGCCGTGCCTGGCGAACAGGATCGCGAGCGCCTTCTGCACCTTGAGCACGTTGGACCGGCCGAGAATCGGCGCCGGTGCCGCCGGGCGCTTGCCGCCGCCATCGGAATGGATGCTGACGTCGGCGGCGAGCATCGCGCCCAGCGCCGTCATGTCGCCGCTGCGCGATGCCGCGAAAAAGGCCTCGGCCAGTTCCAGGCCGTGCCGACGCTCGATCGCGTGGCGCGGCCGCGCCTCGCGGACATGCGCGCGCGCCCGCGCCGCGAGCTGCCGGCAGGCCGCCGGATCGCGCCGGATCGTCGCGGCGACCTCGTCGAAGCCGACGCCGAACACGTCGTGGAGCAGGAAGGCGGCGCGCTCCAGCGGCGTGAGTCGCTCCAGCGCGAGCAGCAGCGGCAGGGTGACGTCCTCGTCTTCATCCCCCTCCGCCTCGACGACGGGATCGGGCAGCCAGGAGCCGACATAGGTCTCGCGCTGTACGCGCGCCGATTTGAGCTGGTCGAGGCACAGCCGCGTGACGGTGCGCCGCAGGAACGCCTCGGGCTCGCGCACCGCCGCGCGGTCGGCCCCCATCCAGCGGATGAAGGCCTCCTGCACGATGTCCTCGGCATCCGCGACCGACCCCAGCATGCGATAGGCGACGCGGATCAGGCGGGGGCGCAGCGGATCGAAGCTGGCCGCCGCGTCGTCGGGTGCCGGCACGGTCATGCCGCGGCGCGCGCCCTGGCCGGCTCGGTCCACAGGCCGAAGCCCACCGCCAGACGGTTCCAGCCATTGATGATGTTGATCATCAGGGTGAGGTTCACGCGTTCCTCCTCGCTGAACCAGGGCGTCAGCGCCGCATAGGCGGCTTCATGATCGGCGCCTTCGGACAGGCGCGTCAACGCCTCGGTCCAGCCGAGCGCGGCGCGTTCGCGATCGGTGTAGCAGGGCGCGTCGCGCCACGCCGACAGCAGGTAGATGCGCTGCTCGGTCTCGCCCTTCGCGCGGGCTTCCACGGTGTGCATGTTGATGCAGTTGGCGCAGCCGTTGATCTGCGAGGCGCGGATCTTGACCAGTTCGATCAGGCTGGATTCGAGGCTGGCGGCAACCGCGATGGCGGTGCCCATCCAGCTCTTCATCAGCGCAGGCGCGGCGGCATAGGGATCGAGCTTGGCGGTCATGGGTGCGTTCCTTTCGTCGGTGACGCAGCCATGACGAGACGGCACCGGCGGATGTGACATCGCCGACGAAAAAAATGCGCGGGTCAGCGCGGCGTCACGGCTCGCACCCCTTCAGCGCCGCCGCCGCGGCGTCGAAACCCTTCCACGCCGCGCCCGCCAGCGATCCGCCGACGCTGCAGCGGCGCACCCCCAGCGCGGCATAGCCCGGGATGCTGTCGAACGCCTGGACGACGACGTTGACCGGCTTCGGGGCGACCGCGGCGACCAGTTCGGCGACCGCGCCATGATCGAGGATGAAGGGCACGAACAGGCAATCCGCGCCCGCCTCGGCATAGGCGACCGCGCGGGCGATGCTGTCGGCGGCGGGCATGCCGGGCACGCGGAAATTCTCGCTGCGCCCGATCAGCATCACCGCCGGGTCGGTCGCGTCGATCGCCGCGCGCGCGGCCGCGATCCGCTCCGCGGCATGGCCGGCCTCGTACATATGCGTGCCCGACCAGTCCTCGATCGAGAGGCCGGCGACGCCGGTTGCCACCGCGAGCGCGACGTTCGCGGCCACGCCCCCGGCATCGTCGGCAAAGCCATTCTCGAAATCGGCGTTGACCGGCAGGTCGGTCGCCGCGATCAGATCGCGCAGATGCGCGAGCACCGCGTCGCGGCCGAGTTCGCCATCCTCCTTGCCCGCCGCCCAGGCCGCGCCCGCGCTGGTCGAGGCGATCGCCTTGAACCCCAGCGCGGCGAGCCGGGTGGCGCTGCCGGCATCCCAGGCATTGGGAATGATGAAGAATCCGCTGTCGTGCAGCGCGCGAAACCGCGCTCGCTTGTCGGCAATCGTCGGCATCCTCGTCTCCTCGATCAGCGTCGGTCCAGTTGCGCGCATCATAGAAGCTGCCCCCGGCCGTCGCCAGCGATCACCCTGCACGATCCTGGCCGGGGGCCATGTGATATCAGCTGGGCTTGCAAGACCAGCTGCTCAGCGCGCAACCGCGACCTGCGCGCCGGGGCGGGCCTGCGCCACCGCCCGGTCCCGTTGCGCGGCCACTTCGGCGATCTTCGCGCGCCGGCAAGCCGCGAACTCCGCGCGGTGCTTCAACGTGTCGATCGACCAGGTCGAGCAGGTGCGCTCGACGGCGGTCAGGATCCGCCGATCGAGCTGCCCGATACCCTGCGGGCTCGATAGATCGAGGTCGCGATACTCGACCTTGATGGGCGCCGCATTGTCCTGCGCGAAGGCGGGGGAGGGCAGCACCGGCAGCGCCGGCGAGGCGATCAGCAGGAGCAGGGTGGAGGCGAGAAACTTCGACATCGGATCACTCCTTGGACGGTGTCTGGTGATGCGCGGTTTTTGACCGACCGGCGCCAGGAGCACCAACAAAGCGATGGACGCGATCCGAAAGCTGACCTTATATTTGGCGATGCCCCGCCTGCCGCCGCTCGCTGCCGTTCGCGTGTTCGAGGCCGCCGCGCGCCACGAGAACTTCAGCCGCGCCGCGGAGGAACTGGCGATGACGCAGGCGGCGGTCAGCTATCAGATGAAATTGCTGGAGGAGCGGCTGGGGGCGCCGCTGTTCGTCCGCCGCGGCCGCGGCATGGCGCTCACCGATCTCGGCCGGCGGATCGCGCCGCGGATCACCGGCGCGTTCGACGCGATGGGGGAGGCGTTCGCGATCGCGCGCGCGGAAAGCGACACGGTGCTCAGCATCACGGCGCCACGCACCTTCGCCACCAACTGGCTCTCCGGCCGGCTCGGCGAGTTCCACATCGCCCATCCCGACCTCGCGGTGCGGCTGGATGTGAGCGATGCGATGATCGATCTTGCGGCAAGCGAGTTCGACGTCGCGATCCGCACGCTGCCGGCACCGCCCACAGACCTGATCGGCCATTTCCTGATGCGCATGCCGGTGACGCCGCTCGCCAGCCCCGCCTTCGTGGCGCGTCATGCGTTAAGAGAGCCCGTGGACCTGCTCAAGGTGCCGCGGCTGTCACCCGACGATGACTGGTGGGATCTCTGGTTCGACTCGCTGACCGACCTCGACACCAAGGCCCGCGTCCACACCGGCATCCGCTTCGAATCGCAGGTGCTCGACGGGCATGCGGCGATCGCCGGGCACGGCATCGCGGTGCTCAGCCCGCCGATGTTCCAGACGGCGCTGGAGACGGGGCAACTCGTCCAGCCCTTCATGCAATGCGCGACCTATCGGAACGGCTTCTACCTCGTCTACGCCGCGCACAAGCGCAACCTGCCCAAGGTCCGTGCGCTGCGCGACTGGCTGATCGACGCGGTGCGCCGCGCGGCGGGCGACGACCCCTATGGCGTGCTGGAACCGATGCCCGCGCGCTGACGCGGTGCCCGGCGCGCTCAGGCCAGATCCTGCCGCTCGATCCACCGCACCGCGAACGCCACCAGCGGCGCGGCCTCCAGCAGCAGCGACGGCGCCTTGCCGATCAGTCCCTCGCGTCCGCCGCCGGTCGCGACGAAATCATCGACGATCGCGGCGAAATAATCCTCTGCCAGATCCACATGCACCGGATCGCCGGTGTCGAACTCCTCGATGATCCGCCATTCGGTGCCCGCGGGGCGGGCGAACGGCACCTCCAGCCGCTTGATCCGCTTGCCCGGAATGTCGGCGAGATGCTCGGCATGATGGAGCAGGGTGACGGTGTCGCGCGGCGCGCCCAGCATCAGCACCTTGCCTTCGGCGTCCACCAGCTTCGCGAAGGGAGACGCGGGGCCATAGCCATAGTCGATCGCATGATCGGCGGTGAGCCACGCCGCCCGCGCGCCGCGCGCGACCACGCCGGCGCCGGGATTGGCGCTGCGCACCGTGCCGGGCCAGCCGCGCAGGAATTCGGGGAAACTGCCATTGTGGCGGATCGCGCGGGCGCTGGCCGGATCGAAGGGCAGGATGCCGGCGCGCCATTCGGCGGGCACGCGGCCATCCGCATCCACCACATCCTCATAGTCGGTATTCCAGTCGGCATAGCCGACCAAGGTCCCCTCGGCGCCCAGCACGTCGAAGAGCGCGGCGATCAGCGTGTCCGGCCCCTCGACCATCCGGCCGACCCGGCTGATCGCGGCGTGGACCATCACCGTGTCGCCATGCCGCACGCCGATCGCGGCAATGTCTTCGGCCAGCCTTTCGCGCGCGATGAAGTCGGTCATTTCCAGCATCCCAGATATTTGCGGGCATATTTGGGGTCGGGTTCGTGCAGCACGAGGTCAAGCGCGCCCTGGCGCATGCGCGTCGCCTCCCCCTCGTCGTCGGCCCGGTCGTGCAGCGCGCGCAGCACCGTCTGGATGTCGAAGCGGATCAACGTGGCATTCTTCTCGCCGGCGCAGGCGACGAACCGCGCTGCCAGCAGCGCCGCGAGCCGCGCGCGGACCTCGGGCGGCGCCGTGCCCAGGCGGGCAAGCGCCTGCAGGATATGGCGCCCGGTCACGAATTGCGGATCGCGCGTCGCGGCGATCAGTCGGGGCAGGTCGGCAACGACTGTCGCGACCGCCGTCGCAGGCGCGATCCGGGCGAGCAACTGCCCGGCGATCGCGCGGGTGCGGTGGTTGCGATGGTCGAGCAGCGCCAGCAATTCGCTCCACACCCCCGGCGCCCATGCCGGCGGCACCTCGGTCAGCGCGCACAGCCGCATGAACGCTGCCCCCTGCACGTCGCGCCCGGCATCGGCAATCGCGTCGATCAACGCTCGGATCTCGGGCGGTGGCGGCATATGCGCATCATCTCGAAGCCGAGGTACGCTGGCAAGCAGCGCTTGAACGGCGTTCGCGACCTTCGCGGGAGGGAACGGCGCCTTGTCCGCTTCCACCCGGCCATACGACTTCGGATGCCGCGCTCTTACGACTCGAACAGTTCGATGATCTCGCCATTGGGCCCCTCCACATGCGCAGCCCGCACGACGAAGGATCGTTGGAATGGCGGTCGCGCCTTGAGCCGGATCGTCGTTGGCCCGTCCCAAACGCCCCCCGATCCGTCCTGGATCGGGTGTGGCTTTGCACCGGCCGCCAGCGCCCGGGCATAGGTCTCTTCCAGATGGGAAACGCGAAGGCCGATATGGTTGAAACTCGACGCGCGGTCATCGGGGCGTACGGCTTTGTCGGGTGCCGGGATCAGTTCGAGGATTTGCCCGTCGCCCATGTCGAGATGCGCGCCGCGCAAAGGGTTGCGGAAATACACCTGCCCGTCCCGTATCGCATCGACGCCATCCCAGCGGAACAGAAGGCGGAACCCGAACGCCTGCTCGTAAAAGGCGATGCTTTTATCCATGTCGAAGGCGCGCACATTCACATGGTGAAGGCCCGAACCATGGAGGAGGTGAATATCCTTGCCGCCTTCCGAAGCGGGAGCCTGCTGTGTTCCGGCGCTGTCCCGCCTCGCGGGGGGATCTGCCGCCTTGACCAGAGACGGGCTGACCATCGCAAGCGCCGCGCAGAGATGCGTGATCTGCCTGTTGATGCTGTTTCGATGAGAACTCATGATGGGAGGGCACGCCTTTCGCTGTCGGGGGATCCGTTTGCACGTGGGCTCCAGTCGGGCCGTGTCGCCTTCCTGTTGTCGTGCAAAGGCGTCTGGGCACCAGCGCCACCCGCAGGTTCGCGCGTGCGGCCCGATAAGTTACGGAGCGCGCCAGGAAAGGCGCTAAATCCAGCGTAACCTCTGTCGCTTTCCACCGATCAGTCGTGCTGTTGCACATGGCTGACGGGGCGAGACTATGAGCGCCAAGACGATCCCGCAGCTGTGACGGCGATCATATCCTGATGAGATTTCGGGAACTATCCCGGCGCTGCGGCGTCGATACGTCGTCACCTGGGGAGACCGGGTGTGTCACGCATGAGGGAGCCTCATGATGCGCTACGATCACGCCGTCTATATCGGGCGGTTCGAGCCACTTCATATCGGCCACCGCGCCGTCCTCGAACGCGCGCTGCGCGAAGCCGAACATGTCATCGTCCTCGTCGGATCGGCCGGCGCGCCGCGCACCACGCGCAACCCCTGGTCGTTCGCCGAGCGGCAGGTGATGATCCGCGACACGCTGGGCGCCGATGCCGCGCGCGTCACGATCGCGCCGCTTGTCGACCATCTCTACAACGACACCGCGTGGATCGCCGAGGTGCAGGCGCAGGTCGCGGCGGCGGGCGGGAACAGCGGCAAGGTCGCGCTGATCGGGCATCTCAAGGATGCGAGTTCCTATTATCTCAGGGCCTTCCCGCAATGGGACCTGATCGATGCCGCCGCGGTGCCGATGCTGTCGGCCACCGAGATGCGCCGCCACCTGTTCGCGGGCGACGCCGGCGCGCTCGGGCTGCTGGAGGCCAATGTGCCGCCCCAGGTCTTCGCGATGCTCGACGCGTTCCGCGCCACCGAGGCGTTCGGCGCGCTGCTCGACGAGTATCGCCACCTCCAGACCTATCGCGCGGCCTGGGATGCGGCGCCCTATCCGCCGACATTCGTTACCGCCGACGCGGTCGTCGTCCATTCGGGGCATGTGTTGCTGGTGGCGCGCAAGGCGCAGCCCGGGCGCGGGCTGTGGGCGCTGCCCGGCGGCTTCGTGCGGCAGGGGGAGACGGTGCTGGAAGCGGCGTTGCGCGAACTGCGCGAGGAAACGCGGCTGCGGCTGCCCGAGCCGGTGCTCCGCGGCAGCATCCGTGGGCAAGAGGTGTTCGACCACCCCGATCGCTCGGCGCGCGGCCGCACCATCACCCATGCCTTCCACTTCGATTTCCCTGCCGGCGACCTGCCGCCGGTGCGCGGCGGCGACGATGCCGCGCGCGCGCGCTGGGTGCCGGTTTCCGAGGCGCGGCGGATGCGCGACGCGTTGTTCGAGGATCATTTCTTCATCCTCGAACATTTCCTCGGTGCCGCCGGATAGTGACCGGCGGCACTGAGAGCGCCGCCCGAATCGGCTTTAGGGGCGGCGTTCACCCGAACCCCGAGGGGAGAGACCCCGAGGGTCAACCCGACGAGAAGGAGCTTCCGTCATGTTCAATCCGATCCTGAATACCGACAGCTACAAGACCAGCCACTTCGTCCAGTATCCGCCGCAGACGAGCCGCGTGTTCGCCTATGCCGAGAGCCGTGGCGGCCGCTACGACGAGACATTGTTCTTCGGCCTGCAGGCGATCCTGAAGGCGGAGTTCGGCCGGCCGATCACCCGCCGCGACGTCGACGAGGCGCAGGACCTGCTGCGCGATCATGGCGTGCCGTTCAACACGCGCGGCTGGGATCTGCTGCTGCATCGGCATGACGGCCGCCTGCCGCTGGAGATCCGCGCGGTGCCCGAAGGCACGGTGGTGCCGACGCACAATGTGCTGATGACGGTGGTCAACACCGATCCCGACTTCGCCTGGCTGCCCAGCTATGTCGAAACCGCGCTGCTGCGCATCTGGTATCCGGTAACGGTGGCGACGATCAGCTGGCAGGTGCGCCAGATCATCCGCGACGCGCTGGTCGAGACCGCCGACGATCCCGAGGCCGAGCTGCCCTTCAAGCTGCACGATTTCGGCGCGCGCGGCGTTTCCAGCGAACAGAGTGCGGCGCTGGGCGGGCTCGCGCACCTGGTCAATTTCAAGGGCACCGATACGCTGTCCGCGATCGTCGCGGGGCGGCGGCTCTACAACGAGCCGATGGCCGGGTTCAGCATCCCCGCCGCCGAGCACAGCACGATCACGAGCTGGGGCCGCGATGGCGAGGCGGAGGCCTATGCCAACATGATCGCCCGCTTCGGCAAGCCCGGCGCGCTGTTCGCGGTCGTTTCCGACAGCTACGATCTCTACAACGCGGTCGAGCATCTGTGGGGCGAGCAGCTCCGCCAGAAGGTGATCGACAGCGGCGCGACCCTCGTCGTCCGGCCGGACAGCGGCGATCCGGTGAGCGTCGTCGCCAAGACGATGGCGTTGCTGGGCGAGCGCTTCGGCACCGATCGCAATTCCAAGGGCTACAAGGTGCTGCGCAACGTGCGCGTGATCCAGGGCGACGGCGTCAATCCGGAGAGCATCGCCGCGATCCTCGCGCGGATCACCGCCGAGGGCTTCAGCGCCTCCAACATCGCCTTCGGCATGGGGGGCGCGCTGCTCCAGCGGGTGGATCGCGACACGCAGGGCTTCGCCTACAAGGCGAGCGCCGCCGAGGTGGCCGGCACCTGGCGGGACGTGTTCAAGGACCCGGTCACCGATCACCAGAAGAAGTCCAAGCGCGGGCTGCTCGGGCTGGTGGCGGACGCGCGGCACGGCTTCGCGACCGCACCGCTCGGCGCCGACTTCGCGCCGGTGGACGGCGGCACCAACCTGCTGCGGCCGGTGTGGCGCGACGGCAAGCTGCTGGTCGACGACAGTCTGGCGATGATCCGGGAGCGCGCCGCGTCATTCAGCCTGCCGACAGCGGCGCTTGCGTAAACGGCAACCACATGGTCTCGTTGCGGGGCCTGGGGTTTTTGAGGGACTGGCGGAGATGCAGCGCGGTTTGGGTGGCATGATGAACAGAGCGGTGATCGCCGCCCTGCTGGTAACGGGCACGGCGCCGGCGATGGCGGCGGTGCCCGCCGCGCAACCCGGCTGGCATCAGGCCGATCAGGACTATTGGGGCCGCGATCGCCGCCGCTGGCACCGGCGCCACCGCGACCGCGGCGGCATCGACACCGGCGACGTGCTCGCCGGCGCCGCGGTGATCGGCGTGCTCGCCGCGGTGCTGAGCTCGGCCGACAAGAAGCGCAAGCGCGAGGAGGCGGAGCGCAACGCTCCGCCGCCGTCGCAGGACGGCGGGCGCTGGGACGATCGGCCCTATGATCAGTCGGCGGACAATGCACCCCGCGACAATCCCGATGACGGCGATTATGGCGCGGCGCCCCCGGGCGGCTGGAACGACGGTGCCGATCGCGACGGCGATCGCGACAATGGTCCCGCCGGCGCGCCCGCCCCCGGTGGCCAATATGCCGAGGGCGCGATCATCTCCAGCGAATCGGCGGCGGTCGATGCCTGTTCGGTCGCGGCGGAGCGCGAGGCGGAGCGGTTCGGGGGCAGCCCCAGCATTGGCGGCGTCGATCGCGTCGACGGCAGCGGTCGCGAATGGCAGGTCGGCGGCACGATCGACGTGCGCCGCGACACCCGCATCCGCCCGCAAAGCCATCGCTTCACCTGCTCGGTGCGCTATGGCCAGGTCGACGACGTCGAGATCGACGAGCAGATCCTCGCCGCGCGCTGAGCCAATGCAGAACTAATCGGGGTTGGGACTATCCCCGCGCGCCAATTTTGCTATGGCGCGCGGGCATGAGCGTGCAGCCCCAAGATTCCATCCTCATCGTCGATTTCGGCAGCCAGGTAACCCAGCTGATCGCGCGCCGCGTGCGCGAAGCCGGGGTCTACAGCGAGATCGCCCCCTTCAGCCAGGCCGAGGCCGCGTTCGCGCGGATGAAGCCCCGCGGCATCATCCTTTCCGGCGGACCGGCCTCGGTCACCGACGAGGGCAGCCCGCGTGCGCCGCAGGCGCTGTTCGAGGCGGGGCTGCCGATCCTCGGCATCTGCTATGGCCAGCAGGTGATGTGCGAGCAGCTCGGCGGCAAGGTCGTCGGCGGCATGGGCGAGGGCGAGTTCGGGCGCGCCTTCCTCCGCGTCGACGATCGCTCGGCGCTGTTCGACGGCCTCTGGTCAGAGGGTGAGCAGCATCAGGTGTGGATGAGCCATGGCGACCGCGTCGAGCAGCTGCCCGAAGGCTTCGCGCCGATCGCGACCTCGGAAGGCGCGCCGTTCGCGGTCACGTCGGACGAAAAGCGCCGCTTCTACGGCGTCCAGTTCCACCCGGAGGTGGTCCACACCCCCGACGGCGGCAAGCTGATCGCCAATTTCGTCCGCCACGTCTGCGGCTGCGCCGGCGACTGGACGATGGCCAGCTTCCGCGAGACCAAGATCGCCGAGATCCGCGCGCAGGTCGGCAGCGGCAAGGTGATCTGCGGGCTTTCCGGCGGCGTCGATTCGGCGGTGGCGGCGGTGCTGATCCACGAGGCGATCGGCGACCAGCTCACCTGCGTGTTCGTCGACCATGGGCTGATGCGCTCGGGCGAGGCCGACCAGGTCGTCGGCCTGTTCCGCGGCGCCTACAACATCCCGCTCATCCATGTGAACGCCGAGACATTGTTCCTCAGCGGCCTCGCCGGGCTCACCGATCCCGAGGCCAAGCGCAAGTTCATCGGCAAGACCTTCATCGACGTGTTCGAGGCCGAGGCGAAGAAGATCGGCGGCGCCGAATTCCTCGCGCAGGGCACGCTCTATCCGGACGTGATCGAGAGCGTCAGCTTCACCGGCGGCCCGTCGGTGACGATCAAGAGCCACCACAATGTCGGCGGCCTCCCCGAGCGGATGAACATGAAGCTCGTCGAGCCGCTGCGCGAGCTGTTCAAGGACGAGGTCCGCCTGCTCGGCAAGGAGCTCGGCCTGCCCGACATCTTCGTCGGCCGCCACCCGTTCCCGGGGCCCGGCCTCGCGATCCGCATTCCCGGCGAGGTCACCAAGGAACGCTGCGACATATTGCGCAAGGCCGACCTGATCTATCTGGAGGAAATCCGCAACGCGGGCCTCTACGACGCGATCTGGCAGGCGTTCGCGGTGCTGCTGCCGGTCAAGACCGTCGGCGTGATGGGCGACGGCCGCACCTACGACTCGGTCTGCGCCGTCCGCGCCGTCACCTCCACCGACGGCATGACCGCCGACATCTACCCGTTCGACGCCCATTTCCTCAGCCGCGTCGCGACGCGGATCGTGAACGAGGTCCAGGGCATCAACCGGGTGGTCTACGACTATACCTCGAAGCCGCCCGGCACGATCGAGTGGGAATGAACCGGAACCAATGATCGCCCCGGGGGCGATCATCCGGTTTACCCGGTGCCGCAAGGCGCCACAGTGGAAGGTCGCCGAACCCGGCCGGGGGAGCGATCAATGTCGATATGCATCGGCTGCAACCGCGGCGACGTGATCGCTGCGCCGCAGGCCGCAGGACAGCTCGAGGCGACGAGTTGTGATGCGCGCCCGCGCGAAGGTCGGCCTGCGCATGGCCGCTGTATGATTTCCAGGCACTCCGCTCAAAAGTGGCGTAATCCGCCCAGGACTTGGCGCCTTTCGTCAATGCCGCATGTGTGGCGCCGACCTATCTTCCTCACACAAGGAAGGATGGTGATTTATGTTCGACAGCAATGAAAGATCCGCCCTCGTGACGGGAGCCTCATCCGGCATGGGCAAGGAGATCGCAAAGCGGCTGATCGCCGACGGCTACCAGGTCTATGTGGCGGCGCGACGGGTGGCCGAAATGGAGGACCTGAAGGCGCTCGGCGCGCAGCCGATCCGCATGGACATCGCCAGCGAGGCCGATATCGTGGCGGCGGTCGACACCATCACGGCGCAGACCGGCGGCGTGGACGTGCTGGTCAACAATGCCGGTTTCGGCCTTTACGGGCCGATGGAGGAGATCGGTTTGGACGAGGCGCGCTACCAGTTCGAGGTGAACGTCTTCGGCCCCGGTCGCCTGACGCAGCTCCTGCTGCCAGCGATGCGCGCGAAGAAGGCGGGCCGGATCATCAACATCACGTCGATGGGCGGCAAGATCTACACGCCGCTGGGCAGCTGGTACCATGCCACCAAACATGCGCTGGAGGGCTGGTCCGACTGTCTGCGCCTCGAACTCGCCCCGCTGGGCATCGATGTGGTCGTTATCGAACCCGGCCTGATCGAGACGGGATTTGGCGACGTGGTGGCGGATAGCCTGCTCAAGCGTTCCGGCACCGGGCCCTATGCGGCGCTGACGCGCGCGGTCGCCGCCGGAACCCGCATAACCTATGCCAAGGGACGCACCAGCCACCCGCGCGTTATTGCGGAAGTGGTCGGCACGGCGGTTTCCGCCGCCCGTCCGCGCACCCGCTATGTCCGGGGCAAGTTCGGCGCGCTGCTGATCGCGATGCGCACATGGCTGGGTGACCGCCTGTTCGATCGCATCATTCTTAGCCAGCTGCCCAAGGGCGCCTGAGCGTCATGCGGCCTGCTCCCGCCGACCGGTGCAAGGTGCCCCACGGATTGTGGCATGCGGTGGAGGCGATCGGCATCCCGCCCTCGGCGTTGCTGCGCCGGGCGAGGCTGCCGGTCACGCTCCACCAAACCGGGCAAAACATCACGACCGCGCAGTATTTCGCGCTGATGCGGGCGCTGGAGGCGCTGTCCGGCGATGCTGCGGTCGGCCTGCAGATCGTTCGTAACGCGGACACCGCGGTCCATCCGCCGTCCACGCTCGCCGCCTTCTATGCCCGCGATCTGCGCGACGGGCTCGAACGGCTGGCGCGGTTCAAGCGGCTTTGCACGCCGGAGACGCTGGAGGTCACCGAAGGCCTGGATGGGCGGCGGCGGAGCTGCACCCTGGGAATGACATGGTTTCACGCCAGCGAGACCGAGCCATCGGCGAGCGTGGACGCGACCTTTTCCACGCTGATGGAACTGGCGCGCCGCGGCACGGCCACCGCCGTGCGGCCCTTGCGCGTCGAACTCGCCCGGCCGGGGCTGCGAAGCGCCGCCCATGAATGCTATTTTGCCGCGCCGGTCCGGCTCGGCGCGCCGCGCAATCTTCTCGTGCTCGACGCCGCCGATCTCGACCGACCCTTTCCAGGCCACAATCCGGAGTTGCTGGCCATGCTGACGCCGGCGCTGGGCAGCGCGCTCGACGAGATGCAGGCGCAGTCCCTGAGCGAACAGGTGGTCCTCGAGCTCAAGCGCAGCCTGCCGAGCGGTCGCCCGGACGTAAGCGAGATCGCCCGTCGGATGGGCATGAGCGAGCGGACCTTGCAACGTCGGATCACCGAGGAAGGTCGCAACTTTCGCGAACTGCTGATCGAAGCCCGGCGGGAGCTCGGACGCCGCTTTCTCGGCGACGTCGCCATGGAACTCGACGAGATCGCGTTTCTTCTCGGCTATCAGGACGCGACCTCGTTTCACCGTGCCTTTCGCGAATGGGAAGGCGTTACGCCGGCACGTTGGCGGGAACTACGTGCCAGTGATGCCCCCTACATGACGCACTGATCTTGAAACCAAAGAAGACCAAGGGTGCGGCCTTGACTGTATTTTTGGCGTTCGTGTTCGTAGGTGACCAGCGCGCGCTGAAGCGCCTAAAATGCGGCGAGTGGGGCGAAAGGTAGCGATCAATCTGGACGGGTCGGCTTTTGCCGAGGGGCAAAAATCCTCAATGAAATCAGCAGCCCGATTTCTTGACGGTACGCGGAGCGGCATCACGAAGCGGCGACAATAATTTGTCCACGAAAACATCTACTTATAATATTAGCGGCCTGGCGCACGAGGATGGGCGGTCGTCTCGTGGGTTTGCTATCATTCGAGCACGCTGCAGGTGACCTCGAGAGATCCCAGCCGAGGCGGATATGGCAAGCGGTCGCGGGCCGACACCCCCTGCCTATTGCCAACGATCCGTTGAAGATCAATCAATTGATTTGCCGCTTATTATGATGCGGTATCCCGTCCATCTTCAGGGTGCGGCGCCAACATCGATCGCGTGATGATCGGCGAACATCGCCATGGCAGCGCGCACGTCGCGCAAACACTGAGGAAGGAATATTCGATGACCGAGCTCACCGGAAAACGCGCACTTGTGACCGGAGCGTCACGCGGGATTGGTGCGGCTATCGCAGTTGCCCTGGCGGAAAAAGGCGCGGACGTTGCCATCACCTACGCGCATTCCGCCGATCGTGCCGCAAAGGTGGTGGAATTGATCAAGAGCAAGGGCCGTGCCGCCGTTGCAATTCAGGCCGATAGCGCAGATCCGATTGCCATTGCGCGCTCGGTGGACGAGGCAGTGAAAGCCCTCGGGGGTCTTGATATCCTCGTCAACAACGCCGCGATCGCTACCTACAAGGACGTCGCGGACTTCACGGTCGACGAGATCGACGCGCTCTTTGCCGTCAATGCGCGGTCTCCGATCCTGGCATCGCAGGCGGCCATGCCCCACCTCACTGCCGGGGGGCGCGTTATCACGATCGGGTCCGCCGGCGCCGAGCGCATTGTCGGGCCGTCGACGGTTTACTCGATGACGAAATCCGCCCTCCAATCATTTACGCGAGGTTTGGCACGCGAACTGGGTCCGCGTGATATCACCGTCAATCTGGTGCAGCCTGGTTCAACGAATACGGAAATGAACCCGGCCGAAGGCGAGTTCGGTGATTTCCAGCGGGCGTTGATCCCACTGGGGCGATATGGCGAGCCGGAGGACGTGGCAGCCGCGGTCGCATTTCTCGCGTCGAATGCCGCGCGCCAGATTACGGGCACCATCCTGACGGTTGATGGAGGTACGCTCACCTAAAACCTAGCGCTTTACAGGGAGGGGCTGCGATCGTTCTATCGCGAAACCGGGTGAGATCCCGACACTCGCAGCCCCCTCGGTCAAATCTCCTGTGGTTCGGCCAGAGGCTGATGCCGAGGTATGATCAAGGGCACCCGACGAGCTATGGGCTGACAGACCCGGCGCATATATCCCTATGGGGCGCCTCGCTCCGCTCCAGCAGCATCGGACCTTTCGGCGCCTGTTTGGAAGGAGGCAATGGAGGTGGCCATCATGATTGCGCTGGCTTATCTGAGGTTTCCAGCGAACCGTGCGCCGATGCGCTCTCGACGAAAGTGCTCCGTGTAAAAATCGATGAATGCTCTGGTCTTGAGCGGTTGTAAGGCGCGGCCTGAGTAGTAGAGCGATATTGATCCCGCATCCGCATACCATTTCGGCAGGATGCGTTTCAGCGCGCCGCTCTCCAGATGCGGAAGCGCGTCCGGCATAGCCACCATTGCGATACCAAGCCCCGCAAGGGCCGCTTGGATCATCGGTGCGGAGTCGCTCATAACGATTGTCTCTTTCAACAGCGCGCGCTCCTCATCACCCTGAGCATTCCGCATCATCCATTGCCGGATGCGGCCCGATGTCGAGAAGCGCATGAGAATGCCGTCGTATTCCGCGAGATCGGCTGGGCTCGTCGGTTGGGCTCTTCTGCCGAAATAATTTGGTGCGCAGACGGCGACGACGTGGACGGGCGCTAGTGCCTTGGCAACAATTCCCGGATTTAGATCAAAGCCCCCGCCGATCGCGACGTCGAAGCCTTCCGCAACCAAGTCGACTTGGCGGCTATCGAAATGCCAATCGGGTCGGATGCCCGGATACCTGCTGAGAAATTCCGGCAGCGCGGGAAGGACGTAGCCCATGGCGAAGGAAAGGCTCATGCTCACTTTCAGGACGCCGACTGGTTCGCCCTTGATCTGCGAGGCGCCGTCGATTGCGCTCTGAAGATCGGCAAGGCTGTCGCCGATGCTTTGCAGGAAGGCTTCGCCCTCCTCCGTCAGGGCCAGCTTGCGTGTCGAGCGATGGAAGAGCCGCACGCCCAGGTTTCGTTCGAGCATGCCGACGTTCCGGCTGACTGCCGCCGGCGTGAGGGAGAGCCGGCGAGCCGCGCCCGAGAAGCTGTTTGCCTCCGCGCTACGGACGAACGCTTCCAGGTTGGCGAGCGTCTCCATGCGAATCGACCTTCAAGCAAAAATTGAAACTGAAACAATCCATCTAGGATTTTTGATACGCCTATCCGCGGTCCATTTTCTGGTCAACGGAAACACGTGGTTGAAGGACCGGGTCATGACGATCGGTATTATCGGCGCAGGCAACATCGGCGGTGCGTTCGCAAAGGCGGTAGGCAAGGCAGGCATCGAGGCCGTCATCGCGAACAGCCGCGGACCTGACAGCATTGCGGCGCTGGTCTCCACATACGGAGGGGCAATTCGGGCTGGAACGGTCAAGGAAGCGGCAGCCCAGGACATGGTTCTTGTGGCCCTTGAACAGTCCGAAGGCCGTCGCCGTTTGCCGATCGCGGTGACAGAGGAGAAAGCCGGCGGAGGGCCCGGCGAACCACTCACAATATTGAACGGAGAGAATTCAATCCTGTAAGTTTACGATCATTGTTGATCGGTCCAGATGCTTGCCGATGGCGCATGCAACACTGATCGTCACCTGCAGCGGCGGCACCTACTTCGACCGCGACCATTACGTCGACGTCCACCTGCCCCTGGCGCTTGCCTGCTGGCAGCGGCACGGGCTGGAGAGCGCCTCCGCCTACTTCCCACGTGACGCCGACGCCACGGATGTTTCCGTGGGCATCTATCGGTTTCGCGACGAGGACGCGCTGCATGCTGCGCTCGCATCGGCCGAGACAGAGGCCGTGATGGCCGACGTTCCCCGCTTCACGGATGCAACCGTGTCTCGGATCGTGGGCACTCCGCTCTGACCGCACCGGGTGTCGCCCGGGCAAAGCCGACTGCGAACGGCACTCGCCGACCAGCTTCCTTTCTCCAATCTCAGGACAAGAACGATGGCATTCTCTGATCGCAAGGTGTTCGTCGTCGGCGGCAGCCGCGGCATCGGTGCCGCGATCGTGCGGCGTTTCGCCGCCGCCGGTGCAACGGTGATCTTCACCTATGCCGCGTCGGTCACCGCGGCCGTGCAACTCGCCGGCGAGACCGGTGCGCAGGCGCTCCAGGCGGATGCGGGTGTGCGCGACGCGCTGATCGCGGCGATCCGTGACGCCGGCCCGATCGACATCTTCGTCTACAATGCCGGTCTGCTGGTGTTCGGCGATCCGCTGACGCTCGATGCCGACGAGGTCGATCGCATGATCGACGTCAATGTGCGCGGTGCCTATTTCGGCAGCGTGGAGGCGTCGCGCCTGATGCCCGAAGGCGGGCGCATCCTCGTCATCGGATCCGACACCGCGGATAGCATGCCGTTCCCCGGACTTGCCGCCTATGTGCTGACCAAGGCGGCGATGCAGGGCATGGCGCGCGGTCTGGCGCGCGACCTGGGTCCGCGCGACATCACGATCAACGTGATCCAGCCGGGCCCTACCGATACCGACATGAACCCGGCCGATGGTCCGCGCGCGGCCGGCATGCTCGGGCCGATGGCCATCAAGCGCTATGGCACCGCCGACGAGGTCGCGAGCCTGACGCTCTATCTCGCCGGGCCGCAAGCCCGCGGGATCACGGGCGCCATGCACACGATCGACGGCGGCTTCGCCGCCTGACCTTCGGCATTCACCCACGCAGCCTGGCAGAGGATGCCGACATGGACGATCAGCCTGACCGCTTCACAGTCTCTGTCACCTATCGGGGCACGACCGAAACGCGCTTCGAGAAAGGTTCGACATGGAGTGACCGACATCGCTTTGCGCGCGAATAAGGGATCATGCGCTCGGACTTCCTCTCGAGATTGATCTCGAAGCCCGCGCCGGGCACGGCGCCGGTCTGCCGCGAGCGTTCGTCCCGAACCGCGCCGGACGGCTGGAGCTGCCTGATGGTGGCGGCGCAGAACGGCCATGGCGGCGCCTATCGGCGGCTGCTCGGCGAGCTGTCCGAATGGCTCACGCGCTACTTCCAGCGGCGCCTGCCACCGGGCGACGTGGACGACGCCGTCCAGGAAACGCTGCTGGCGATCCATCGGCGGCGCCACACATATGATCCGCAATACCCGCTCGGCCCGTGGCTGGCGGCCATCGCCAAGAACAAATGGGTCGACCAGCTGCGCAGCCTGGCGCGCCGGCCCATGGACGAGCTGCCCGACGAGATCGCCGTCGGCGACCACGAGGCTTCGGTGATCAGCAGTTCGGTTCTGGCCAGCCTGCTCGACGAGCTCCGCCCAGCGCAGGCCCAGGCGATCCTGCTGGTCAAGGTGCAGGGCTACAGCATCGAGGAGGCGTCAGGCCAGATCGGCCTCTCCGTCTCCGCCGTCAAGATGAACATCCACCGTGGGCTCGCGCGCCTGACGGCAATCATTGAGAAGACCCCCGATGTCGAGTGAATCCCTGATCGTCCATCTGTCGTCCGACCTTGCGCCCGTGCAGCGCCGCAGCATGGTGCGCGAAGGCGGACTTGTCCTTGCGCTTGGCGCAATCGAGCTTGCGCTGTTTCTGAGCGTGGGCGTTATGCGGCCGGACATCGGCCACATGGCCGGTTCGCCGTATCTGATGTGGCGGGTGGGAAGCCTCGGCCTGCTCGCCGTGGTCGCCTGCGTGCTTGCGATCCGGTCCTTCTCGCCCACGGCACGGCCACGGCGAGGGCTGATGCTCGCCTGCGCCCTCGCGGTCGCGGCCATCGTCGGCGGCGCGTTCGTCACGCCCGACGGCGCGAGCGAGTGCGCGCTGCTCGATCGCATCAGTCCGGCCCGCGGCATGCTGTGCGCCGCGTCGATCTTCGTTCTCTCGCTGCCGATCGTGGCTCTGCTCGGCGCCCTGATGCGGAGGGCTGCGCCGACCCAGCCAAGGCTGAGCGCCCTCGCCTCCGGCATCGCCGCCGGCGCCTGCGGCGCCTTCGTCTTCGCGTTCTGCTGCCCCTTCAACGACCCGCTCTACGTCGTGGTCTGGTATACCGTCGGGTGCGCCGCCGTGGCGGCCGCAGCACGATGGCGCCTGCCGCGACGCTTCCGCCTCTAACCAGAACCGCCGCGGCAGATCGCGAGCCGCGCACCGCCTGACCCACCGATCACCGATCCACCCGGATTCCGGGACTGGAGACGTGCGCCTGCATCACAGAAAGGACAATGCCATGAAGACTGCCACCGACGCGAAGACCCCGGATCGGGACTGGCTCAAGACCTACTATTATCTGCGCTTCGCGGTCTCCGCGATCTGGGTCGCGCTCGCCTTCACGGTCGCGAAGACCATGCCGTCGCTGGCCGCGGTGATGCTCGTCGCCTATCCTGCCTGGGACGCGCTGGCGAACTATCTGGACGCCAGCCGGAGCGGCGGTCTGACGCGCAACAAGACCCAGATGCTGAACTTCGTCGTCAGCGTCGTGACCGCCATCGCCGTCACAGCGATCCTGCCGCACGGGATGCATGCGGTCCTCCAGATCTTCGGCGTGTGGGCGGTCCTTTCGGGCCTGTTCCAGCTCCTCACCGGCGTGCGCCGCTGGACGTCCTATGGCGCGCAGTGGGCCATGATCCTGAGCGGCGCCCAGTCGGGGCTCGCCGGGGCGCATATGCTCAGCAAGGCCGCCGGCACGGCGCCGGTCGGCATCGCCGACATCGCGCCCTACGCCGCCTTCGGCGCCTTCTACTTCCTCATCTCGGCAGTCTCGCTGACCATCAGCGGCGTGCGCGGGCGCGCGAAGGCCGTTGCGGCCTGACGCGCGTCCTCACCCCTCCGGCACAGGACCCGCCTGGCGCCGGCGCTTAAAAGGATTGAACCATGTCCATCGACGTCAAATACCGCACCGCCGCCACCGCAAACGGGGGCCGTGACGGCCGCACCCGCACCGAGGACGGGACGCTCGACCTCCAGCTGTCCACGCCGAAGGAGCTCGGCGGCCCCGGCGGCGAAGGGACCAACCCGGAACAGCTGTTCGCATCCGGTTACGCAGCGTGCTTCCTCGGCGCCCTGAAGTTCGCCGCGCATCAGCTCGAGCTCCAGGTGCCGACGGGTGCGGCGGTGACGGCGACGGTGGGGATCGGCACCCGCCGCGAAGGCGGCTTCGGTCTGGATGTCGAGCTTGCCGTGGCGCTGCCGGGCGTGGAACCCGACGACGCCCGGCGTCTGGTGGAGGCGGCTCACCAGACCTGCCCCTACTCCCACGCCACGCGAGGCAATCTCGACGTGCGCCTCAGCGTCGTCTGACCTTGACGGGCCTGCCAAAGTGCAGGCCCGTTTCCTTTGCGGGCGACGTTTCGCGCGATAGCCCACATCACGAGGTAGCCTCAGCATGCGCAGCTTCGACGCGATCATCATCGGCGCCGGCCGGCTGAACCATGCCGGCTCGTCGGTCGAGCGGTTGCGCTGGGCAGTGTCCATCCATACCATCGTATCGGAACTGATCCCGACATTGCTGCTCGATCTTCAGCCCCGGAAAGGAGAGGCATGATGCGCATGATCGGACTCATCGGGGGGATGAGCTGGGCGAGTTCGGCAGAATATTATCGCCTCCTCAACGAAGGCGTTCGCGCGCGCCTCGGCGGGACCGCTTCGGCCCGTTGCCTGCTGTGGTCGTTCGACTTCGCGGACATCGAGGCATTGCAACATGCCGGCGACTGGAGCCGCCTCACCGAGCGGATGGTGGACGCCGCGCGGCGGTTGGAGGCGGCCGGAGCGGACCTGCTTCTTATCTGCACAAATACCATGCATCGAATGGCGCACGACGTGCAAAGCGCGATCGGTATCCCGCTGATCCACATCGCCGATCCCACCGCGGAGCGGATCGTGGCCGCGGGTTTGCGAAAGGTGGGGCTGCTCGGCACGGCGTTCACGATGGAGCAGGACTTCTACAAGGGGCGGCTGGCCGAACGCTACGGTCTGGAGGTGATCGTTCCAGACGAGGGAGACCGCGCGACCGTGCACCGGATCATCTATGACGAACTGGTCGCGGGGCGCATCGAGCCCTCGTCCCGCGAGGCCTACCGGGCGGTGATCGCGCGTCTCGTCGGTGCCGGCGCCCAGGCGGTGATCCTCGGCTGCACCGAGATCATGCTGCTCGTCGGGCCGGAAGACAGCCCGGTCCCGATCTTTGACACCACGGCGATCCATGCGGCAGCGGCGCTCGATCAAGCGCTGGCGACCGTCCAAGACATCGATGAAGCGCGGCGGACGGCAGAGTGAGCCGCGAACCATCGGTCGACATTGAGCTGCGCCGCAGGGCGTCGTCGAAGGCGATCCGCCTTGCCCCGGCCTCGGGATCGGCGCCGCTCCTCGCAAAGTCGGCGGCAGCGCCCGCGCGAGCGCGCCAGCACTGATCCTGGAGCTTCTCCGGGAACCTTGAGCCATTCCCGGGCCGCACATCATGCAGCCGCGTTCACGAGATGGTCCGATACCGTCGAGATGAACGCGCGAAGACGCTTGAGACGCCGCAGGTCCCGGTGATATCCCATCCAAATGTCTCGCGCTGGCGGCTGCGTCGGCAGGTCCAGTCTGCGGATACCCGGTATCTGGTTGCCGACGACGCGGGGCAGGACGGCGATGCCGACGCCTTGCCTGCACATGCGCCCCTGGACGTTGCGGTTGTTCGATCGCAGGACCGGTCTCGCATTGGGGAAACTCTCGGTGAGCCACGCGATGTCAGGGAAATGGCCCGTGGACGTGTCATGGGTGATCAGCCGGAACCCGGTCCCGTCACCAAAGGTGGGATCAGCCGCATCCTCGGCGATGTACACGCCATATTCGAGCCTGAAGAGCCGCCGCTGAACGACATCGGCAGTATCGAACGGAACGATACGAAAGGCGACGTCCGCCTCCCGTTGGGCAAGGCTGAATTGGCGTGTGCCGGTCAGGATCTCGACATCGACATTGGGGTAGGCTTTCGAGAAATCCGCCAGGATAGGAGGGAGGACATAGGCCCCGAACCAGTCCGCCGAAGAAATCCGCAGACTGCCCTTGAGATCCTGCTCCTGCCCCGCAAGTCGGCGCTCCATGGCCAGCGCGCCTTCTTCCATTTGCTCGGCCAGCGCGATGATACCGCGGCCCTCATCGGTCAGAACAAGACCGTCCGCCGTGCGCTGAAAGAGCGTGTGACCGATCGCCTGCTCAAGCGCGCGAAGGCGCCTGCCGACGGTCGGATGGCTTGTCTGAAGAGACCGCGCGGCACCGCCGAGCGTGCCGGATCGCGCGACAGCGAGAAAGATCCTGACGTCACTCCATTCCATCGCGACCACCCACACAGAAATGAACGCAGAGAGTACGTTCATGTCAGTTCAAGAACAAATCCAAACGCCTAGATTCCCTCCATCACCTGGAGGTGCATGGGAATGAAAACTTGGCTCATCACAGGCTGCTCGAGCGGCTTCGGCCAGCGGCTCGCGCTCGCCGCAGCCCAGCGTGGCGATCGGGTCGTCGCGACGGCGCGCAATGTCAGGACGATCGAGGAAATGGCCGCGCCTTTCGGCGGCCGCATGATCGCCTTGCCACTCGACGTGACCGATGCGGCGGCAGTCACGGCGACGATCGCAAAGGCGGTCAAGACCTTTGGCGGGTTTGACGTGCTCGTGAACAATGCCGGCTACGCACTGTTCGGCGCGATCGAGGAAGGCACGCCGGAGGAATATCGGGCGATGTTCGAGGTGAACGTCTTCGGTCTGATCGAGACGACCAGAGCCGCGCTACCCGTCCTGCGACGTTCGGGAGGCACGATCGTCAACATGTCGTCCGGTGCCGGCATCGAGGGCCGTGGCGGCGGAGGCTATTACCACGCCGCCAAGTTTGCCGTGGAAGGGATATCCGAAGCGCTCGCCGGCGAGCTGGAGGCGTTCGGCATTCGCGTGCTGATCGTCGAACCCGGGCCGTTTCGCACCGATTTCCTTGGCCGTTCGATCACGATGGCAGCCAACGAGATGCCGGAATACGCTGCGAGCTCGCGCAAGCATTATCGTGAAACCAACGACGGCAATCAGGCGGGCGATCCCGACAAGGCGGTCGCGGTGATCCTGCGGGCGGTCGATGCCGATGACGCCCCGCTTCATCTGCCGCTCGGCCCGGCCGCGCATGCGATCGCCGAACGAAAGCTGGCTTCCTTCCGCAGCGATATCGACGCCTGGCGCGACATCACGATCGCCACCGATTTCGACCGGCCCTGAGCGCTGGCCGCGATCCCTGTTTGAACGTCAACATCGACTGGAAAGCGATCATGATCGCAGCCTTGAAGGGGTTTACCCAGCAGCTGGTGCCGGTGAATGGCATCAAGATCAACGCTGTCACCGGAGGCTCAGGCCCGCCGATCCTTCTGCTACACGGCTGGCCGGAAACATGGTGGGAATGGCACAAGGTGATGCCGCTGCTCGCCGAGCGTTTCAGCGTGGTGGCCGTCGACCTGCGCGGCGCGGGCTTTTCCGACTGTCCGCAGGGCGGCTATGACAAGGCGACGATGGCGCGCGACGCGCATGAAGTGATGGTTGCCCTTGGGCATGAACGCTACGCCGTGTGCGGACACGACATCGGCGGGATGGTCGCCTTGCCGCAGGCCGCCATCTATCGGGAGGCTGTTACGCATCTCGCCGTCCTCGACGTTCCGCTTCCCGGCTGGACCGGATGGGAGGCGACGACCGCAAGGCTCTGGCACTTCGGCTTCCATCTGAACCGGGACCTGCCCGAGCGCCTGATCCATGGCCGTGAATATGACTATGTTTCGACCTTCATGGCAGAGCGGTTCCACGATCACAGCAGCTTCAATCCGGCGAACATCGAGATCTACGCCAAGGCGATGGCGCTTCCTGGCCGCACGCGTGGCGGCATGGAATGGTATCGCACCCTCGCCGCCGACCATGCGGCCGCGCTCGAATACAAGAAACAGCCTCTCGAGATACCCGTGCTTGGCCTGGGTGGGGATCAGCGCTTCGGTGCGCAGATGGTGCCGATGCTCGAGGAGTTCGTCACCAATGTGACGGGCGGCTCGATCGCGCGGTGCAGCCACTATGTCGCGGACGAACGGCCCGATGAAGTCGCGGCTGCGCTGATCGATTTTATCAAGGCCCATTGAAGCTCGGCGCCCGCGCCGTCGCGGGCCGGGCGATGGATCGCATAAACGGCAAAGGAAGACTGTCATGACCGCACCCGTCATTCGCGGCGTCAACCATATCGGCATCACGGTGCCCGACATCGAAGCGGCAAAATCGTTCCTGGTGGAGGCTTTCGGCGGTCAGGTGATCTATCAGTCCTTTGGACCGCACGATCCGCCGCGGCAGGGGCCCGAATTCGAGCGGGCGGTCGGCGCTTTCCCCGGAACCGTCGTTCGCGCGCAGGCGATGGTCAAGATCGGAACCGGACCCGATATCGAGCTCTTCGAGATGCACGGTCCCGAGCAGGCCGAGCCAATCCGGGCGAGCGACTTCGGCATCACGCACTTCGCTCTCTACACCGACGACATAGACGCATCGGTCGAGCGCTTCGCAGAGGCAGGGGGCACCCCACTCACGCCGCCGCGCGCCATTCCCTACGAGACCGAGAAAGGTCCTGGAAACAAGGTCTGCTACTGTCGCATGCCCTGGGGCACGACGATGGAATTCATCACAACGCCTGACCGCATGGCCTATCACGACCAGACGGACCTGCGCAGGTGGCAGGACGATTATTGAGCAGGGCGCGCAAAAGGACCCGCTCGAACCAAGCGGCGGCGACGCTGGCGCTGTCGGAAGGTTGACGCGTGCGCAGCCGCGACGGCCGTCACGACGCATCACCGCGCCGGCGGTCAGCCCAGCCGGGTGGGCTTGCCTTTCGTCACCGCATTCTCATGCCGCTATGCGCTGCGAGCGGCGACGTTCGTACGACTTCAGGTGCGTATGGCGTCATCAGGATGCGGATGCGCTGGAGGCGCTCTCCGGCGATGCCGCGGCCGGCATCACCGATCTCCGGATGGTGGTCACCGCGGTCATTCGCGCTCCCTCTCCAGCCGCGCCATCAGCGCGGCCATCGGCGATGCCCGGTCGTCGGCCTGCAAGCTCGCGATCACGCCCGCGCGGTTGGCGGCGGGGTGGTTCTGACTCGCTTTCCACTTGCCCTCGATGCGGTCGACGACGATCTCGACGCCGGCAATGCCCTTCAACTGCCCCTCGATATAGGCTGCGGGCGCATCGTCCACCGACCAGGGCTGCGGTTGATCCCGTTCCTGCTGCGCGGTGAGGTTGTCGATCTGGCGGCGGAGCCAGCCCTGATCCTCGATCACGCGCGGACGGCCCCATGCCTGCACCATAACATAGTTCCAGGTCGGCACGACCCGGCCATGCTCCTGTTTTGCCGGATACCAGCCCGGGGAGACATAGGCGTCTGGCCCGCGGAAGATCAGCAGCGCCTCGGCCCCGGCCCGCAGATCGGCAAGCTGCGGATTGGCTCGGGCGAGGTGCGATTGCAGCAGGATGCGGCCGTCATCGTCGGTCGCCAGCAGGAAGGGCAGCAGATTGGCGCTGAGCCCCTGCGCGCCGTGCGTCACCAGGGTTGCGAGCGGATAGGCGCGGATCGCGGCCTGGAGGTGATCGGAGCGGTCTTCGCGAAAGGCGGGCGGTCTGTACATCGTCGATCCATGGCGGTGCGCCCGTAATATAGCCGCGTCAGCCGCTCGCCGCGACCAGCCGCTGCGTCGCCGGATGTTCGGGGGCGGTTACAACGCGCTCGGTTTCGCCCTGCTCGACGATGCGGCCCGCCTCCATCACCGCGATGCGGTGGCACAGCCGGCGCGCGACGGCGAGGTCGTGGGTGATGAACAGGATAGCGAGGTCGCGCTCGCGCTGCAGCCGTTCGAGCAGGTCGAGGACATGGCCGGCGACGAGCACATCGAGCGCCGAGGTCGCCTCGTCGAGCAGCAGCAGTTCGGGATCGCAGGCCAGTGCGCGGGCGATGGCGACGCGCTGCGCCTGTCCGCCGGAAAGCTCGGCGGGCTTGCGGTCGGCGAAGGCGGCCGGCAGCTCGACCTCGTCCAGCACCGATTTCACCCGGCCCGCACGGCCCCATGCGCCGAGATCGGGGCGCAGATGCTTCAGCGGCTCGGCGACGATCTCCGACACGCGCCAGTGCGGATCGAGGCTGGCGAGCGGATCCTGGAAGACGGGCTGGAGCAGCCGACGATGCACGGGCGTCATGCGCTTGCGATCCGGCAGCGGCTCGCCACGCCAGCGCACCGTGCCGCCCGCCATCGGCCCGATCCGGCCGATCGCGCGCGCGAGCGAGGATTTGCCCGACCCCGATCCGCCGACCAGGGCCACCGCCTCACCCTCGCCGATCGCCAGCGACGCATCGATCACCGCGGGCACCGCGCGCGGCCGCCAGCCTTCGCCGCGGTGCGAGACCGAGACATGCTCCGCCTCGATCAGGCAGGGACCGACCTCGGGCAGGTCGGGCGGGGGCATGTCGAGCCGCGGGACGGCCGCGACCAGCCGCGCGGTATAGTCTTCCGAGGGCGCGGCGATCAGCCGCGCGGCCGGGCCCGCTTCCACCATCCGCCCCTCGCGCAGCACCACCGCGCGGTCGGCATGGCCGGCCACGCTCGCCAGATCATGGCTGACGAGCAGCATCGCCATGCCCCGTTCGCGCTGCAGCCGGTCGAGCAGCGCCATCACTTCATGCCGCAGCACGGCGTCGAGCGCGCTGGTCGGCTCGTCCGCGACGAGCAGGGATGGGCCGTGCGCCACCGCCATCGCGATCGCCACGCGCTGGCGCTGGCCGCCGGAAAGCTGGTGCGGATAGCGGCGCAGCAAATGGGCGCCCAGGTCGACGCGGTCGAGCATCGCCGCCAGCGCGTTGCGGTCGGGGCGGGGCGCGCCCGCCTGCATCGCCGCCTCGGTCAGCAGCTGCGCGACGCGGAGGTGCGGGGTGAGCGCGGTCGCGGGCTGCTGGAAGACGAAGCCCGCGTGGCGCGCGCGCAGCGGCCGGATTTCGGCGTCGCTGCGCCCGACCAGTTCGGTGCCGCACAGCCGCGCGGACCCGCTCGGCGTGCCGGCGGAAAGGCCGAACGGGGTCAGGCAGCTCAAGGTCTTGCCGGATCCCGAGCCGCCGACGAGCGCGACGCACTCGCCCGCCTCGATCGCGAGGCTGACGCCCTCGACGAGCCTTCGCCCGGCGACGGCGACCTCCAGCCCGTCCAGCGCATAAACGGTCATGCGGTGAAGCGGTCGCGTACGCGCTCGCCCGCCAATGTCAGGCAGACGAGGATCGCGATCAGCACGCCGCCGGGCAGCGCCAGCGCGAAGGGGGCGATGTCCATGTCGTCGGCACCCTCCTTCACGAGGATGCCGAGCGAGGTCAGAGGCTCCTGCACGCCGAGGCCGAGGAAGGAGAGGAAGCTTTCCACCATCACCACCTGCGGCACGGTGAGCAGGAGATAGGCGATGGCGACGCCGGCGATGTTGGGGATGATGTGGCGCATGACGATGCCGGGGGCTCGCGCGCCCGCCGCCTCCGCCGCGGTCACGAACGGCCGGTGCTTCAGCGCCAGCACCTGCCCGCGCACGACGCGCGCCATCGTCAGCCACTCGACCACGCCGATGCCGAGGAAGACGAGCAGGATCGAGCGGCCGAACACCACCATCAGCAGGATGACGACGAACATGAAGGGCAGCGCGTAGAGCCCGTCGACGACCCGCATCATCGCCTCGTCGACGCGGCCGCCGACCCAGCCCGCGGTGGCACCCCAGGCGACACCGATGACCAGCGCGACCAGCGCGGCGGCGGCGGCGACCGCCAGGGTGATGCGCGTGCCGACCAGGGTGCGGGCGAGCAGATCGCGGCCGACGCTGTCGGTACCGAGCAGATGGCCGGGGCTGAACGGCGGCACGCGGATCGCATCCCAGTCGATCGCGTCATGGCTCCATGGCAAGAGCGGCGGCAGCAGCAGCGCGGTGGCGACGATCAGCAGCAGGATCGCGACCGGCCAGCGCATCTAGCCGCGCACCCGCGGATCGAGCCAGCCGTAGAGCAGGTCGGCGACGAGGTTGAAGAGGACGATCAGCCCCGCGTAGAGCAGCACCACACCCAGCACGAGCGGATAGTCGCGGTTGAGCGCGCCCTGCACGAAGTAGCGGCCGAGCCCCGGCAGCGCGAACACCGTCTCGATCACCACCGCGCCGGTCAGCAGCCCCGCCGCCGCGGGGCCGAGATAGCTTGCCACCGGCATCAGCGCCGGGCGCAGCGCGTGGCGGATCAGCAGCCGCGCAGGGGGCAGGCCGCGCGCGCGGGCGGCGAGGATATGGTCCCTGGTCAGCACCCCGGCGAGGCCGGCACGGGTCAGCTTGGCGATCGCGCCCGCCACCGGCAGCGCCAGCGCGATCACCGGCAGGATCAGGTTGGTCGGGCGCCCCTCGCCCCAGCCCGAGGCGGGGAGCCAGCCGGCCCACAATGCGAGCAGCAGCACGAGGATCGGCGCGACGACGAAGCTGGGCAGCGCGGTGAGGATGGTCGATCCCAGCATCAGCACCCGGTCGCGCCAGCCGTGCGGATCCGTCGCGGCGCCGATCCCGGCGGCCATGCCGAGCGCGAGCGCGAGGATCAGCGCCAGCGCGCCGAGCGTCAGCGAGACGGGCAGGCCTTGGGCGACCAGATCGGTGACGGCGAAGTCGCGATAGACCAGCGAGGGGCCGAAATCGCCATGTGCCAACCGGCCGAGATAGAGCAGGATCTGTTCGGGGAGCGGCTTGTCCAGCCCATAGGCGGCGTCGAGCGCGGCGCGGGTGGCGGCATCGAGCGGGCGTTCGCCATCGAACGGCCCGCCGGGGGCGAGGCGCATGAGGACGAAGGAGAGAATGACGACGCCGAGCAAGGTCGGAATCGCGGTCAGCAGGCGGCGGATGAGGAGGTCGAGCACCGCTTTACGCCCTCTCCCTCATGGGAACAGGGCGGGGAGAGGGGGGTAAAAAGAGATGCGCATGGCGCTCACTGCGCCTCTCCCTGCCGCGCTGTTCCCTGCCGCGCTGTGCGCGGCGTCCCTCTCCCCGGAGGGGAGAGGGTTAAGGTCATTGCGGCGTGGAAACGCGTGCGTCCTCGCCGTCGCCTTCAGGCGCGGCGATGATGTCGCGGGTGGTCGAGCCCTTGTTGACCGTGGTCGTCGCGGGATCGCCGGCTTCCGAACGGATGCCGGGCTCGGCGCGGGCGCCGCCGGCCTGGTTGATCGCGGCGGCCTCCGAAGCGCTGCGTTGCGCCGCACCACCGAACATGGCCTCCAGCGCCTGGGTGCTCGAATCCGCTTCCTGCGGGCGCGGGGCGCCGGGCTTGGGCGGGGTCAGCGCGAAATCGGGCGGGATCACCAGCGGCGCCTGCCGCTGCACCGCGAACTCGTCCGGCCGGGCGCGGTTGAGCCCGCCGCCGCCGCTGCCGCATGCCGAGAGCGCCAGCGCGATCAGCGTCGCACCTGCCGAAATAACCACCTTACGCATCAAATTTTCTCCGCCGGGGCCTGTTTATCACGCAGCAGCAGCGCCCGGAGCAACAGGATCAACACGCCTATCGTAATCGCCGCATCGGCGACATTGAAGACCAAAAAGGGACGCCACCCGCCGATGTGGAGGTCGGCGAAATCCACGACATGGCCCAGCCGCATGCGATCGATGATATTGCCGAGCGCGCCGCCGAGCACGAGACCGAGCGCGGTCACGTCGGAACGGTTGCGCTCCCGCCACATCCACACCGTCACGCCGATGCTGATCGCCGCGGTCAGCGCCACCAGCGCCCAGCGCGAAACCTCGCTGTCGGCGCGCAGGAAGCCCATCGAGACACCGTAATTCTCCACCCACGTCAGGCTGAAGAAGGGCAGCAGTTCGATCGATCCCATCTGCTCCAGCTTGAGCGGGTGGGTGACGAGCCATTTGACGAACTGGTCGATCAGCAGCACCAGCGCCGCGATCGAAAGGCCGAATTGACGCATCGCGTTACGCATCGACCACCTCGGCGCAGCGGTCGCACAGCGCGCCGTCTTCCTTCACCTCGGGCAGATGACGCCAGCAGCGGCCGCATTTCTCATGCCCCGTGCGCGATACGGCGAGCGCGTCGCCCGCAGTCACGGTCGAGCTGATGAACACCTCTTCGAGCAGGACATGGTCGAGCGGCATTTCGGGCACCGTCACCGCGGCTTCGAGGCTCGACCGGATGGTCTTCTCGCGCCGGAACGGCTCGATCGCCTCGGTCACCTGCTCGCGCAACCCGCGCACACCTTGCCACTTCGTCGCCAGCGCCTCGTCGCGCCAGCCGGCGTCGACCTCGGGCCATTCGAGGAAATGGACCGAGCCATCCTCGCTCGGGAAGCGGCTCTGCCACACTTCCTCGGCGGTGAAGCAGAGGATCGGCGCGGCATAGCGGACGAGCGCGTGGAACAGCGTGTCGAGCACGGTGCGATAGGCGCGGCGCTTGGCCGAGCCCGGCGCATCGCAATAGAGGCTGTCCTTGCGGATATCGAAGAAGAAGGCCGAAAGGTCGTTGTTGGCGAAGTCGGTCAGCGCGCGCGCGTAGCGGTTGAACTCGAACGCGTCGGTCGCTGCGCGCAGTTCCGCATCCAGCCCGGCCAGAAGATGGAGCATGTAGCGCTCCAGCTCGGGCATTTCCGTCACTGGGACCCGTTCAGCGTCATCGAAGCCTTCGAGCGCGCCGAGCATGTAGCGGAAGGTGTTGCGCAGCTTGCGATACGCGTCCGACGTGCCCGCGAGGATCTCCTTGCCGATGCGGACGTCCTCGAAATAATCGACCGAGGCGACCCACAGCCGCAGGATGTCGGCACCGCTTTCGCGAATGATGTCGAGCGGATCGACGACATTCTTGATGCTCTTGGACATCTTGCGGCCATTGCCGTCGAGCGCGAAGCCGTGCGTCAGCACCGCGTCATAGGGCGCGCGGCCGCGGGTGCCGCTGCTCTCCAGCAGCGAGGACTGGAACCAGCCGCGATGCTGGTCCGAACCCTCCAGATAGAGATCGGCGCGGACGCCCTCGCCATAGCGCGCCTCGATCACGAAGGCGTGGGTCGAGCCGCTGTCGAACCAGACGTCGAGGATGTCGTTGACCACCTCATAGTCGGCGAGCGCATGGTCGGGCCCGAGGATCGCCTGATGGTCGGCGGCGAACCAGGCGTCGGCGCCGCCGTCCTGGAAGGCGGCGACGATGCGGGCGTTGACCGCGGGATCGCGCAGATAGTCGCCGGACTGGCGGTGGACGTAGAGCGCGATCGGCACGCCCCACGCGCGCTGGCGGCTGATCACCCAGTCGGGGCGGCCCTCGACCATCGCGTGGATGCGGTTGCGGGCTTTCTCGGGGACCCAGCGGGTGCGCTCGATCGCGTCGAGCGCGGTTTCGCGGAGGGTGGCGCCGTTGGAAGAAGCAGCGGGGGCAGAGCTTGTCTCGGATTCCGCCCACGGCGCGCTCTGCGCGCCGACCTCCGCGCTGCGGCCTGCCCCCGGCAGGCCGCTGTTCGCGCTTCGGTCCATCGGGATGAACCATTGCGGCGTGCAGCGGAAGATGATCTTCGCCTTCGAGCGCCAGCTGTGCGGATAGCTGTGCAGGAAGTCGTCGGAGGCGGCGAGGAGCGCGCCGGCTTCGCGCAGGCCGGTGCAGATCGGGCCGTTACTGGCGACGAACTTCTTGTTGATCACCGAACCCTGGCCGCCGAGCCACGCCCAGTCCTCGCGATACATGCCGTCGGCGGTGACCGCGAACACCGGGTCGAGGCCATTCGCCTTGCACAGCAGGAAATCGTCCTCGCCATGGTCGGGCGCCATGTGGACGAGGCCGGTACCGGCATCGGTGGTGACGAAGTCGCCAGCGAGGAAGGGGCGGAGGCGCTTGGAGAAGAAGCCGCCTTTCTCATGCATCGGGTGACGCGCGTAGGCACCGGCGAGCTTCTCTGACCTGATCTGGTCCATCTCGGTCGGAACTAACTTACCCGGCAGGTCTATGCCGTCTGCCGCGAGTTCCGCGCGAACGGCGCGAGAAACGCGATCCGCGAAGGCCTCGGCCAACTGCGGAGCCAAGAGCCATTTTTGATCACGAAGTCGATTCAACGCGGGATGGTCAGGCCAATCGAAGCCTCCATCCAGAAAATCGTTGAACCTAATCAGGACATAGTCGATCGACTCCCCATAGGCCAAAGCCTGGTTGACCGGGATCGTCCACGGCGTCGTCGTCCAGATCACCGCATGCGCGCCGACCAGTTCGGGCGCGTTCGGCGCCTCGACGATCTCGAACGCGACGTCGATCTGCGTCGAGACGATATCCTCATACTCGACCTCGGCCTCGGCGAGCGCGGTCTTCTCCACCGGGGACCACATCACCGGCTTGGCGCCGCGATAGAGCTGGCCGCTCCCCGCAAACTTCAGCAGTTCGTTGACGATCGCGGCCTCGGCCTCGAACTTCATCGTCAGGTACGGGTCTTCCCAGTCGCCCATCACCCCCAACCGCTTGAACTGGTCGCGCTGGATCGCCACCCAGCGCTCGGCATAGGCGCGGCACTGGGCGCGGAACTCGGCCGGGGGAACCTCGTCCTTGTTCAGCTTCTTCTTGCGATATTCCTCCTCGATCTTCCATTCGATCGGAAGGCCGTGGCAGTCCCAGCCGGGCACATAGGGCGCGTCCTTGCCGAGCAGGCTCTGGCTGCGGACGATGATGTCCTTCAGCACCTTGTTCATCGCATGGCCCATATGAATGTCGCCATTGGCGTAGGGCGGGCCATCGTGGAGGATGAAGCGGGTGCGGCCGGCGCGCGTCTCGCGCAGCCGGTCGTAAATCCCGATCCGCGCCCAGCGATCGAGAATCTGCGGCTCCTTCCCCGCGAGGCCCGCTTTCATCGGAAAGTCGGTCTTGGGGAGGAACACGGTGTCGCGATAGTCGGGAGCGTCGGTCATAAGGCGATGGGCCTTAGAGGCTGGAAGGCGCGGCGGCAATATTTCCGCGGAATCAGACTTCCAGAGGCTGGGCGAGCAGGCGGCGGGCCTCGTCGCAATCGCGCGCGATCTGCGCGGTCATCGCGTCGATCGTGTCGTATTTGGCCTCGGGGCGGATGAAATGGTGGAACTCCACCTCGATCATCTGGTCGTAGAGATCGCCCGAGAAGCCGAAGAAATGGGGTTCGAGCAGTTCCTTGGGCGGATTGAAGGTGGGGCGGATGCCCATGTTCGCGGCGCCGTCGAACATCCGCCCGTCGGGCAGGCGACCGCGAATCGCATAGATGCCGTAGCGCGGGCGCAGATAATTGTTGAGCGCGAGGTTGGCGGTGGGGAAGCCGATCGTGCGGCCGAGCTTGTCGCCATGCAGCACGCGCCCCTCGATCGAGAAGGGGCGGGTCAGCAGCCGCGCCGCGGTCACGCAGTCGCCATCCTTCAGCGCGTCGCGAATCCGGCTGGAGGAGACGACTTCGCCATCCAGCGTCACCGCCGGCACCGCCTCGGCGGTGATGCCGTGGGCGGCGGCGAGGTCGGCGAGCACCGCCACGGTGCCGCTCTTGCCGCGGCCGAAGGTGAAATCCTCGCCGGTCACGACGCCCGAGGCGCCCGCCAGTTCGGCGAGGCGCTGGGAGACGAACTCCTCGGCGGTCAGGCTTGCCAGCGCGGCATCGAATCGGAACACCAGCATCGCGTCCGCGCCGGCTTCGGCGAAGAGCCGCTCGCGCTGGGCGAGCGTCGTCAGCCGGAAGGGTCTCGCGTCGGGCTGGAAATAGCGCACCGGGTGCGGATCGAAGGTGGCGACCAGCACCGGCCGCCCCTCGGCGCGACCACGCGCGACCGCGCGGCCGACCACGGACTGGTGGCCGGCATGGAATCCGTCAAAGTTTCCGAGCGCGACGATGCCGCCGCGAAGTCGCGCCGGGACCGCCGAGCCGCCGTCCAGCCGCTCCATGCGCCGCGCTATAGAGAGCGGTTCCACGCTTGCCAATCGCTGCCGATTCGGATCGGTCAATCGCGGCGATCGAACGATGATTCGCCATCGCCCGGCTGCCGCGCCGGCGAATCGTCACCGCGCGCCTGCGCCTTGCGCCGCCGCAGATTGTCTCTGAGCGCCTGCGCAAGCCTTGCCTGCCGCTCTTCTTCCGCCTTCGTCATGGGGGTTCGATTAGCCTCAGCGACATTCCCGTCGCAAGCCGCCTTGACCTGCGTCGCAGCATTCGCCATAGGGCCCGCCTCTGTCGCGGCCAATGCCCGACAGTGCTGCCGTAGCTCAGTGGTAGAGCGCATCCTTGGTAAGGCTGAGGTCGTGAGTTCAATCCTCACCGGCAGCACCATTTCTTCTCCGCACCGTGAAACGAAATACCCCCCAGGGGGGCAAAAACGGCGTTAGCCGCGACGATCCGGCAAGCGGGTGGCTGGTAAGGATCTTCGCCGGCTGGGGCGGGCAGAGGGGCATCGTCCGCATCGTCTTCACCACCAGGCGCGGCCTGCCGCCTGCGGTTCGCACCTTCATCGATCCTCCCGCCGCAACCATCGCGTCGTTCACGCCGGCGGCATGATCGGGCTCGACCGGGCGTGGCGCGGCGCGAATCGCCGCAGGCCCGGCGTGCGGGCGCTGCCGTGGAAGACGTTCGGCCGGATCCGGCGCGCCGATCGGTTCGACGCCAAGCGGATCGCGGCCGCGTGATCGACCTTCTCCCTCCGTCCCTTCGGGGGGAAGGGGCATTCCCGTCACCGCGCCAGCAGCGTTTCCGTCGCCCCGATATAATCCCGGGTGATCGGCAGCGCGCGGCGGTTGCGGACGAACTGGTACTGGTGGTTGCCCATGCCGCCGCTTTCGAACGCGGCGATGGCGCCCGCCAGATAGAAGGTCCACATGCGGAAGAAGCGTGCGTCGTAGAGCGCCTCGATCTTCTCGCGATTGGCGACGGTGCGCTGGTACCAGTGGCGGATCGTCATCGCGTAATGCAGCCGCAGCGTTTCCATGTCGCTCAGCAGCAGCCTGCATTGCTCGCTCGCCGCGACGACCTCGCTCACCGCCGGGATATAGCCGCCCGGGAAGATATATTTGCGGGTGAAGGCGTCGGTGGTGCCGGGCGTTCCGAAGCGGCCGATCGTATGCATCAGCAACACGCCGTCTTCGGTCAGCAGGTCGTGGCATTTGCGGAAATAGTCGCGATAGTGCGGCGGGCCGACATGCTCGAACATGCCGACCGAGACGATGCGGTCGAAGCGGCCCTGGACGTCGCGATAGTCGATCAGCTCGAACTTCACCCGATCCGACACGCCGGCGGCCTCGGCACGGGCGCGGGCGACCTTGAGCTGTTCCTCGGACAAGGTGATGCCCAGCACGTCGACGTCGGCGGCGCGGTTGAGATACAGCGCCATGCCGCCCCAGCCGCAGCCGATGTCGAGAACGCGCTGGCCGGGCTTCAGGTGGAGCTTGGCGGCGATATGCGCCTTCTTGTCGGCCTGCGCCTGTTCCAGGCTGTTGTCCGGATGGGTGAAATAGGCGCAGCTGTACTGGCGGTCGGCGTCGAGGAAGAGCGCGTAGAGATCGTCCGAAAGGTCGTAATGATGCGCCACGTTGCGCTTAGATTGCGCCGCCCAGTTGAACCGCGAGACACGCTCGGCGGCGCTGGAGGCGGCGCGGCGCAGCGGGTTCTTGATCTCGAGATTGCCGCCCTTCTCCCACGGGCCGTTGGCGCGGATCAGGCTGATCAGGTCGAGGATGTCGCCGTCCTCGATCAGCAGCCGGCCGTCCATGAAGGCTTCGGCGGCACCGAGCCGGGGGTGGCTGACGACATAGTTCGCCGCCCCCGCGTCGGCGAAGCGGATCGCCACATGAGGAAAACCTTCGGCGGGGGTGCCATAATGCACCGTGCGGCCGTCATGATGCGTCATCGTCAGCGTGCCCTGCTTGACGATGCGCTGGAGGAATGTGTCGATGAGCGCCATGGGAGGCTTCTAGAACAAGCCGTTACCGCTCCGGAACCTTCTTTTTCGTTCAGACCCGATGCAATCGTCGCATGCGCCCACACCGGGCCGCTCGGTCTGCGACCGATCGGGAGAGGGCGCTCAGGTGCCACGCGGGCTAAACCGGAATGCGACGCGTCGAACGCATCGCATTCCGGTATCAGATGCCGGCATACCATTCATATCGGGAGACATCTTCCCAATAGCCGCCCTTGCCGCCGCCGATCCCGTCGAGGCTCGCGACCGCTTCCACCGCCATCAGATATTTGGCGTGCTTGTAGCCCAGCATCCGCTCGACGCGCAGCCGCAGCGGTGCGCCGTTGGGAACCGGCAGCGCACGGTCGTTGAGCGCCCAGGCGAGGATCGTCTGCGGATGGAACGCGTCGATCAGGTCGATCGATTCATAATAGGCGGTGCCCCGCGATTCGTCCGCGCAGCGGAAAACGATGTAGCGTGCGCCGTCGCGCAGCCCGGCAAGGTCGAGCAGCAGCTTCAATGGCACGCCGCTCCACTTCGCGATCGCGCTCCAGCCCTCGACGCAGTCGTGCCGCGTGATCTGGTGGCGCGTCGGCATCGAGCGGAGCTGCGCCAGCGACAGGCTGAGCGGCCTGGCGACCAAGCCCGTCACCTGCAGCCGCCAGTCGGCGAAATTGCCGGCCATTAGCGCCTGATACGCCGGCGAGGCCGGCATGCGGTTGCCGTTGGAGCGGAAGATCGGGGAACGCTGGTCGGCGCTGAACTCTTTCGCCAGCGCGCCGCGGTTGGAGATCAGCCGCTGCAGCCCCTGATTGGCGCGCTCGCCGGATTGCAGCACCGACTGGAAGGTCGGGCTCTCGTTGAACGCGTCGCAGCCGATGACGAGTCCGCCGGCGCCGGCAACGAGGCCGGTCATCAATGTCCGGCGGGTGACGATGCTGCTCATCGGCCTTTCTCCTGCGGCACGCGGAACCAGCCGGTGATCATCGATCGCACCTCGTTGATCGGTCCGGCCAGCAGCACCAGCACGAGGTGGACGACGATGAACGCGGCGATCAGCGTCGCGGCGATGAAGTGCAGCGACCGCGCCGATTGCCGCCCGCCGAACAGATCGACCAGCCAGCCCCACGCCGCGTTCATGGCAGGCGACATGGTGAGGCCGGTGAGAATCAGCAGCGGGATCAGCCCGAAGATGACGAGGCTGTAGGCGATCTTCTGGATCGGGTTGTAGCGCAACGCCGCCTCTCCCTTCGGGAAGCGCAGCCGGGCGTGATCCTTGATGTCCTGCCACAGGTGGCGCGGCGCCACCTCGGCGCGGCTGAGCGCGATGTCGCGCTGGAAGTGGCGGTTGACGAGACTCGCGATCATGTAGGCGAGCAGGCCGAAGCCGAGCACCAGCGCAAAGAACAGATGCCAGTGGCGGGCATCGGCCAGGCTGTAATGGCTGGGGATCGTCGCCCAGTGCGGGAAGGCGCGGTTGACGGGGGTGCCGTCGGGGCCGGTCCACCGGCCGAGCCAGCCGGTGGTGTCGATCATCGTCTCGCCGATGCGCAACATGCCGCGTTCGCCGACCGCGCCGATCTGCAGCCAGGCATGGTCGAAATTGGCGCCATAGTCGCCCCAGTAGAGCCGCGGATGCGCGTTGAAGATCATCAGCCCGCTCATCAGCATCACGATGATCGTGACCGCGTTCAGCCAGTGCCACAGCCGCGTCGCGAGGCGATGGCGGTAGGCCTTGACCGGAACCGCAGGGGCGGGCGGTGGCGCGGCAACGGGTGCTTCGGTATCGGCGGCGATGGTGATCATAGGGCGTCCTTCCCCCGATATACGCAGTCTCACCGGCTAAGGTTACAGCGTAAAGCGTTTCAGGCGTAGGCGCGCCAGAAGAAGATGATCGTCATCGCCGCCGTCACCCCCAACGTGACGTAGCGGATCACCGGTGCCGGCAGCACCCGCGCCAGCCGCGCGCCGACATAGCCGCCGACCACCGAGCCGACCAGCATCGGCGCCGCGAGCCCCCAGGCGACCATGCCCGCGGCGATGAAGATGATCGCTGCGGCGGCGTTGGCGACCGCCAGCATCAGGGTGCGGTGCGCGCCGAGCAGATGCGGCTCGGCGCGCGCGAGCAGCCCCCAGGCGGCGACCATCATCAGCCCCACGCCACCACCGAAATAGCCGCCATAGATGCCCAGCAGGCACTGGACGACGAGCAAGGTCTTGATGCCGATCGTAAGATGATGGTGCAGCGCGTTCGACGCGGTGCGCCCGAACGCCAGCGCAAGCGTGGCGAGCAGCAGCAGCCACGGCACGACGATGTCGAACGTCCGCGCCGGCGTCGCCACCAGCAACAGGCTGCCGACGATGCCGCCGATGAAGGTGATCGCGGTGAGCGTGCGGACGCTGGCGCCGCCCAGCGGCCCCAGATCCTTGCGATAGGCCCAGGCGGCGGAAATCGCGCCCGGCTGCAGCGAGACATTGCTCGTCGCATTGGCGATGGGGGAAGGCAGGCCGAGCGCGATCAGCGTCGGCATCGTCGCGAAGGTGCCGCCCCCCGCCAGCGCGTTCATCGCGCCGCCGGCGGTGCCGGCCAACGCCGCGAAAATCGCGACCGCCGGATCGATCATTGGCGGCTGAGCGGGCGAAGCGGCATGGTGCCGGGCGCTATAGGACGTTGGTGTCGCCCGCGCCATCGCCGGATCGAATCAGCCGAACGGCAGCAGATGGCGATAAGGAAACCCGTTTTCACGCCAATGCGCGACGTAGCAATGCGGCGCTTCCAGCGTGACGCTGAACTGCAGTTGCGGTCTCGCGGCGTGCAGAGCCCGGTACTGCGCTTCGGTCAGGTGCGCGTTGCGCAGGCGCATCCCCGACAACTGGCGGGTGATGGGCGCCGCGAACAGACGCTCATAATCGGCGAACGGCGTCGAAGACCATTCCGCGGGCTGTTGCTCGTCCATCATGAACGGCGCGAGCGAATCCGTGAAATCGACAAACCGCAGGGATGGCAGCGTCGCATCGGCGAGGTGGTGGATGAAACCGCGGGTGCGGTGATCGCCCCCGGTACGGATTGCACGAAGATCGGGCAGGGGCAGCCGGAAGAAATCCGGTTCGGGCGCCTGCGGCAACTCCATTTGGCGCAGCGCCGGCATCAAGGCGAGAAGAGGAGGCAACTGATCGTCGGCGATCATGCTCTGATTATGGTCGCCGGGGTCGGTCAGTCCGATGCGGAAATCGACGAGCCGCGGAAAGCCCGGCGCGGCGGCGATCAGGCTCGCGAAGTCCCACGCCTTCAGGCCGTTCGCGCCGATGTCCGGGCCGCTGAGGTCGAGAAGGAGGATATGGTCGGCCACACTTTGCCGGCTCAGCACATCCTGCAGGATCGGCCAGCTTTCGTGCGGGTCGCCGCGAAAGCTTACCGCCAGCCCGCCACCCATGTCCGAAACACCGATGCGTGCGCCGGCATAATCCGGTTCGACCAGACGCACTGGCGGGTGTCCGGCTTCTGCCGGCCATGACTGGTCGGATCCGGCATTCAAGTCGGCCTGCGCCGCGACGAGCGCGGCGATGGCATCGTCGAGCCCGCGGCTCACCCCAGCGCCGCCTGCTTCTCTTCCGCCAGCCGGTCCAGTTCCGCCCGGCTCTTCCGCTCCGCATTGGTCTTGAGCTGCCCGCAGGCCGCATCGATGTCGCGCCCGCGCGGGGTGCGGACCGGGGCGGAGATGCCCGCCTCGAACACGATGTTGGAGAAGGCCTTCACCCGCTCCGGCGTCGAGGTGTCGTAATCGGCGCCCGGCCATGGGTTGAACGGGATCAGGTTGACCTTCGCCGGCAGCTTGTAGTGGCGCAGCAGGCGGACGAGTTCGTGCGCGTCCTCGTCGCTGTCGTTCTTGTCCTTCAGCATCACATATTCGAAGGTGATGCGGCGCGCATTGTTGACGCCGGGATAGTCGGCGCAGGCCTGCAGCAGTTCCTCGATGCCGTATTTCCGGTTGAGCGGCACGATCTCGTCGCGGACCTCCTTGGTCACCGCGTGCAGCGAGACTGCGAGATTGACGCCGATCTCCTCGCCGGCGCGCGCCATCATCGGCACGACGCCGCTGGTCGACAAGGTGATGCGCCGCTTGGAGAGGGCGAGGCCGTCGCCATCCATCACCAGCTTCAGCGCGTCGCGGACGTTCTCGAAATTATAGAGCGGCTCGCCCATGCCCATCATGACGATGTTGGTGAGCATGCGGCCCTCTGGCTGGCTCGGCCATTCGCCAAGCGAATCGCGCGCCAGCATGACCTGGCCGACGATCTCGGCGCTGGTCAGGTTGCGCACCAGCCGCATCGTGCCGGTGTGGCAGAAGCGGCAGTTGAGCGTGCAGCCGACCTGGCTGGACACGCACAGCGTGCCCCGATCGGCATCGGGGATGAACACCATCTCATAATCCTGGCCGTCATCCCCGCGCAGCAGCCATTTGCGGGTGCCGTCTGTGGAGACCTGCGCCTCCACCACCTGCGGGCGGCCGACGACGAAGCGCTGTTCCAGCCAGTGGCGCATGTCCTTGGCGATGTCGGTCATCAGCTGGAAGTCGGTGGCGCCGCGATTGTAGATCCAGTGCCAGAGTTGCTTGGCGCGCAGCTTGGCCTGTTTCGGATCGAGCTGATAGGATTCGAGCACCGCGCGAAGCTGGTCGCGCGTCATCCCGATCAGGTCGATGCGGCCATCGGCGCGGGGAATCGCGGCGCGGGGCACGGGAACGGGGTCGATATGGCCGGGGATCTGCATCGCGCGCACATAGTCGCAAACCCGTCATTTTTCCAGCATCGGCGGGACGGATCGTTCAAAGGCGGCGGGCGCAGCCCAATGTCGCCGCGTCGATTGCGGTGGCGGCGCCGCGCAACGGATAGATGTCGGTGAAGCGCCGGCCCGTCGCACCGGTCGCCGTCACGCGCATCTCCGGGGCGTTGCGGATCGCCTTGACGATCGCCGCATCGGCTTGCGCATCGCGCGCCCAGGCGTCGGCACCGCCGCCGCCGAGCGCGAAACGCTGGCCGCCCACGACCAGTTCGATCGGCCGGCCGGGGGCTGCGGCGCGGCTCAAGCGGATGTGAAGCTGGCCGCGAATCCTGCGGCCGGGCCAGGTCGCGACGCTTGCGAACGGCCGCCAGCCGCGCGATCGGCCGCCGCCATCGGGTTCGGCGATCGCGAAGCAGCCGGGCGGACGCGTCTCCCGGAATGCGCCCCATCCGCCGAACACCCCCAGCGAATCGCGGCCCGACGCGGGCGCCGCCGCGACCAGCGCCGCCACCACGGCGACCAGGCGCACCGTCCGCGCGGTCACGATGCGGGCGCGGTACCGTCGCCGCGGTGGATGCAGGTCTCGATGCCGTCCTCGATCAGCGCGATCGAGCCCTGCGGCAGCGCGTCGAGCACCGGCGCGCGATGCTCGGCACGCGCAGGCGCACCGGTCAGCAGCCCGCGCAGCACGCGGCTGGACGTGCCGTGCATGAGGACCAGCTTGTCGCCGGGCGTCTGGCCATGGTCGGCGATCCACCCCTCCAGCCGGCGGGCGATATCGTCATACCATTCGCCATCGTCGGCACGGCGCAGGAACAGGCCGGTGACTGGATCGAGCAGCGGCCCGCCTTCCTGATGTAACTCGTCATAGCCCCGCCCCGTCCAGCTCCCGACGTCGATCTCGCGCAGCCGTTCGTCGGTGCGGGCGCCGTGCCAGTCGAGGCCGAGATGCTCGACGATGACGGCCAGCGTCTGGAGCGCACGGCCGGTGGGGGAGGACCAGAGCGTCAGCGCCGGCTTCGGCCCCAGTCGCGCACGCAACGCCGCCCCCATTGCGTCGGCCTGCGCGAATCCGGTGCGCGTCAACGGCGTATGGGGAATGTCACCCTGCAAACGACGCGTCGAATTGAAGACCGTCTCGCCATGTCGCGCAATGTAAAGGCGGCCTGCAGAACCCATCGAACGCTCCGTCGAAACGCTGTTGCTGCTATGCAACAGTTTGAAACCGTTGTCTCCCGTTCATGCAACGGACAGGTGGTCCATGCGCTTAGGCGGCTCCCCCGACTTGTGCGGGGAAGTTTGAGTGAATGGAGTATTTTATGCGTAAGTTCCTGACCGCGGCGCTGCTGGCCGCTCCCGCCTTTGTCGGTCTTTCCGCACCTGCGTTCGCGCAGGAAGCTGCGCCCTTCACCGGGCCGCGCGTGGAAGGCATCGTCGGCTGGGATCGCACCCAGGCGGAAGGCGATCATGAGGACGGCGTCGTGTATGGCGCGGTTGTCGGCTATGACTGGCAGATGGGCAACACCATCGTCGGCGCCGAACTCGAAGCGACCGACAGCTCGGCCGATGTCTGCGCGCGCGACGTGAGCCGCGTGGGCGATCGCCTGTGCGTCGGCGCCAAGCGCGACCTGTATGTCGGCGCCCGCGTCGGCACCGCCGTCACCCCGAGCACGCTGCTCTATGCCAAGGCCGGCTACACCAACGCCCGCTTCGGCTACGACTATGACGATGGCGGCAACGGCGACCTCGATTACGGCGACGGCACCAACCTCGACGGCGTTCGCGTCGGCGCCGGCGTCGAGCAGAAGATCGGCCCGAACACCTTCGTGAAGGGCGAGTATCGCTACTCGAACTACGAAGCCGGTGTTTCGAAGAATCAGGTGCTCGCCGGTTTCGGCGTCCGCTTCTGATCGGACCGGACAGGGGGCGCTCGTTGCGTCCGCTGACGAAACAGGGGTCGGAGCGCTTGCTCCGGCCCCTTTTCTTGCTAATGAAGGCGACCGGCAAGAACGCCCACCCGGGCGGCGCCGGTGCGACGAACCGCCCGCATGCGCGGGCTCCGGGGGATTTGGATGAAGGCGACGATCGAACGCGCGACTCTGCTGAAAAGCCTCAGCCATGTGCAGAGCGTGGTCGAGCGGCGCAACACGATCCCGATCCTGTCGAACGTGCTGATCGAGGCGTCCGCCGGCGGCGGCCTGCGCCTGATGGCGACCGACCTGGATCTGCAGATCGTTGAGGAAGTGGCGGCAATCGTCGACGTGGCGGGCGCCACGACGGTCTCCGCACACACGCTGTTCGATATCGCGCGCAAGCTGCCGGAAGGCAGCGAGGTGCTGCTGGAGGCGGGCGAGGGCAAGCTGCACGTGCAGGCGAGCCGCTCCAAGTTCAACCTGCCGACCTTGCCGCGGGACGATTTCCCGGTCATCGCCGAGGGCGAGCTGCCGACCAGCTTCGAGCTGCCGGCCGAGACGCTCAAGCAGATCATCGACAAGACCCGCTTCGCGATCTCCACCGAAGAGACGCGCTATTATCTGAACGGCATCTTCATCCACGTGTCCGAGGACAATGGCCAGCCGGTGCTGAAGGCCGCGGCGACCGATGGCCACCGTCTCGCGCGGGTCACCGTCGCGCGGCCCGAAGGCGCCGACGGCATGCCGGACGTGATCGTGCCGCGCAAATGCGTTGCCGAACTGCGCAAGCTGCTCGACGAGGTCGACGGTTCGGTCGCGATCTCGCTGTCGCCCAGCAAAGTCCGCTTCGGTCTCGGCAACGCGATCCTCACCTCGAAGCTGATCGACGGCACCTTCCCCGATTATTCGCGGGTGATCCCGACCGGCAACGACAAGATGCTGAAGATCGACCCCAAGAGCTTCATGCAGGGTGTCGACCGTGTCGCGACCATCGCCAGCGAGAAGACCCGCGCGGTGAAGATGGCGCTGGATCGCGACAAGATCACGCTTTCGGTCACGAGCCCCGAGAACGGCACCGCAGCTGAGGAAGTGCCGGGCGAATATGTCTCGCCGGGCTTCGAAATCGGCTTCAACGCCCGCTATCTGCTCGACATTCTCGGCCAGATCGACAGCGATCTCGTCGAGGTGCACCTGGCGGACGCGGTGGCGCCGACCCTGATCCGCGAGAACGACAAATCGTCGGCGCTCTACGTGCTGATGCCGATGCGCGTCTGAGGGCAATGGCGCCCGCTTCGCGCCGCGTGCGGCGCGCGGGTGCTTCACGCCTCCGCATCGTTCCTGTATCAGCCCCGCGATGGCAGTGATCGGCCTCAGCCCGCAGCCCTTTTTCGGGGACAAGAACCGCGCCTTCTGGAACCTCCAGACGCTCGGATGGACCGGCTATCTGGTGCTGCGCCTGATCTCGGGCTTCTCGAACGGCTTCCCGCTTTCCTTCATCGTGCCGCTGGTGATCTCGACCGCCACCGGCTATTCGCTGACACTGGTGATGGCGGCGGCGTTCCGCGCGCTGCTCAGGCGCAAGCCGGTAATCACCTGGACGGGATCGATCCTGACCGTCCTCGTCGCGACGCTCATCTACACCACGATCGATGCGTGGATGTACAACGCGCTGCAGCGGCCGGGCGAGGCGATCGAACTGCGGCTGATCTTCGGCTATGTCTTCCTCGACGTGCTGCTGCTGTCGGGCTGGTCGGCACTTTATTACGGCATCAATTTCTACCTGATCGTCGAGGAACAGGCTGACCAGCTCCTCAAGCTGGAGAACCAGGCGTCGTCGGCGCAGCTTGCGATGCTGCGCTATCAGCTCAACCCACACTTCCTGTTCAACACGCTCAATTCGATCTCGACGCTGGTGCTGCTCAAGCAGACCGAGCGCGCGAATGCGATGCTCAGCCGGCTCTCGTCGTTCCTGCGTTATACGCTGGTGAACGAGCCGACCGCGCAGGTCACGATGGCGCAGGAGATCGAGACGCTGAAGCTCTATCTGGATATCGAGAAGATGCGCTTCGAGGAACGGCTGCGCACCGAGTTTCAGATCGACCCGCGCGTGGCGGCGGCGCGGCTGCCCTCGCTGCTGCTTCAGCCGCTGGTCGAAAACGCCATCAAATATGCGGTGACGCCGCTGGAAGATGGCGCCGATATCAATATTACCGCGCGGCTTGCCGGGGATCGGGTGCAGATCACCGTATCCGATACCGGCCCGGGCTTGAACGACGGCACGGTCAGGCCCAGCTATTCGACAGGCGTGGGCCTTGCCAATATTCGGGATCGGCTGGCCCAGGCCTACGGAACGGATCATCGTTTCGAAGCAAGATCGAACCCGGCAGGGGGGTTTGGCGTTGTGATCGAGATACCGCACCAGATCGAACAACAGCCACGTGAGGCAGCATGACAATCCGCACCATCCTGGTCGACGACGAATCGCTCGCGATCAAGGGTATGCAGTTCCGTCTCGAACAACATGACGACGTCGAGATCATAGACACCTGTACCAACGGCCGCGAGGCCATCCGCTCGATCAAGACGAACAAGCCCGATCTGGTTTTCCTCGACATCCAGATGCCCGGCTTCGACGGGTTCTCGGTCGTCCAGGGGCTGCTCGAGGTGGAACCCCCGCTGTTCGTGTTCGTCACCGCCTATCAGGATCACGCCATTCGCGCCTTCGAGGCGCAGGCGATGGATTATTTGATGAAGCCGGTGGAAGAGCAGCGGCTGGCCGACACGCTCGACCGCGTCCGCCAGCGTCTGACGGAAAAGCGCGGGGTCGAGGAGGTGTCGCGCCTGAAGGAGGTGCTCGCCGAGGTCTCGCCCGAGGCGGCGGAGAATTTCGAGGACTCGGGGGATGATGCGCCATCGTCCAACCGGTTCGAGAAGCTCATCAACATCAAGGATCGCGGGCAGATCTTCCGCGTCGATGTCGATACGATCGAGCGTATCGATGCCGCCGGCGATTACATGTGCATCTACACCGGCGACAACACATTGATCCTGCGCGAGACGATGAAGGATCTGGAAAAGCGCCTCGACCCGCGCCGTTTCCAGCGCGTCCATCGCTCGACGATCGTCAATCTCGACCTCGTCAAGCAGGTGAAGCCCCACACCAACGGCGAATGCTTCCTCGTGCTCGACTCGGGTGCGCAGGTGAAGGTGAGCCGAAGCTATCGCGACGTGGTGGCGCGCTTCGTCCACTGAGTTCAACGGGCGGCCTGCGGGTCGCCCGCTGACTTTGTTCCCATTTTGTTCTAACATGGGCAGCGACTCGATTCGCCGGAAGAACGCCCATGTCCCACACCGTCCGCTATCGCTATCTGCTGTTCGCGCATCTGAGTTCGACCGCGCGGGACGCCTGCGCCTTTGCCCGTGACCGGTTTGTGAGGCCGGCCAAACCGGTCTCCGATCCGCGGTTGCATATGACGATCGCACGGCTTGCCGAGCGTGACGATCCCGACCCGTTGATCGGGCCGCGCGTCGTTGAAGCGTTCCAGGGCGTGGAGTTGCCAGGGTTCGATATCGGTCTCGATCGGATCCGGATGAATCCCGATATCGCGATGCTGCAGGGTAAGGGCAACCGGCCGGCACTGGTCCCGCTCCGCCAGCCGGTTCGTGACCGCCTGCCGCGCGCTGGCATCCTGCCCTATATTTCGCGGACGGAACCGCATGTCACGCTTGGCTATGAGATCGGCCGCAACGATTGCCAGCCGATCGAGCCGATCCGGTGGATTGCGGACCGGCTGGATCTGGTGGAAAGCTGGGCCGGCCGAACGGTGCACAGGACATTGGCGAGCTGGCCGCTGGTGAACCGCCAGCTCAGCTTCGGTTTCTGAACCGGCCACCGTTCGTCCCGAGCGCAGTCGAGGGACGAGTCGTGCGCGCCGCGGCCGGTGTCTCGACGTCGCTCGACACGAACGGTTCGGAAAATCCCGTCCTCAAGCCTTTGCCGGCCGGAACTGCAGCGCCACCCCGTTCATGCAATAGCGCTTGCCCGTCGGCTTCGGTCCATCGTCGAACACATGGCCCAGATGCCCGCCGCAGCGGCGGCAATGAACCTCGGTGCGTGCATAGCCGATCGCGAAGTCCTTGCTCGTGCCGACCGCATTGGCCAGCGGCTGCCAGAAGCTCGGCCAGCCGGTGCCGCTGTCGAACTTCGTCCGTGACGAGAACAGCGGCAGGCCGCACCCTGCGCAGGTGAACACGCCGGGGCGATGTTCCTTGTTGAGCGGGCTGCTGAACGGGCGCTCGGTCGAGGCCTGGCGCAGCACGGCGAACTGCGCTGGGGTAAGCCGCGCCTTCCACTGGGCATCGCTGAATGCAACCTCGTAACGGGCCGCGGGCTTGGGCTTGCCCGCCGCCCACAGCGCGGCGCCGCCGACGGCGCCGGCGGCAATACCGCCGCCGATCAGCGTGCGACGTGTGATCTGCATGACATCATGTCCTTCCATGCCCCAAGCTACGGCGCGGCGCCGGGCGCGGATGCAGCGGCCGCGCCGCTCAGCCCTTTGCGAACAGCCCCTTGAACCCGCGCCGGCCGCCCGATTTGAGCACACCCCGGCGAAACCACCGCGCGGCCAGCCAGATCACCAGCGCCACCCACAGCCCCTGCCAGGTCAACGCCAGCAGATGGGGCCAGATCTCGGGTTCGGTCGCAGCGCGCCCGGCCATCGCGAACGGGCTGCTGAACGGAAACAGCGCAGCGAAGATCGCCAGCGACGAATCCGGCGGGCTGTCGGCGGCGGCCGCGGACAGGCCGAACATCGCGACCTGCAGCACCGAGATCGGCAGCGACAGCATCTGGATCTCGCGCATCGAGGCCGCCTGCGCCCCTATGCCGAGGAAGACGGCGCCGAGCAGCAGATAGGCCATCGCGAAATAGAGGCCGAACAGCAGCGTGAAGGTCAACGATCCGATCGCCGGCTGGAGCTCGCTCAGCGACACCAGTTCGGGCGGGATGAACGCCGCGACCTGCGCCAGCAATGTCGCCCAGAATCCGATGAACAGCAGCGCGACGCCGAACAGGCCGATCAGCTTGCCGAGGAACACCGCCTCCAGCGGCACCGCCGCCGCCAAAATTTCGATCACCTTGTTGCTCTTTTCCTCGGCGAGCATGCCAACCGACTGGCCGGCGAGCAGCAAGGTCAGCAGGAACATCGCCATCACCGCACCCAACCCCGCCGCCTGCCGCCCCGAATCGGTCGATCCGGTGCGCCGGAAGGGTTCGATCGTCGCGGTAGAAAGCGTGCCCGGCATGCCGGCGCGTCGATCCCTCAGGGCCTGTTCGGCCAGCGCTGCGAGGTAGGCGGCGGTGCGGCCGCCCTTGCGGCCATGCAGGATGGTCGGCCGGTCGAGCGGGCCGAACAGCACTGCCGAGGCCTCGATCGTATCGTCGGCGAACAGCGCCTGCGCGGTGCGCCGGGGCTCTGCCCCCGGCGGCCGGATCGCCAGCGGCGGCGGCGCCTCCGAAAAGCGGAACATCGCGCGCAGCCGGGTGTCGGCGTCGGTCAGCGCCTTGCCGTCGCGCTCGTCCGCAAGCGCGACGATTCGCACGCGATCGTCGCTGCCCTGCGCGAGCTTCGCCGCGCCAAGCCCGCCGACGAGGCTGAAGCCCATCATCAGCAGCGGCGCCAGCAGAAAGATGAGGAAGGTCGGTGTGAACACGGTGGCGACGAAGTCCCGCCGCGCGATCACCAGCGTCTGCCGCGCGAGCCGGCTCATGCCGCGGCCCCCTCTTCTTCGGCGGCCGGCGCTTCCTCCTGCACGACGTCGCCGGTGTCGCCGCCGCCGGTGCGGCGCACGATCGCGACGAACGCGTCGTGCAGCCGTGGCCGATCGAGCAGCAGCCCCGAAATGCCGTGGCCCTCCGCGATCAGCTGCGCGAGCAACGCTTCGATGCCGCCCTCGGGCACGATGAAGCGATAGCCGGCGCCGTGCGGCACCGCATCGGGCGGCAGCAGCGCCGCGACCGTGTCGTCGCCCGCGCGCGGCTCATAATAGGCCTGCATCGGCAGCACCGCGCGTGCCTGGTCCACCGTGCCCTCGAAGCGGCGGCGTCCGCCGGCGATCACCGCCACGCGGTCGCACAGCCGCTCGGCATGCGCCATCACATGCGTCGAGAAGAGGATGGTGGCGCCGCGGTCGCGCTCGGCGCGCACCAGCCCCTCCAACCGCTCCTGATTGACCGGATCGAGGCCTGAAAAAGGCTCGTCGAGCACGATCAGCTCGGGGCTGTGGACGATCGAGCCGAGGAGTTGGACGAGCTGCGCCATGCCCTTGGACAATTGCCGGATCTTGCGATCGACGGCATAGCCCAGACCCGCCGCCTCCAGCATCTCCACCGCGCGATCGCGCGCCAGGCGCAGCTTCATGCCGCGCAGCGCGCCCATGAAGGCGATCGCCTCGCGTGCCTTCATCGCCGGATAGAGGCCGCGTTCCTCGGGCAGATAGCCGACGCGGTGGCTCTGCGCACGCGGATCGGTGCTGCCCAGCAGGCGGCGTTCGCCCGCATCGGGATCGATGATCCCCAGCAACATCCTGAGCGTCGTCGTCTTGCCGGCGCCGTTGGGGCCGAGCACGCCGTAGATGCTGCCGGCGGGCACCGCCATGTCGACGCCGTCCACGGCGCGCGCACCGCCGAAATCCTTGATCAGCCCCCTGGCTTCGATGACGAACGTCATTTTGTACGCGCCCGGCTTCCTGTACTGGGCGGCCGTGGTAGCGCGTTCGGACACCGGAGCAAACAGCGGCCTCGTCGACCGCCTGAAAGCCGAAGCGGAAGCGCTCGGCTTCGTCGCGTGCGGCATCGCCCCGGCCGATGCGATCCCCGAGGCGGCGCCGCGGCTGCGCCAGTGGCTTGCCGAAGGCGCACACGGGTCGATGGGCTGGATGGAGGAGCGCAGCCATCAGCGCGGCGCCGCCCCCGCGCTCTGGCCCGAAGTGCGGTCGGTGGTGATGCTGGGGATGAGCTATGCGCCGCCCGAGAACCCGCTGCGGCTGGCGGGGGAGCGCGATGTCGGCCGCATCTCGGTCTATGCGCAGGGGGCCGACTATCATGATGTCGTGAAGCGCGCGCTCAAGCATCTCGCGCGCTGGCTGGTGGCGGAGGCCGGCGGCGATGTGAAGGTGTTCGTGGACACCGCGCCGGTGATGGAGAAGCCCTATGCAGCCGCCGCCGGGCTCGGCTGGCAGGGCAAGCACACCAACCTCGTCAGTCGCGCCGAGGGAAGCTGGCTGCTGCTCGGCGCGATCATGACGACGCTGGATCTCGAACCCGATCTGCCCTCGGGCGACCGCTGCGGATCGTGCGACGCCTGCCAGCGCGCCTGCCCGACCGAGGCCTTCCCTTCGCCCTACCGGCTCGATGCGCGGCGCTGCATCTCCTACCTTACGATCGAGAACAAGGGGCCGATCCCGCACGCGTTCCGCGCCGCGATCGGCAACCGCATCTATGGCTGCGACGATTGCCTGGCGGTGTGCCCGTGGAACAAGTTCGCCGCCGCCGCCGCGGCCAACAAGGCGTTCGCGCCGCGCGCCGAACTGGCGGTGCCGCAGATCGCCGATCTGCTCGCGCTGGACGATGCGGGGTTCCGGCAGGTGTTCGCCGGATCGCCGATCAAGCGCATCGGCCGCGACCGGATGGTGCGCAACTGCCTGATCGCGGCGGGGAACAGTGGCGATGCCGGTTTCGTGGCGCAGGTGGCGGCACTGCTGGACGATCCGGCGCCGGTGGTGCGGGGGGCCGCGGTCTGGGCGCTCGAGCGGCTCGACGTGGCGCGCTGGACGGCGGAGCGGAGCGCGCGGGCGCTGGCCGAGCCCGACGAAATGGTCCAGGCCGAATGGCGCCGTCCGTTCGCGCCGGGATGATCGCTGACGACGGTGGCGGGGGAGGCGTGCAACAAAAACGTCACGAAAGCCTCATCGACCTGACACGGCCCGCCCCTAGCGCCGCGAACAAAGATGAAAAGGGGTTCCCCATGCGTTATCTGTGGACGCTCGGCGCAAGTGCCGTTGCGATTGCCGCCACCTCGACCGCCGCTTATGCTCAGGACGCGAACGACAGCGATGTCATCGTCGTGACCGCGCAGCTGCGCGAACAGGACCCGATCGAGGTGCCGATCACGCTCACCGTGGTGACCGGCGAGGAACTCGACCGCTTCGGCATCGTCGATTTCGAGGAATTGTCGCGCTTCACGCCCGGCTTCGAGGTGCAGAACCAGTCGCCCAACAATCCCGGCTTCGTGATGCGCGGCATCACCTCCGACAGTGGCTCGGCGTTCAACGAGCCGCGCGTGTCGGTTTTCCAGGATGGCGTGTCGATCTCCAAGTCGCGCGGGTCGTTCGTCGAGCTGTTCGACGTCGAGCGCGTCGAGGTGGCCAAGGGCCCGCAGTCGACGCTCTACGGGCGCGGCGCGCTGATCGGCGCGGTCAACATCGTCCAGAACAAGGCGAAGCTCGGAGAGTTCGCCGTCGCTGGTCAGGCGTCCTACGGCAATTACAACGCCTGGCAGGCCGAGGGCATGGTCAATGCGCCGATCGCCGACGAAATGGCGATCCGCCTGTCCGGCCGCATCCGCAAGCGTGACGGCTATACCGAAAATCTGCTGGGCGGTGCCGACTTCAACTCGGTCGACACCTATGCGCTGCGCGGCGCCTTCCATGGCGAAAATGGCGCGCTGTCGTTCGACCTGATCGGCAACTACCAGAAGGATACGCCCAACGGCACCGCATTCAAGTCGATCGCCTACAACCCGACCGATCCGGCGACGGGCGCGGTGATCGGCGATCGCGGCCGCAACAGCGGCGCCGCGCTGGCGCCGGCGGCGGGTTTCGAAGGTGGCAAGCCGCTGGGCCTCGACCGGCAGGTGTGGGGCGTCACCGGCATCGCCAATCTCGATCTGGGGGAGAGCCTGAAGCTCACCTCGATCAGCGCCTTCCGCAAATTCGACTCGCTCGAGATCTTCGATGCAGACGGCATCTCGCTGCCGATCCTGACCGCCGCCGAGGAAGCGCATGGCGAACAGACCAGCCAGGAACTGCGCCTGACCTACGATCAGGGGCCGGTAACGGCCTTCTTCGGCGCCAGCTATTTCCACGAGAAGGGCTATCAGCGCGCGCCGGCGACGTTCAACGAGCGGGCATTGCTTGCGCGCTTCGCCAATGTGCTGAATGGCGGCGGCGCGATTCCCGGCCGTCCGGCGAGCGATCCGGCGCCGCTGGGGGTGCTCCAGAACGCGGCGCTGGGCAGCCTGATCCTGCAGCAGGGTTTCGGCCTGCCCGCGCCCCTCGCCAACGGCATCGCCGCCAACCTCAAGACCGACCATTCCGAAACGAGCACCAACTTCTCGCGCACCGAGGCGTTCGACGTGTTCGGCGACGTGACGGTGAAGCTTTCCGAGCAGTTCGAGCTGGGTGCCGGCCTGCGCTACACGCATGACGACAAGCGCAGCGCCTATACCGCATCGGTGCTCAACGGCCGCTCGATCGCAGCGGGCGTGATCGCGGCGCAGTCGATCGCGGCGCAGGGCGGCAATCCGCTGCCGCTGCTGACCGCGCTCGCCACCCCCGGCGCGGTCAACTTCCCGGCGACGCTGCTGCCGCTGTTCGGCCTGGGCAGCCAGCCGACCTCGGGCAATGGCGACATCGACAGCGCCGAGCACAAGAATGGCGGCTTCTCGTGGCGCCTCACCGCGCGCTACAGCCCGTCCGATGCGGCCAGCCTCTACGCGACCTATGCGCGTGGCCGCCGTCCCGAAGTGCTCGCCCCCTCCGGCCCCTCGGCGCCGTTCGGCGAGACCAGCTTCGACGTGCTCGACAGCGAAACGGTCGACAGCTTCGAGGTCGGCGCGAAGACGGTGCTGGCCAACCGCACGCTGTTCCTCGACGGTGCGGTCTTCTTCTACCAGTACGACAATTTCCAGACGACGGTGCAGCAGGGCACGCAGTTCATTACCACCAACGCCGGCAAGGCCGAGAGCTACGGCTTCGAGGGCCAGGCGCGGTGGGTGCCGAACGACATGATCAGCCTGTTCGCGACCTATGCCTACAACCATAGCCGCTTCAAGACGGGCGTGCGCGACGGCAACCGCTTCCGCCTGTCACCCGATCATTCGGCGTCGCTGGGGGCGATCCTGAGCGCGCCGGTGGGTCCGGGCCGCGTTTCCTTCGTGCCCAGCGTCACCTGGCAGTCGCGCGTCTTCTTCGACGACGACAACGACCGGCCGGACCTGCAGGTGCCGCCCGCGGCGCTGGTCGCCGACCTGATCCAGGACGAACTGCAGAACAGCTATGCGCTGGTCAATGCGCGCCTCGGCTACGAGGCACCCGGCGGCGCATGGCGAATCGAGGGCTTCATCGAGAACGCGTTCGACGAGAAGTTCATCAAGGATGCCGGCAACACCGGTGACGGGCTCGGCATGCCGACCTTCATCGCCGGCGAGCCGCGCTTCTACGGCGTCTCCGCCTCGTTCAAGTTCGGTGGCAAATGATCAAGGTCGATCGTCGTTCCGCGCTCGGCCTCGTCGGGGCCGGCCTCACCCTTCCCGGCGCGGCGGCGCGCGGCGCGCCGTCGGCGGGCGCCAGCTTCGCCCATGGTGTCGCCAGCGGCGATCCCACCGCGCGGGGGGCGATTCTCTGGACGCGGGTGACGCCGGCGGATGCCGGCCACGTCGCGCCGATCGCGGTCGAATGGCATGTCGCGGAGACCGAGGGCGGCAAGGCGCTGGAAAGTGGCCGTGCCGAGGCGCGGCCGGCGCGCGACTTCACCGTCAAGGTGGAGGCGGTGAAGCTCAAGCCGGGCCGCGACTATGTCTATTGGTTCACGCTGGCAGGCGGCACGCGTTCGCCGGTGGGCCGCTTCCGCACCCTGCCGGAAGGCAGCATTGCCGATGCCGTCTTCGCGGTGGTGTCGTGCCAGCTTTATCCGGGCGGCTTCTTCAACGCCTATCGCGCGCTCGCTGGCCAGGCGCGGCTCGATGCGGTGATCCACCTCGGCGACTATATCTACGAATATGGCGCTGACGAGTATGGCGGGGCGATCGGCGCCAAGCTCGGCCGCGTGCCGCAGCCCGCGCATGAGATCGTCACGCTCGCCGACTATCGGATGCGCCACGCGCAGTACAAGACCGATGCCGACCTGCAGGCCGCGCACGCCCGCGCCGCCTTCATCTGCGTGTGGGACGATCACGAGACCGCCAATGACAGCTGGGTGGGCGGCGCCGAGAACCATCAGCCCGAGACCGAGGGCGAGTGGAAGACGCGCAAGGCCGTGGCGATGCAGGCCTATTTCGAATGGATGCCGATCCGCGACCCGAAGCCGGGTGCGCCCTGGGAGGCGATCAACCGGACGTTCGAGTTCGGCGACCTCGCGACCTTGATGATGGTCGAGACGCGGCTGCTCGCGCGCAGCGAGCAGGCCGAGCCCAAGGGCCATTCGCCCGACGCCGCCGGCATCGCCGCGGTGATCGCCGAACGCAACCGCGCGGATCGCGAACTGCTGGGCGCGCCGCAGCGGGCGTGGCTGGAAGCCGGGCTGAAGGCATCGGTCGATGCCGGCAAGCCGTGGCAGGTGTTGGGCAACCAGGTGGTGATGGCGCGCGTCGAAGGGCCGGAGCTGACCAGATTGTTCGGTGCCGAGACCGCGCAGGCGATGGTTGCCGGCCTCGCGCCGGCGATCCGCACGCAGGTGGAGGCAGCACAGGCCGGCTATCGCGCCGGGCTGCCCTTCAACCTCGACAGCTGGGATGGCTACCCGGCGGCGCGCGAGCGTCTCTACGCCGGACTCCGCCGCGCGGGATCGCACCCGCTGGTGCTGTCGGGCGACAGCCATGCCTTCTGGGCGAACAGCCTCGCCGACGCCTCGGGCACCACCGTTGCGAGCGAATTCGGCACCAGCGCGATCAGCAGCCCCTCGGTCGGCGACATGCTGCCGAGCGTCCCGCTGGGCGACCTGCTCGACAAGGCGAACCCGGAAGTCGTCTTCTGCGACCAGACGGCGAAGGGCTATATCCTGCTGACGCTGACGCCCCAGGTCGCCAAGGCGGATTATATGGCCGTCTCCACCATCCTCGACCGCAAATTCGAGGAGCGCGTACTGGCGCGCTTCGAAGTGCCAGCGGGCAAGGAACGCGCGCTGAAGAGGATCTGATGTTCCGGCCCTCTCCCCTCGGAGGAGAGGGAGAAAATGCGCGCGATCATCGCGGCTGAATTCGATATACCGCGCCGCTCGATAGTGGAGTGGCCACCATGCAACGCATTGAAATCCAGGTCAGTGGCGGTTGCCAGTGCGGCGCGGTGCGATATCGGGCGAGCGCGATGCTGGACAATGCGCATATCTGCCATTGCCGGATGTGCCAGAAAGCGGTCGGCGGGCCGTTCGCAGCACTCGTCGCGGCGCCGCGCGATGCGCTCGTCTGGACGCGTGGCGTGCCCGCCGAGTTCATGAGTTCGGACCATGTCGCGCGCGGCTTCTGCGCGGCGTGCGGCACGCCCCTGTTCTACGATTATCGGTCGGGCGAACGGATCAATCTGACGATCGGGTCGCTCGATACGCCGCAGATTTTCCCGCCGAAACGGCAGATGGGGCTGGAAGCACGGATGCCGTGGCATGATCGCCTGTGCAGCCTTGAGGAGGTCGGCACGACGGAGGAGACTATGGCAGAGGCCGCGGCTGCGATCCGCGCGAGCAACCATCAGCATCCCGATCATGACACGCCGAATGTCTGACGGCTGCGAACCCCGGCCGCTGGCGATCGATTCCTGCGATGACCTCGCCGAATTGTGGACCGCATGCGGGCTGACCCGCCCGTGGAACGATCCGGTGCGCGACGCGCGTGCCGCGATCGAGGGGGCGACGTCGGTCGTGCTCGGCGTGCGCGAGGGCGAAGAAGGGCGACTGATCGCCTCGGCGATGGTCGGTTTCGACGGCCATCGCGGCTGGGTCTATTATCTGGCGGTCGCGCCGGACCGGCAGCGCGCCGGCCTCGGCCGCCGGATGATGGCAGCGGCCGAGCAATGGCTGCGCGCGCAGGGCGTACCCAAGATCCAGCTCATGGTCCGCGAAGACAATCACGCCGCGATCGGTTTCTACGAAGCGCTTGGCCTCGCCCGTCAGCCGGTCGTCACGCTCGGGCGCTTCCTCGACGAGAAAGCGCCCTGAGCCGTCAGCCGACGAACGCGCGCTCGATCACATAGTCGCCGGGCGCGGCGTTCGAGCCCTCTGTGAAGCCGAGCGCGTCGAAGCGGGCGGCGAGATCCTTGCACATCGCCATGCTGCCGCACATCATCACCCGGTCGGTCTCGGGATCGAAACGCGCGCTGCCGCCGATCTTCTCGAGGAACAGCCGGCCATCGTCGATCAGCGCATCGATGCGTCCGGTGGTGTGGAAGTCCTCGCGCGTCACCGTCGGCAGATAGGCGAACTGCTGCAACGCCTGTTCCTCGACCAGCGGATCGCCGGCAAGCTGCGTTTCCAGCGTGGTGCGGAAGGCGAGGTCGGAGACGCGGCGCACCGAATGCACCAGCACGATCGCGCTGAACCGCTCATAGATGTCGGGATCGCGGATGATGCTGAGGAAGGGCGCGAGGCCGGTGCCGGTGGAAAGCAGGAACAGCCGCGCGCCGGGGCGCAGCGCATCGGCCACGAGCGTGCCGGTGGGCTTGCGTCCCAGGAACAGCTGGTCGCCCGGGACGATCTTCTGCAGGCGCGAGGTCAGTGGACCATCCTGCACCTTGATCGAAAGGAATTCCAGTTCCTCGGCATAGGAGGGGCTGGCGATGGAATAGGCGCGCAGCAGCGGGCGGCCATCGCCTGGCAGGCCCAACATGACGAACTCGCCCGAGCGGAACCGGAAGCTCGGCGGGCGCGTGATCGTGAAGCTGAACAGATGCTCGTTCCAATGGCGCACCGAGCGGACATGTTCGACGGTGAGCGCGGCGGAGGGTTCGAGCGACGCCACGGTCGCGAGACGATCGCTCATCGGCCAGCCTCCGAATCCGACGCGAACAGGACGATTTCATTACGGCCGCGATCGGCACAGGCAGACATTAATCACTCACTCCGCTATTGCGAATTATTCTCATCGGCTCTAGTCAGCGCGTCTTATGCTGTCAACGCGCCGAAGCCGGTTCCCAGACCGTGGCCGGCCGCGCTAAGGCGCGGGCATGACGACGATCTATGGCATCCCGAACTGCGACACGATCAAGAAAGCGCGCGCCTGGCTGGCCGAGCACCACGTGGCGTATCACTTTCACGATTACAAGAAAGCAAGCCTTGAGGCCACCCGGCTGCGCGCTTGGGTCGACCGGCTTGGCTGGGATGTGTTGCTCAACCGCGCTGGAACGACCTTCCGCGCGCTGCCCGATGCCGACAAGCAGGGGCTGGATGCCGAAAGGGCGATGGCGCTGATGCTGGCGCAACCCTCGATGATCAAGCGCCCGGTGCTCGAAACCGCGGATGGCCGGCTGCTCGTCGGCTTCAAGCCGGCGGACTATCAGGCGGTGTTCGGCTGACGGCCATGAGTCTGGCTCCCGGCGGCGACAGGCGCTAGAGGGCGACGATGTCCACGACCTTCACGATCGACACCGCCACGAGCCGCGCCAACCCCACCCCGGCGCCGATGAAGCGGCTGACGGTGCCCGCGGTCCGCGCGCGCAAGCAGGGCGGCACCACGGTGGAGCCGCTGGTGATGCTCACGGCCTATTCGGTGCGCATGGCGCAGATCCTCGATCCGCATTGCGACATGCTGCTGGTGGGGGACAGCCTGGGGCAGGTGATCTACGGCCTGCCCTCGACGGTGCCGGTCAGCCTCGACATGATGTGCGCGCATGGTGCCGCGGTCGTGCGCGGCAGCTATCACAGCCTCGTCGTCGTCGACATGCCGTTCGGCAGCTATGAGGGCTCCCCCGAACAGGCCTTCGCCAGCGCCGCGCGCATCCTGAAGGAAACCGGCGCCGCGGCGGTGAAGCTGGAAGGCGGCGAGGCGATGGCCACCACGATCCGCTTCCTCGTCGATCGCGGCATCCCGGTGATGGGCCATGTCGGCCTTACCCCGCAGGCGGTGAACGCGCTGGGCGGCTATGGCGCGCGCGGCCGCAGCGAGGCCGAACGCGCCAAGATCGTCGCCGATTCGCTGGCGATCGCAGAGGCTGGCTGCTTCTCGATCGTGGTCGAGGGGGTGATCGAGCCGATTGCGATCGAGATTACGGAGAAGGTCGCCTGCCCGATCATCGGCATCGGCGCCTCGGCGGAATGCGACGGCCAGGTGCTGGTCGTGGACGACATGCTGGGCATGTTCGATCGCGTGCCGCGCTTCGTGAAGCGCTACGACGATTTGGCGACGCGCATCGGCGAGACCGTGGCCACCTATGCCGCCGAGGTGCGTGACCGCAGCTTCCCCACCGCCGATCAGGTCTATCGGCCCAAGAATTGACCGGCGGGAGCCGCTTTCCCTTTTTCGGCTTCGCGGCTAGGGTCCGCGCCGATTTGCGTGCTTTGGAGATGAATTTTGGCAATCGCGCCGCAGAATAACCAAGCCTTCCTGCGCGAGGTGGACGATGAGCTGCGTCGCGAGCAACTCGCCGGCTTCTGGACGCGCTACGGCCGTTGGGTGCTCGTCGCGGTGGTGGCGGGGCTGCTCGCGTTCGCCGGCTATCTGTACTGGCAACACCGCCAGAACGGTCAGGCGGATGAAGCTGCAGAGGAACTGACGGGTGCATTGCGCGCGCTTGGGGAGGGCAAGGCGGTCGAGGCCAAGCCCAAGCTCGCCGCGCTGGCCGCCTCGCCGATCGAGGGCGTGCGCGCCGCGGCGCTGCTCGCACAGGCGGGCACGCTGGCAGACGCCAACGATCTCAAGGGCGCCGCCGCGCTCTACAAGAAGGTCGCTGACGATGCGTCGCTCGCGCAGCCCTATCGCGATGTCGCACTGCTCCGGCAGACGACGCTGGAGTTCGACCAGCTCAAGCCCGACGTGGTCGTGCAGCGGTTGAAGCCGCTCGCGGTGGCCGGCAATCCCTGGTTCGGCAGCGCTGGCGAACTCGTCGCCATCTCGTACCTGCGGATGAAGAAGCCGGAACTGGCTGCACCGATCTATGGCAAGATCGCCGAAACCGAAGAGTTGCCGCGCACGGTCCGTTCACGGGCAAGACAGATGGCTGGGGTATTGGGCGTGGACGCCGTCGACCAGAAGGAAAGCGCAGCTCAATGAAGATCGACCTGAGGATTCCGGCAGCGGCGCTGGCACTGCTGGCGCTGAGTGGCTGCGGCGTGTTCGGCATCGGCGGCAAGGGGAACAAGCCGAAGACCCCGGTGCTGGGGGATCGCGTGGCGGTGCTCACGTCCGAATCGAGCGTCGAGCTCGATCCGGGCCTGTCCGACGTCGCCATCCTGTTGCCGCCGCCCGAGGCCAATAGCGGCTGGACGCAGCCGGGCGGCAACGCCGCCAAGGCGCCGGGGCATCTGGCGCTGGGCAGCGGCACCAGCCGCGTGTGGACCGCAAGCGTCGCGGGTGGCGGCAACCGCGCCCGCCTCGCCGCGGCGCCCGTCGTTGCCAATGGCAAACTCTATGTCGTCGATATCGACGCCAAGCTGACCGCGTTCAACGCCGAGACCGGCGCGCGGTTGTGGTCGGTGCCGATCGGCGACACCAAGAAGAATGCGCCGTCGCGCTTCGGCGGTGGCGTCAGCGTCGAGGGCGAGCGGGTCTACGCGACCAACGGCGTGGGCGACGTCGGCGCCTATAACGCTGCCGACGGCAGCCAGATCTGGGTGAAGCGCCCCGCCGGCCCGCTGCGCGGCGCGCCGACGGTGGCCAATGGCAGCATCTACGTGATGTCGCAGGACAGCCAGCTCTTTGCGATGACCGAGGCCGACGGCACGGTGCAGTGGCAGGAAGCCGGCGCGCTCGAAGTCGCCGGCGTGTTCGGCGTGGCCGCTCCCGCGGTGGCGCAGGGCACCGTCGTCTCGGGCTACAGCTCGGGCGAACTGCGCGCCTATCGCTATGAAAATGGCCGCCCGCTGTGGGATGATGCGCTGTCGCGCACCAGCATTTCCACATCGGTGTCGTCGCTGTCGGATATCGACGCCGATCCGGTGATCGACCAGGGCCGCGTCTACGCCGTCGGCCAGGGCGGCCGCATGGTGTCGATGGATCTGGTGACGGGCCAGCGCATCTGGGAAATCAACATCGCCGGCATCTCCACGCCGTGGGTCGCCGGTGAGTGGGTCTATGTGGTGACGGACGATGCCAAGCTGCTCTGCCTGGCGCGAGCCAATGGCAAGGTACGCTGGATGGCGCAGCTTCGTCGCTGGCGCGACGAGAAGGATCGCAAGGGGCCGATCAACTGGACGGGCCCGGTGCTGGCGGGCGGCAAGCTGATCGTTGTCAACACGCGCGGCGAGATGATCCATGTCTCTCCGGCGGACGGTACGGTTCAGCAGACGGTCGATGTGGGCAAGCCGATGCACCTGTCGCCGGTTGTCGCGAACAACATGCTCTATCTGCTCGATGACGAGGGCCGGATCACCGCCTGGCGCTGACCCGCTGTCCTCCGTTCGGGCGGACTCTGTCGAACTTGGCGATCACGCCTCCCCGTGCCGACGCGCACGGGGAGGATTTTTCATTTAAACTCGTTTACAGGCGGGTCATGTCGAACCTTCCCACCGTTGCGATCATCGGCCGACCAAATGTCGGCAAATCGACGCTGTTCAATCGTCTTGTCGGCAAGCGTCTGGCGCTGGTTGACGATATGCCGGGCGTAACCCGTGACCGTCGCGAGGGCGATGCATCCTTGCTCGGGCTCGATTTCCGCATCGTCGATACCGCCGGGTTCGAGGAAGAAGATCCCGAAAGCCTGCCCGGCCGCATGCGCGCGCAGACCGAGGCGGCGGTTGCCGGTGCCGACGTCGCCCTGTTCATGATCGACGCGCGCGCGGGCGTCGTCCCGCTCGATGCGGAGATCGCCCGCTGGCTGCGCTCGGGCGCGACACCGGTGGTGCTGGTCGCCAACAAGGCGGAAGGGCGCGCCGCCGAGGCCGGACTGATCGAAGCCTATGAGCTCGGCTTCGGCGAACCGGTGCAGATGAGCGCGGAGCATGGCGAGGGCCTCGCCGATCTGTTCCAGGAACTGCTGCCGCATCTTGAGCGCGACGAGGATGATTTCGCGCTCGACGAAGAGGACCAGGATGAGGACTCGCCGGACGCGCCGCTGAAGCTCGCGATCGTTGGCCGTCCCAACGCCGGCAAGTCCACCTTGATCAACCGCATGCTGGGCGAAGACCGGCTGATTACGGGGCCCGAGGCGGGCATTACCCGTGATTCGATCGCGATCGACTGGCAATGGCACGCGCCCGACGGCGTCGAGCGCGCGGTGCGGCTGATCGACACCGCGGGCATGCGCAAGAAGGCGCTGGTGAAGGACAAGCTGGAAAAGCTCTCCGTCGCCGACGCGCGCCATGCGATCGACTTCGCCGAGGTCGTCGTGCTGCTGCTCGATGCGACGCGCGGGCTGGAAGCGCAGGATCTGCGCATCGCCGATGCGGTGCTGCAGGAAGGCCGCGCCCTGATCATCGCGCTCAACAAATGGGATGTCGCCCAGGACCCCAGCAGCCTGTTCAACGGCGTGCGCGGCGCGCTCGACGAGGGGTTGGCCCAAGTGAAGGGGTTGCCCGTGCTCACCGTCTCGGCGGTGACCGGACGCGGGCTCGACCAGATGCTCAAGGCCGCGTTCGAAACGCGCGAGGCCTGGTCGCGCCGCGTCTCGACCGGGCAGCTCAACCGCTGGTTCGAGCGCGCGATCGAAACCAATCCGCCGCCCGCGCCCGGCGGCAGGCGCATCAAGCTGCGCTATCTGACGCAGGCCAAGACGCGCCCGCCCGGCTTCGTGCTGTTCGGCACCCGCGTCGACGAACTGCCCGAAAGCTATCGCCGCTATCTCCTCAACGGCATCCGCCGTGATCTGGGCTTCGGCGCGGTGCCGGTGCGGCTGACGGTGCGCGCGCCGAAAAACCCGTTCCAGAAGTGAGCGGGTCGCCGCTGCTGGTGGATGCGCGGGGCATGCGCTGCCCATGGCCGGTGCTGCGCGTCGCCCGCGCGGCGCGGCAGGCGGGGGCGGGGGTGACGATCCATGTCGTCGCGGACGATCCGGCGGCCCCCGGCGAGCTGGCGCGGCTGGTGGCGGCCAATGGCTGGAGCATATCGCCCGCCGACACCGCGATCGGGCGCGGCAGCGCGATCACGGTGCCGCCGCGCGATTGACTGCCGCGCTATTTTACCGCAGCCGCTCGATCGCCTGCGCCAGCGCGACGTAGAGCTTGCCATTGTCGGACGACAACAGGGTCACCCCCAGCACCGATCCGTCGCGCGTGGCGAGCACCATGCGCAGCATTGCCTCGAAATCGTGGATGTAGCGGTTGACCTGCGTGCGGAAGTCCGGATCGCCGTCATAGTGGCGGCTGACCTCGCGAACCTCACCGCTATCGAGCAGCCGCACCGCGCGGCGCGCGAAGATGCCGCGCTCGCCCTTCAGATAGGCGGACCAGGCGCTGTCGGTGACTTCTGCGGAAAGCACCTTGCCGATGTCGATCGCGGTCGAGTTCAGCGCTTCGATCAGCAGCGCGACGCGGCGTGCGAAGCTGTCCTGGCTGGCGGCTTCCGCCTCTTCCTGCGCGCGGGAGATTCGCGCTTCCATCGCCGCACTGGTCTCGCGAATGGTCTCCAGCTTCTGGTCGAGCCGGGTGGAGGCGGATTGCGCGGCGTTGACGGCGCGTTCGGCGGTCGCCGCGATCTCGTCGAGCTGACCCTGCACCTTGTCCATCAGCGCGCGCTGCATCGCGTCGGCGGCATGATCTCCCATGCGCTGGCTGACCTCAGGGATCACGGCGCCCAGCGCGGCGCGCGCCTTGTCCGCCGCCTGCGTCGCCGTCTCCCGTACGCGCAGCAGCGCCTCGATCAGAAGCGGTGCGGCGCGCTCGGTCAGCGCGCGGGCCTCGCCATCGGCGGTGGTGATCGCCGCGCTCAGCGCGGTCACCTGCTGGCGGCCATCGTCCAGGCTGCGCTCGGCGGCGGCAATCAGCCCGGCGACGCCGTCATGCTGGCGCGCCAGCAGCGTCTCGGCCTCGCCCAGCCGCGCAAGCGCAGTGCTGGTGGCGTCGTCGAGCCGGTCGATCTCGGGGGAGAGCGACCCCATCGTCGCCTTGGCCTGGCGGCTATGGTCGTTGAGGCGGTTGAATGCCGCGGGCAGCGTTTCGTCGATCTCGCGCGCGCTGGCGTTGAGCGCCATCAGCAGTTGCTCGACGCGCATGATGAAGCCGTCCGCCGCCCCGCTGCCGGCATCCAGCGCGAGGCGCGCGCGCTCGCTGTCGGCGGTCAGGCCGCTGATCGCACCCGAAAGCCGCCCGGCTCGCTCGATCCCGTCCTGGTCGAGCTGGGCCAGCCGGGCGTCGAGCCCGGCGAGTTCGCCGCCCAGCCGCTGCAGCATCGCGCTGGTCCGCGCGTCCTGCTCGCCGATGAGATTGCCCAGCCGGTCGAGCCGCGCGCCGATCTCGGCAAGCCGCAACGCCATCGCATCGGCCGATTCGGCGCCGGCGCGTTCCATCGCCGTGCGGCCCTGATCGAGCATCGACCGCAGCGACTCGGCCTGCGCGTCAAGCCCCTGGCGGGCACCGTCGATGCCCTCGGCAGCGCGCGCGAGCGCGGTGTCGGCGGCGCTCGTGAGCTGCTGCGCGACGGCGTCCAGCCGGTCGCTCGCGGCCTCGCTCGTGGTTTCGATACGGGCGATGTGCGCGCCCAGCCGTTGCGCGGCGCCGCCGGCAACCTCGTCCGCTTCGCGGCTGCGCGCGGCGAGCGCTGCAAGCTGCGCTTCGAGCGCGCCGGCGCGCTCATGCGCGACCAGCCCGGTCTCGCGCAGCGAATCGGCAAGGCCGCGCGTCTCTTCATGCGCCTTGGGCAGTCCGGTCAGCAGCGCCCCCAGATCGTTTCGAGCGCCGGCGGCGGAGACACGCAGCGTTTCGGCATGGCGGGCGATCGACGCGCCTTCCGATTCGATCGCGCCATTGATGTTGACGAGGCTGCGCGTCGCATCCTCGCCGCGCGCCACCAGTTCGGCGATGTGCGCGGCAAGGCTGGCGCGGGTTTCGTCGAGTCGGGTCGAGGCGGCGGCCAGCGAGGCCTCGAGCGCGGCGGCTTCCGCACGCAGCGCGGCCGCGCTGCGGCCGAAACGTCGTGCCTCGGCGCGGCTGTGGCGTTGCATCAGCAGATAGAGGATGCCGATCAGCGCAAGCGGCGCGCTGATCATGGCGATCCACTGGGCGACCAGCGGCAGCGCGGGCGGCTGCCCGGCCGTCGCCATACCGATCGCGACGCCGGCCAGCGCAAGCCAGCTGATCGCGAGCAGCGCGGCCGCGGCGATCATGCCCCATGGCCGGCCGCCATCCAGCGCCGGTGTATCCTGGCCGTAATCATGATCCCCGAACATCGATACATCGCCCGTTGCCGGCGCGGCCGGCGCGGCCTCCGCGCTTTCGTCCTGCCCCATGCTCCGGTCCTGCCAGAGCTCGATCTTTCGCGGTCCCCCGTTCATTCGAATATGCCTAACATGAAATTATGTCGTGCGGGAACCGGGAGGAGACGCGGCGGGCCGGCTTTTGCAACCGACGTGATAAACGCCTAACTGTCGCGCCCCGGCGCGGCCGGGTTGCTTTTGGGGGTGGTGTTGGCGCTTGCGTGCTTGATCGTCGGTTGTGAGGAAGCGCGCGGCGGTGGGCGTCTGCGCAGCGAACTGCCCTTCGCGGGCGCGTCGGTGATCGATTATCAGGCGCGTCAGGCGGCCGCCGCCGGCGCGAAATATATCGTCATTCTCGTCGAACGACTGCCGGCGGCGCTGGTGGCGGCGATCGACCGGCTGAAGCGGGATGGGCTTCGCGTGGAAGTGGCGCGCAGCGTGACCGATGCGGCGGATCATATTCATCCCGACGAACGGCTGCTGCTGATGGCGGACGGGGTGATCGTCGATCATGACACGCTCGACCGGATGGTCGTCGAACCGTCCCCCACGGTGCTGACCATCGCCGACCGGGCGGATACCCAGCATTGGGAACGCATCGACGCCACGCATCGCTGGGCAGGGCTGGCGATGCTCGATGGCGCGCTGCTGCGGCGTACGGTCGAGATGCTGGGCGAATGGGATCTGCAGTCGACCTTGCTGCGCCGCGCGGTGCAGGCGGGCGCGGCGGCGCTGGATGCCGAGGCCGAAGGCGCCGATCCGCTGCTCTACATCATCGACGAGGATCGCACCGCACAGGCGATCGAGCGCGCCCATGCGGAGCGGGTCGTGCTCGATGCATCGGGCTGGCCCGACGCACGATTGTTCGCGCCGGTCGCGCGCCTGCTCGCGCCCGAGGCGCTGATGCGCGGTGTGCATGGCACCGTGCTGCGCGGGGTCGGGCTGGGGCTGACCGTGGTCGGGCTGCCGCTGGCGGTGTTCGGCTGGTTCTTCCTCGCGGCGTTGGCCGCGGTGCTGGGCGGGCTGGTCGATTCGGTCGGCCGCCACGCCGACGGGCTCAGCCTCGGCACGCGGCGGCATTGGCCGCTGTGGCAGCGCGCACGCCTGTCGTTGCTGGCGGCGCTGCTGGCGATCGTGCCGGCGCGCCTGGTCGAACAGGGCGGCGGCTGGGGCCATGGCGTCGTCGCCGCCGCCACGCTCGGCGCGATGCTGTCGCTTGCGCTGCAGCGCCGGATGGGGCCGCGCCCCCCGGCCTGGACCGCGGATGCCGAGGCGCTCCTCCTGTTGTTCGCGCCGTGCGCGCTGATCGGGCAGCCGGGGATCGGGCTGGCGCTGGCGGCGCTCTATGCCTTCGCCTCGCTGATCGCGGCGCAGTGGCGCGCGGTCCGTGCCGCCGCGGCGCGCCCGCGCGGCTGATCGGCCGAACCGACTTGCGAAGGCTCAACCGGCGGGGCAGTGCGCCCCGCTTTCGACCCACGCCTTGATCAGCGCGCCGAACTGCGCCTGCGTGCCCGGCGCGGGCCTCCTCCCTTCGCCGGGATGCCAGGCCCAGCCGACCAGATGATCCTCGCCCATGTGCGGGATCAGCTTCTGCAGCGTGAACCCGCCGTTGCGCCGGGGATCCTTCACCTGTGCGCAGATCTGCGTCAGCGTCCGCCCCTGCCAGGCCATTTCCGCCGGCGCCAGTCCCCAGTGCGGATTGCCCGGGATGGTCTTGATGCCGGGGCTCGATGTCGGCTGGTTCTCGGCGCCGTGGCAGGTCGCGCAGGGCAGGCCCGCCGCGCCATGGTCGCTCACGCCGCCGACCATCGGCGGCACGTGCGGGCGCAGATGGTCGCCCTGCGTGGGCACGCGCGTCGCCGGATGGCAGTTGAGGCAGCGCGGATGCTGGATCACCTTGCCCGCTTCCACGAACAGGGCCGCGGAGCGCTTTGCGGGATCGCGGATCGACGCGAAGCTCTCGACGCTGCGAAGCGTGTCGCCGGATACGCCGTCGGCCGCCGGCGAGGGCGCGATGGTGCCGCCGAGCGCGAAGGCTGCCAACACCGGCAGCAGGCGGGTCGCCGCGGCGCTCATGCCGAGAGCCCCGTCATCGCGGGTTCGAGCGGCAGCGATCGCAATCGCCTGCCGGTCGCCGCGAAGATCGCATTGACCACCGCGGGCGCGACCACCGTCGTCCCCGGTTCGCCGACGCCGCCGGGATCCTCGCGATTCTCGATCAGCACGACCTCGATCTCCGGAACCTCGTTCATCCGCACCACCGGATAGTCGTGGAAGTTGGATTGCTCGATCTGCCCGCCGCTCATGGTGATGCGGCCGTAGAGCGTCATGCTGAGACCGAAGAGCACGCCGCCCTCGATCTGCTGGCGGACGATGTTGGGATTGACCATCTGGCCGCAATCGATCGCGCAGGTGATCCGCGTCACCTTCACCCGGCCGCTTTCCGCCACCTGCACCTCGGCGACGAGGCCGACATGGCTGCCGAAGCCGCTCAGGATCGCAACGCCGCGCCCGCTGCCCGTGGGCAAGGGGTTGCCCCAGCCGGACGCCGCCGCCAGCCGATCCAGCACGTTGAGGATTCGCGATCCCGGCGCGAGCAGGCGGCGGCGATAGGCGACCGGATCCTGCTTGGCGCGCGCTGCCAGCTCATCCATCGCCACCTCGACGGCGAAGCCGTTGCGGGTTTCGCCGACGCCCCGCCAATTGCCGGCCAGCAGGCCCGGCGGCGGATCGTTGCGGACGAAATCCACCGCGACGTTGGGGAATTGATAGGGCCCGAACGAGGAATTGGTGACGTCGAGATCGATACCGTCCTTGAAGAAGGCGGCGAGGAACCAGGCCATTATCGCGGGGCCAACGATGCGATGCTCGAAGGCCAGTGGATTCCCGGCCGCGTCCAGCCCCACCCGTATGCGGCTGTGGTTGTGGTAGCGATAGGAGCCGTGGCGCATATCCTCGTCGCGGCTCCACATCACCTTGACCGGCGCATCGACCTGCCGCGCGATGAGCGCCGCCTGCACGATCCATTCGGACTGCAGCCGCCGGCCGAAGCCGCCACCGACGAGATGATTGGTGACGCTGACCTTTTCGGGCGGCAGTTTCAGCGCCGCCGCCACCTCGCGCCGCGCACGGCCGGGCACCTGGCTGCCCACCCACACGTCGCAGCGGTCGGCGCGGGCGTGGACGGTCGCGTTGAGGGGTTCCATCGCCGCGTGCGCGAGCATCGGCATGCGATAGACCGCCTCGAACTGCGCGGCGGCGTCCTTCATCGCGGCGGCGGCATCCCCCTTGCTGTGCGCGGTCAGCCCCTGCCGTTCGAGCGCGGCGTCGCAGCCGGCGACGAGGTCTGCGGTGGACAATCCAGTGCTGCCGCCCTCCCATATCGGGGCCAGCGCCGCGAGCCCCTTGCGCGCCGCGCCGGTGTGTGCGGCGATCACCGCGACCGCATCGGGCAGCCGCACGACCTGGGTGACGGCTGCCACCGCCAAAGCCGGCGCGTCGTCCACCGATTTCAGCCGCCCGCCGATGACGGGGCAAGCCGCCACCGCGGCATAGCGCATGCCGGGCAGCCGCACGTCGAGCCCGAATATGGCACTGCCATCGACCTTGCCCGGCGTATCGGTCCGCCGCGCGCTGGTGCCGATAACGCGAAAGTTGCCGGTCTTGAGCGGCGGATCCTTCGGCACCGGCAGCGCCGACGCTGCTTGCACCAACGCACCGTAGGACAGCGACCGGCCACTGCCGGGATGCAGCACCCGTCCGCCCTCGGCCGCGCAGGCCGACGGGGCGACAGACCAGCGCTTCGCCGCCGCCTCGATCAGCATGATCCGCGCTGCGGCACCCGCAGCGCGCAGCTGCTTCCAGGCGGCGCCAAGGCTTGCCGAGCCGCCGGTTATCTGTTCGCCGAAGACCGGGCTGCCATAGAGCGTGTCGTCGCCCGGCGCATGCTCGGTGCGCACCGCACCCGGCTCGACCTCGAGCTCCTCGGCAACGAGCATCGCGGCGGAGGTCAGCGAGCCCTGCCCGATCTCGGCATAGGGCACGATCACGGTCACCAGGCCGGCGCGATCGATGCGGACGAAGGCGTTGGGATGCAGCGCACCGCCAGCGGCGGGCGCCGCGGCGGAGAGCCGGACGCCGATCACCAGGTCGCCGGCAAGCGCGGCGGCAGCCGCCAGAAAGGTCCGGCGGCTGGTGACGAGCGGGGGGGCGGCGGCCATCTCAGGCCGCCTGCGCGGCAGCGGCCGCCTGTTTGATCGCCGTACGGATGCGGCCATAGGTGCCGCAGCGGCAGATATTGCCCGACATCACATGGTCGATATCGGCATCGCTCGGCGCGGGGTTGGCGGCGAGCAGCGCCGCCGCCTGCATCAACTGGCCCGACTGGCAATAGCCGCACTGGACGACCTCGATATCCAGCCACGCCTTTTGCAGCGCCTTGCCCGCGGTCGTGCCGCCCAGCGCCTCGATCGTCATCACCTCGGCATCGCCCACCGCCGACACCGGCAGAACGCAGGCGCGCTTGGGCACGCCGCCGACGTGCACCGTGCAGGCACCGCACATCGCGATGCCGCACCCATATTTGGTGCCGGTCAGCCCGACGACGTCGCGAATGACCCAGAGCAGCGGCGTATCGTCTTCAACGGCGGCGTCGTGGACACGCCCATTGATCTTGAGTTGCATGGCCGAGCACCCCAAAACTGGCTGGAGGCCTCGACATAACAAGGATCGCGTCCGGGCTCGATCACGCGGGCGGTTAAAAGACGTAAAACGAAGAATCGATCGGTTGAGAAATAATCGGTCGGTTGAGAAAGACTTGCAGCGGTGCCGCCAGGCCGCAGCGGCCGCCATTATCACTTGGTCGGCGTTCTGCGGATACCGGCGCCTGCCCGTGGTCAGCGGTGAAGATCGATCCGCTCGACAATGGTCCGTTCGCGCGCGCCCGTTCCGCCGCAGGCGATCAGCGCGTCGAAGGCGCGGACCGCGGCGTCGAAATCGTCGCGATGGCGCGGATTGCAGAAGCCGACGCTCTGTCCCTTGTAGTGCGTCAGCGCCGTCTCCTTGACCGGATTGCCCGAGAAGGGACAGGTGCGGTTCACCGTCGCTGCCGGCGTCGGGCGGGCGGGCTGTGCCGGCCGGACGGGCACCGGGGTCGGGCCACCATGGTCCTGGCCATGGCCCCGCGTCGGATCGGCGGTTTCGGTCGGGGCTGGTCGCTCCGGCCCGCTCGACGATCGCGATGTGGCATGCACTTGCGGCACCGCGAGGGGGGCGAGCGCCGTGACGCGCGCGCGCGCCGGCTTCGTCTGCTCCTGTGAGAAGGCCGCGATCGCCGCCGCGAAGCGGTCGCGGTGCGCGGGGCTGCAGAAGCCGACGATATGGCCCTCATAGCGCATCAGCGAGTCGTCGCTGACCGGCCGGCCAGACCAGGGGCAACTGCGGTTGAGCGCACCGTCCGCCGCGCGGCCCTGCCGGGCGCGGACCGTCGCGCGCAGCCGGTCGCGCAGCGCGGTCAGCAGCACCGTTTCCAGGCAGGCTTCCACCCGGTCGAACCGCCAGTCGCGGTCGCAGTCGCGCAATACGAAGCCGTCGAACCGGCCGCAGCAATCATAATGCAGCCGCTCGACGGCGCCGGTGACGCAGAATGTCCTGCTCTTCTCGTCCGGGTGCGCGGGGCCGCCGGGCTTGCCGCCGGTGCCATGGGGATCGGGCGCCACCGCATCCGGATCGCCGCCGAACGCACGCACGCGGTCGCCCAGTTCGGCCAGATAGCGCTTGAACACCGGGTACCAGCGATTGCCCTCGGGGATCGCCGCCGCGACATGCTTGAGCACGCCGAGATTGTGGGTAAAGCGCGGCAGCAGCGCGGCGGCGTTGCGCACCTCGATGCGGAATTCGGTCGAGCCCAACACCTTGTAGGTACGCCCTGAAACCTGCCGCAGCACGATCCGATGGACCTTGCCCTCGCTGACGCCGGGCGGCAGCTGGACGGTCATGAGCCCGGCGATCGTCCGGTTGAGCGGCCCAGGGATGGGGATGAAGCCGACATCGCTCACCTTGCAGCGGATCGTGTCGACAGCGGCGGCGGCGAGGTTGCCCGGCGCCTGCCGTACCGCACCGGCGCGGACGATCTCGCGCGCATCGACCTGCGGCATGTAGAAGGTCACCAGCGCGTCGCGCGGCAGGTCGCCCCAGTCGATCACCAGTTCGTCCGGGTGCAGCCGCCGGCGGACCGCGGCTGCCGCGTTGCCCGGCGCGAACACCGACTGGTCGAACGAGACCGGCGACGGCTTCAGTTCGAAGGTGTGGTGCACCAGATGCGCGGCGAAGCTGCCGGGATTGTCCGAATAATCGAACAGGATATTGCGCTGCGCGATATTATCGGAGGATCCGGGCGTCGCCAGCGGCGGGATCGGATCCTGCGCATAATGGATCTCGGCTACGAGGCACTGGTGCAGCCCGCGCATCAGTTCCTGGATGCTGCGCAGTCCTTCGGGATCGTCGCCATCGTCGAACGGCCCGTCGGACTGTGGCGAGAGCGGGAAGCGGGCGACGTCCTGGTTCACGTCGAGCCAGCAGCCGAAATAGCCATGCACCTCGGTCGCGCCCGTGCCGGACAATGTGCGGCGGTTGGTGGGATCCTGCTGGTCGCGCATGTTGGCCGTGCGGGTCTGCGCGAAGCAGGGAATGTTGTTGACCTCGCCGCCCTCGATCCCGAGCAGCGGCGTCGCCGACGCGCCGTTGCCGAACCGCCGGTAGCTCGCATTGGTATCGAATTCGAGCGCCGACCAGCCCGTCGTCCACATCCGGAAGAACAGCCGCACGTCGACCGCATCGACGCCTTCGGGCGCGACGAAGCGCACCCGCGCGACAGCATAGTTGAATACCGGATCGCCATTGGCATCGTTGGTGCCGAGTTCGAGCCGATTGACGTCCTGATCGACCGGCAGCCCGTCGAATGGATGATCGTCCTCGCCCGCCGCACCATTGAGCGCCGCCACGAGGTCGCGGATGTATTGATAGGCATTGTCCGCACCGGCCGCCGGATGCGCGATGTCCGCGACCGGCGCCTGGCCGGGATTGGCCTTGAACACGCGCAGGTCGACGCTGAGCCAGGGCGGATCGCCGTCGCGCATCCTGGGATTGGGATTTTTGGAGAGCTGCAGCCTGGTGTCGGCCTGGAACAGCCCGGCGGTCGCCGAGAAGGTCATGTCGATGAAATCCTCGGCCGCCGGAATCTCGTCGAACGCGTCGAGCGAGGTGAAGCGCAGGCGGACGGGATAGACGATGCGCTGCGCGATATCGGGTTGATCGGATCCCGCCTCATACTGGGGGGCGCCGAAGGATATTTCGACGTCGGGAACGGGGTCGCCGCCGGGCAGGCGCAGCGAATATTCGATGGGTACCACCTCGTGCGGCATGAAGCCGTCGAACACGACGAACAGCGCTTCCTCGAACGTCGCGGGCGGGCCGAGCGCATCGACCTCGTGGATCGAATAGGTGGAGATCTCGACGGAGATGACGAGCTTCTGGCGTGACAGGCGGACGAAGGATGCGCGCTCGCATACTCGCCCCTGATCGTCGATCAGGAACAGCATATAATAGCCCGGCGGGGCGATTTCGGCCGAGGGTGGCGCGTAGATCTCCAACGCGCCGGCATTGAGCGCGTTGAACTGCAGCCCGACATAGCGCTGGTCCGAATTGAACCCGTGGGTGATCGATCCGCAGCGCATCAGCGCGACCCTGGCGATCTGCTGCGCATCGGGGGTCGTGACGTAGAACGGCGCGAGATAGCCGATATTGCCGGGGCATTCGGTGATCGTTGGCCGTCCCGCGGCGCCGATATAGGCGGGCGCGAACAGCTCGAAATCGCGGTTGGCACCGTCTGCGGACGTGGTCGAACCGCCGTGCCACACCCGCCCGTCGGGCAGCAGCAGTGCGCCCGAATGATAGCCGCGCCGGGTGGGGGCGGGTTCATCGATCGTTTCCCAGCGTTCTTCGTCGCTGTTGGAGAAATTGCCCGCGCCCCAGTCGATGCCGGGTGTGTAGAGTTCGGGCTCGCGCGTGGCCTCGGTCGGATCGTCTGCGCCCGCGGCGCCTTGCCAGCCGCCGGTTACGAGCACCTGGCCCGTCGGAAGCAATGTGGCGCAGCCATGTTCGCGATTGCGCGCCGCCGCGGCCCCCTGCCGCGGCACCGTCGCGACCCAGGTAGGCGATGCGTCGACGTCAATCCGGAACGCGGTGGCATCGGGGCTGTTGGTGGCGAGCACGCGCGCGGGATAATTGGGTGGCAGCAGCGGCAGCAGCACCGACGAGGCCGCGCTGCCGCGGTCATAATAGCTGGGCAGCGTAGCGAGCCCGCCGATATCGGCCCCGGTCCACACACCGGCATAGGGGTCGAAGATGCGCTTGGGTCCCTCGTCGCCCGCCGTATCCGAGAACAGCAGGCCATCGGGCAGCGCATGGAAGCGCGGATAGCCATCGGTGGAATAGGCGAAACCATTGGGCGCGGTCAGTGCCGAGGTCATCAAGGTCCACGCGTTGGTGCCCGGCGAATAGCGTTCCGGCGTGTTGTTGTTGTGCCGCTGCTCGCCATCGGCGGGATAGAAATCGTCGCCGGCGGGATGGCCTCCCGCCGCGAACACCTCGCCATTGGCCAGGGTGACCAGCGTGGGATACCAGCGCCCGCCACCCTGTGAGACGCTGCCGGGCTGGAAGTTGAGATCGTCAGCGCGGACCCAGCGTCTGGCGCGAGGCAGATAGATCCAGCACGCCCGCTCGCCGTCATAATGGGGAAGGTGGATGCCTTCATGCGTCTCCGCCCAGCCGAAGGTCCCGCCGGCCGAGAGGAGCCGTCCGTCGGCAAGAAGGGATTGGCCGCCGCAGAAACAGTCGGTGTCGGGCAGGGCATCGTCGGAGAAAGTCTCGATCGGGTTGGCGAGACCGGGCGCCAGCCGGTAGAGGCGGCTGAACGTCAGGTTCTGGACCTGCGCGCCGCCGCCGCTCGCGGCCCAATCGCCGTAATAGAAGATGACACCGTCCGGTTCGGTCGGGAGCAGCGCGGCGTGGATCGCGGTGAGCTGCGAATCGTTGCTGATGGTCGTCCAGGGCATGGCGACTGGCCTCGCGCACTTGCAACTGCACATCGACGGCGCCAGTCGCCCGATCGGCGCCAGCGTCCGGAACAGTCATCGCGACCCTTGGATATCGTCAATTCTGCGACTCCGCCCGTGGATGGTACAACCGAACGCCGCTGCAAACCAGATGCGAATGCGAACGACTCTCTGGTCAGCCGCGATCCAATTGGGCAAGGACGGACGATGAGCAATCGCGCCATCAAGGCCTGGTATCTTGTCCACAAATGGACGAGCCTCGTCTGCACCCTCTTCCTGCTGATGCTGTGCCTCACCGGCCTGCCGCTGATCTTCCATGACGAGATCGACGCGCTGACCGAAGATCGGGCGCCGTTGCGCGCGATGCCTGCCGGCGCGCGGGCGTTGCCGCTCGACGATATCGTCGCTGCCGCCGTACGCCTCTACCCGGGCGAGCGGCCCTTGTTCATGAGCTTCGACGACGACCGCCCGGTCGCCAACGTCACCACCGGCCCCACCGCGGACGCCGGGCGTGACGAGATGCACATCACCGCTTTCGACATGCGCACCGCCGAACCGGTCGGCCCGCTGCTGGAGGAAGGCGTGATGGCGGTGATATTGCGGCTGCATGTCGACATGTTCGCCGGGCTCCCAGGGGAGCTGTTCCTCGGCTTCATGGGCTTCCTGTTCTTCGTCGCCACCGTCTCCGGCGTCGTGCTCTACGCGCCGTTCATGCGGAAACTGGACTTCGGTGCGCTGCGCTGGTCCCGCAGCCGGCGGGTCCGCTGGCTGGACATGCATAACATGCTGGGCATCGTCACGCTCGCATGGGTCAGCGTGGTGGGGCTGACGGGCGTGATCAACACGCTCTCCGATCCGCTGGTCGATTTCTGGCGCGTGGACCAGCTCGGCAAGCTGGTCGCCCCCTATGAGGGGCTGCCGCCGGTGCCGGTGGCCGAATTCGGGTCGCTGGAAGCCGCGGTGGCTCGCGCCAGGGCTGAAGCACCGGGGACACGGCCGCAATTCGTCGCCTTTCCCGGCGTGCGCTTCAGCAGCAATCATCATTATGCGGTCTGGTTGAAGGGCGCGACACCGGCGACCGACCGGTTGCTGACCCCGGCGCTGATCGACGCGCGCTCCGGCGATCTCACCGCGATGCGCACCATGCCCTGGTACATGCTGGCCCTGCGCCTCTCGCAGCCGCTGCATTTCGGCGACTATGCCGGCATGCCGATGAAGATCCTGTGGGCGCTGCTCGACATCGCAGCGATCGCCATCCTCGGCAGCGGCCTCTATCTGTGGCTCGGCCGGCGCGCCGGATCGATCGAAACGCGTGTGCGCGAGCTGCGGACCGGCGCCGCGATGCCGGTGCCCGCCGAATGAGCACGCCGCGCGCGAAACGCCGCGATGGGCGGCTGGGCAAGGTCTTCGCGATGCCGCTGCTGCTCTGCCTGACCAGCCTTGCCGCGCTGGTGGTGGGGTTGCTCGACGACGGGCCGTTCGACGTGCTGTGCTGGCTGGGGCTGGCCGCGCCGGTAGCGGCGGCGCTGTGGGCATGGCGCGCGCGAAGCTGATGCGATGGCGCCCTTTCCGGCGCCGATATCGGCGCGCCAGCGGCACCGCCGGCGTCCGGCGCGCAGACTCCGCTTGCCGCCCGCCGCGACCCGGACTATATAGGCGCTGCTTTTCTCGACATCGTTAAACATGCCGAGGCCGGCCCCGAAAGGGCCCGGTGCCCAAAGCGCTTGTTCTGATTCCCGGAGGCCCATGGCGGATATCGCCGAACTGACATCGCTGATCGAGCCCGAAGCCAAGGCGCTCGGGCTGTCGCTGGTGCGCGTCGCTATGTTCGGCGGCAAGAGCGATCCGACATTGCAGGTGATGGCGGAACGGCCCGACACGCGGCAGCTCAACCTCGACGATTGCGCCGAGCTGTCGCGCCGCCTGTCGGACGTGCTCGATGCTGCCGATCCGATCGAATATGCCTATCGGCTCGAGGTCAGCTCGCCGGGGATCGACCGCCCGCTCACCCGCCTTCAGGACTATGCCGACTGGGCTGGGTTCGAGGGGCGCGTGCGCATGGCCGAGGCTATCGGCGGGCGCAAGGTCTTCGAAGGCAAGCTCGGCGGCATCGCGGGCGACTGCATCAAGATCGACGTGCCGAAGCTGGGCGAGACCGAATTGCCCTTCGCCGGCATTCTCAACGCGAAGCTGTTGCTGACCGACGCGCTGATCGACGCAACAATGCCGCTCTCTTCCGAGGGCGCCGACAAGTTCAAGGTAGAAGGATAGGACTGGGCCATGGCTACCGCCATTTCCGCCAACAAGGCTGAACTGCTCGCGATCGCCGATTCGGTCGCCAAGGAAAAGCTGATCGATCGCGAGATCGTGATCGAGGCGATGGAAGACGCGATCCAGCGCGCCGCCCGCGCGCGCTACGGCGCCGAGAACGACATTCGCGCCAAGATCGATCCGCGCAGCGGCGACATGCGCCTGTGGCGCGTCGTCGAGGTGGTCGAGGCGGTAGACGACTATTTCAAGCAGGTCAGCCTGGCCGATGCGCAGAAGCTGCAGAAGGGCGCAGCCGTCGGCGATTTCATCGTCGATCCGCTGCCGCCGATCGAGTTCGGCCGCATCGCGGCGCAGGCCGCCAAGCAGGTGATCTTCCAGAAGGTCCGCGATGCCGAGCGCGAGCGCCAGTATGACGAGTTCAAGGATCGCGCGAGCGAGATCATCACCGGCGTCGTCAAGCGCGTCGAGTTCGGCCATGTCGTCGTCGATCTGGGCCGCGCCGAAGGCGTCATCCGCCGCGACGCGCAGATCCCGCGCGAAGTCGTCCGCGTCGGCGATCGCGTCCGCAGCCTGATCCTCAAGGTGGTGCGCGAGACGCGCGGACCGCAGATCTTCCTCAGCCGCGCGCACCCTGACTTCATGAAGAAGCTGTTCGCGCAGGAAGTGCCCGAGATCTACGACGGCATCATCGAGATCAAGGCGGCCGCCCGCGATCCGGGCAGCCGCGCCAAGATCGGCGTGATCAGCCACGACAGCTCGATCGATCCGGTCGGCGCCTGCGTCGGCATGAAGGGCAGCCGCGTTCAGGCGGTCGTCCAGGAGATGCAGGGCGAGAAGATCGACATCATCCCCTGGTCGCCCGACACCGCGACCTTCGTCGTCAACGCGTTGCAGCCGGCGAATGTCAGCCGCGTCGTGATCGACGAGGAAGAGGATCGCATCGAGGTGGTCGTCCCCGACGATCAGCTCAGCCTCGCGATCGGCCGCCGCGGCCAGAATGTCCGCCTCGCCAGCCAGCTGACCGGCAAGGCGATCGACATCCTGACCGAGGCCGATGCCAGCGAGAAGCGTCAGCGCGAGTTCGTCGAGCGTTCGGAGATGTTCCAGAACGAGCTCGATGTCGACGAGACGCTCGCGCAGCTGCTGGTCGCCGAGGGCTTCGGCGCGCTCGAAGAGGTCGCCTATGTCGAGGTCGACGAGTTGGCGGCGATCGAGGGCTTCGACGAGGAACTGGCGCAGGAACTGCAGAGCCGTGCGCAGGAAGCGCTCGACCGCCGCGAGCAGGCCGCCCGCGACGAGCGCCGTGCGCTTGGTGTCGAGGATGCGCTGGCCGAGCTGCCGTATTTGACCGAAGCGATGCTGGTCACGCTTGGCAAGGCCGGGATCAGGACGCTCGACGATCTGGCGGATCTCGCCACCGACGAGCTGATCCAGAAGAAGCGCGCCGAACCTCGCCGCCGTGGCGAGAACAGCCAGCGTGAGAGCCGGCCCGAGGACAAGGGCGGCGTGCTGGCGCAGTATGGCCTGAGCGAAGAACAGGGCAACGAGATTATCATGGCAGCGCGGGCCCACTGGTTCGACGACGAGCCCGAATCCGAGGAGGTCGCTCCTGCGGATGGCGAACGATGAGCAGCCTGACGGCCTGAAGGCGGCGTCTGCCCTCCCCGGGCGCGGGGGGGGATCGAGGGGAGGGCGTGTCCGCCAGCCCCGCGATGGCGAAGACGCGCCCGCTTCCCCGGCGGAAAGGGATGGCCCCGAGCGCCGGTGCATCATCACCGGCGAGCGGGCGCAGCGTGATTCGCTGATTCGACTTGCATTGGCGCCCGATGGCACCGTCGCGCCCGATGTGCGCGCCAAGGCGCCGGGGCGGGGTGCGTGGATCGCCGTGGACCAGGCGGCGCTGACGACGGCGATCGCGAAGGGCAAGCTCAAGGGCGCGCTGCTGCGTGCTTTCAAGGGCGCGCAGATCCTGATTCCCGATGATCTGCCCCAGCAGATCGAACGCGCGCTCGAACGCGCCGCGCTCGATCGCATGGGGCTGGAAGCCAAGGCGGGCACGCTCGTCACGGGGGCCGAGAAAATCGCCGAAGCCGCGCGCCGCGGCACCGTGACGTTGCTGATCCATGCCCGCGATGCCGCCGAAGACGGCAAGCGCAAGCTCGACCAGGCCCTTCGTGTCGGACTCGATATGGAGGGCAGCGATGCGCGCGGGGTGGTAATCCCCGCAAGTCGGGCCATATTGTCGGTGGCGCTTGGCCGCGAAAATGTTGTACACGCCGCGCTGATCGCGCCGGCGGCAGCTGCGCGCGTCGCCCAAGCACTTGGCCGGTGGCGCGGCTTTATTGGACGGAAAGAAGGCGTCGAGCCTTGCGATGGCGAATCGCAGGGGCAATCGGCGCAGCATGATGCGAGTGAAGGATCCGGGTTCTAGATGAGCGACGACAACAAGCCGAAACTGGGAATGCGCGCGCCGCTGGGCCTCAAGCGCACCGTTGAAACGGGCAAGGTGAAGCAGAGCTTCAGCCATGGCCGTTCGAACACGGTGGTCGTCGAGGTGAAGCGCCGCCGTGTGCTCGGCAAGCCCGGCGAGGGCGAGACGCCCGAAACGACGTCTGCGTCGGCGCCCGCTCCGGCCCCGGCGCCCGCTCCCCGCGCGCCCGTCGCGCCGCCGCGCGCCACGACTCCGCCGCCGCCGCCGCGTCCTCCCGGCAGCGATCTGCTGTCGCGGCAGGAGCTTCAGGCGAAGCTGCTGCGCGAGGCCGAGGAAGCGCGGATGAACTCGCTCGAGGAAGCGCGCCGCCGCGAAGAGCAGCAGCGCCTTGCCGCCTCGGAAGAGGAAAAGCGTCGCGTCGAGGAAAAGCGCCGCGCCGAGGAAGAGGCGCAGCGCGCCGCCGAGGAAGAGGCCGTCCGCACGGTCACCGAGGAGGCTGCGCCCGCGGCTGAACCCGCCGCGCAGGCGGCGTCCGCTGCCGCACCGAGCGCGGCTGAACCTGCGCCCGCCGCGGCTCAGGCCCCGGCGGCTGTCGCTGCTGCGCGCCCTGCCACGTCGGGCGATGCGGACCGCGTCCGCCGCCCCGGCCCGGCGGCGCCGGCGCCCGTCCGTCGTCCCGAACCGCCCCGGCCTGGGGCGAACCGTGGACGCGACGATCGTCGCCAGTCGGGCAAGCTCACCGTCACGCGTGCGCTGGATGATGATGGCGGCGCGCGTGCGCGCAGCCTTGCGGCGCTCAAGCGTGCCCGCGAGAAGGAACGGCGTGGCCATGGCGGTTTCGCCGGTCCGTCGGCGAAGCAGGTGCGCGACGTCGTCGTGCCCGACAACATCACGGTCGGCGAACTCGCAAACCGCATGGCGGAGCGCGGCGCCGATCTCGTGAAGGCGTTGTTCAAGATGGGCATGCCCGTCACGGTCAATCAGCCGATCGACCAGGACACCGCGGAATTGCTCGTCACCGAGTTCGGCCACAACATCAAGCGCGTGTCCGACAGCGATGTCGATATCGACGCCAGCGAGGATGTGGACGCGACCGAAACGCTGCTGCCGCGTCCGCCGGTGGTCACGATCATGGGCCATGTCGATCACGGCAAGACCTCGCTGCTCGACGCGCTGCGCGGGACCGACGTGGTTGCGGGCGAAGCCGGCGGCATCACCCAGCACATCGGCGCCTATCAGGTGACGGTGAAGTCGGGCGAGAAGATCACCTTCCTCGACACGCCTGGCCACGAAGCCTTCACCGAGATGCGCCAGCGCGGCGCCAACGTGACGGATATCGTGGTGCTGGTGGTTGCCGCCGACGATGGCCTGCGTCCGCAGACGATCGAGGCGATCAACCATACCAAGGCGGCCGGCGTGCCGATGATCGTCGCCATCAACAAGATGGACAAGCCCGAGGCCAATCCGAAGAAGGTTCGCGAGGACCTGCTTCAGTATGAGGTCATCGTCGAAGAGATGTCGGGTGACGTGCAGGACGTCGAAGTCTCCGCGATGAAGCGGACCGGTCTCGACGATCTGATCGAGAAGATCCTGCTGCAGGCCGAACTGCTCGACCTCAAGGCGAACCCCGATCGCGCCGCAGAAGGCAATGTGATCGAGGCGAAGCTCGACAAGGGCCGCGGCCCGGTGGCGACCGTGCTGGTTCGCCGCGGCACGCTGCGCGTCGGCGACATCTTCGTCATCGGCGCCGAAAGTGGCAAGGTTCGCGCGCTGATCGACGACAAGGGCCGCAGCGTGAAGGAGGCACAGCCCTCCACGCCGGTCGAGGTGCTCGGCATGTCGGGTACGCCGGGCGCGGGCGATCAGCTCTCGGTCGTCGAGAACGAGTCGCGTGCCCGTGAGGTCGCTGCCTATCGCGCCGGCGTCATCCAGCAGAAGCGGACCACCGCAACCCCGGCAAACCTCGAATCGATGTTCTCCGCGCTGCGCGAGAGGCAGGCGATGGAGTATCCGGTGGTGGTCAAGGCCGACACGCAAGGGTCGGTCGAGGCGATCGTCGGCGCGCTCAACAAGATCTCGACCGACGACATCAAGGTCCGGATCCTGCATTCGGGCGTGGGTGGCATTACCGAGAGCGACGTCGTCCTGGCCTCGGCCAGCCGCGCGCCGATCATCGGCTTCAACGTGCGCCCCAACGCCAAGGCCCGCGAGATCGCCCATCAGGATAAGGTCGCGCTCAAATATTATGACGTGATCTATCACCTGACGGACGAGATCCGTGCCGGCATGGCCGGCCAGCTCGGCCCGGAAGCGATCGAGACGATCGTCGGCCGCGCCGAGGTCCGCGAGGTCTTCTCCGCGGGCAAGCATGGCAAGGCCGCCGGTCTGCTTGTGCTCGAGGGCTATATCCGCAAGGCGCTGCGTGCGCGCATCACCCGCGACGACGTGATCGTCTACAACGGGTCGATCGCCTCGCTGCGGCGCTTCAAGGATGACGTCGCCGAAGTGCGTGCCGGCCTTGAATGTGGTGTGACCTTCGAAAGCCACACCGACATCAAGCCGGGCGACTATCTCGAGACCTACGAAGTGGAGATGCGCGAGCGTACGCTTTGAGCTCGAGCCGAGGCAATCGTGACCGTTGGTACCACAGGGTGGGAGACGGTCTTGGTTGCCTCGGCGAGGCAGGCGAAGCTGGCTGCGGCTGCCTGTCGCTGGCTTCCTGCATAATCTTCGCGATCTGGTTGTTCTGATGCGTAACGAAACTCCCGAAACCCGCTCCGTGCGTCTGCTTCGCGTTGGCGAACAGGTTCGCCATGTGCTGAGCGAGATCCTGATGCGCGGCGACGTGCACGACGACACGCTGGCCAAGCACAGCGTCAGCGTGACCGAAGTGCGCATGTCGCCCGATCTGCGTCATGCCACCGTCTTCGTGAAGCCGCTGTTGGGCGGTGATGAGGAGGCGGTGCTGAAGGCGCTGCGCACCAACACCGCCTACCTCCAACGCGAAGTCGCGCACCGCGTGAACACCAAATATGCGGCCAAGCTGAAATTCCTCGCTGATGAGAGCTTCGACGAGGCGAGCCACATCGACCAGCTTCTGCGCGCGCCCAATGTGAAGCGAGATCTGGACGAAGATTGACCGGCCTTCCGGTAAGACGTATCTTACCTGTATGAATGCCTTCACCAAGCTGTCGTCCAAGGGGCAGGTCGTCATTCCCAAGGAAATCCGCGACGCGCTGCGCCTGTCGCCGGGAGAGACCCTGTCCGTTTCGCGGCAGGGGCGCCGCATTGTCCTCGAAGTAGCGGACGAGCAGGCGCCGCGCATCAGCTATGACGAATTCAAGCGGCTTGTACCGGCCTATGCCGGCGTGCCAGTGAGCATCGAGGCGATGCGTGATCTTGGCGCCGCGTTCGACGATTGGAAGAACTGAGCATTTTGCGCAGCATCGATACCAACATCGTCGTGCGATTGCTGCTGCGCGATGACCCGGCACAGGTCGCGCTCGTCGATGCGCTCGTGGCGGAGGGCGGTCTCATCGTTTCACCTACGGTGCTGATCGAGACCGAATGGGTGCTGCGCGCGGTCTATCGTCTCGATCGGCCGACGGTATCCCGCTTGTTGACGCTGCTGGTGGATATCGAGGGCGTCGATGTTCCCGATCCGCCGGGGGTGCGCTGGGCGCTTGGCCGCCACGCAGCCGGCGCCGATCTGGCCGACATGATCCATCTGATCGTTACCGAAAGCGATGCTTTCGTCACCCTCGACCAGCGGCTCGCCAGCGATGCCGGTTCATCCCCCCGCCAACCCGTGACGGTCCTGCGCTGATGGCCAAGATATATTTCTACTATGCTTCGATGAACGCGGGCAAATCGACCACGTTGCTGCAGGCCGATTTCAACTATCGCGAACGCGGCATGCAGACGATGCTGTTCACCGCCGCGATCGACGACCGCTTCCACCGCGGCCACATCGCGTCGCGCATTGGGCTGGAGGCGTCGGCGCACGCGTTCGACCCGACCACCGACCTGCGCGCCGCCGTCGCGCACGAGTTGGCGAACCGGCCGCTGCACTGCGTCCTGGTGGACGAGGCCCAGTTTCTCACCCGCACGCAGGTGCTGCAGCTCGCCTCGGTGTGCGACCAGCTCGACATACCGGTGCTCGCCTATGGGTTGCGCACCGATTTCCGCGGCGAATTGTTCGAGGGCAGCGCGGCGCTGCTCGGGCTCGCGGATTCGCTGGTCGAGCTCAAGGCGATTTGCGAATGCGGGCGCAAGGCGACGATGAACCTGCGGGTCGATGCCGCCGGCCAGTCCGTCACCCAGGGCGCGCAGACCGAGATCGGCGGCAATGACCGCTATGTCGCGCTATGCCGCCGCCACTTCATGGAACGCACGCAATGACCGCCCTGCATCGACCGCTGACCGATGGTGATCTGACGCTCGAACCGCTCAGCCCCGCGCACCGCGAGGGGCTGCGCGCTGCCTGCGCTGCCGACAGCGCGATCTGGGAAATCTATCCCAAATCCTGGGCGCCCGAGCATTTCGACACCCAGTTCGATGCGCTGCTCGCCAGCAACCGTCTGCCATTCGCAATCGTGCATGGCGGCGAGGTGGTGGGGATGACCGCTTATATCGGCGTCGATGCCGAGCGCGCCGTACTCGAAATCGGCAACAGCTTCATCCGCCCCGACCGGCGCGGCACCGGGCTCAACGGCCGCATCAAGCGGCTGATGCTCGACCATGCGTTTGCCCAGGGCGTGCGCCGCGCCGAATTCCGCGTCGACGCGCGCAACGGCCGCAGCCAGGCCGCAGTCCTCAAGCTGGGCGCGGTGCGCGAGGGCGTGATGCGCGCGGAACGGGTCACCTGGAACGGCCATGTCCGCGATACGGTGCTGTTTTCGATCCTGAGCCATGAATGGAACGGGGAACGATCAGCCGCGGTTCAGCCACGATCGGGCACAAGCCCAGTGCCGATTCGGAAGGACGATCGATGATCAGGACCATCCTCGCTGTCACCGCCCTCAGCCTCGCCGCCCCCGCGCTTGCCGAAGAGGCGGCTGCGCCGCCGGCCGGCGATCAGGTCGCGATTCCCTTTGCCTCCCGCGAGATCATCGAATGGAAGGTCGACGGCAATCGCGGCCTGTTCATCCGCGCCAACGGCAAATGGTACTATGCCCGGACGCAGGCGGACTGCCGCCGGATGATCCCCTCCATCGGGCTCGGTTTCGAAACCAGCCCCGGCGACCAGCTCGATCGCTACAGCGCGATCCATGCGCAGGGCTGGCGCTGCCAGCTCGACAGCGTCACCCGCTCCGAAGGGCCGCCGAAGAAGCATCGCAAAGGCTGACAAACCCTTTCGGTGCCGGTAGGGCGCCGCGATGCATGGCTGGATCATTATCGACAAGCCGGTCGGGCCAGGCTCGACCGACATCGTTTCCCGCGTAAAGCGCGCATTGCGCCAGGGCGGTTACCCCAAATTCAAGATCGGCCATGGCGGCACGCTCGATCCGCTGGCGAGCGGCGTGCTGCCGGTGGCGATCGGCGAGGCGACCAAGCTCGCCGGCCGGATGCTCGACAGCGACAAGGTCTATCGGTTCGCGATCGGCTTCGGCGTCGAGACCGACACGCTCGATGCCGAGGGCAAGCCGGTCGCGACCAGCGACGTACGGCCCGATCTCGCCGCGCTGCAGGCGGTGCTTCCCCGCTTCACCGGCCCGATCGAACAGATGCCGCCGGCCTATTCCGCGCTCAAGGTGGACGGCAAGCGCGCTTATGACCTTGCCCGCGCCGGTGTCGCGGTGACGCTGGCGGCACGCGCGGTGACGATCCACCACCTGTCGATCGTCGATGCGGCGCTGCCCGATGCGGTGACTCTGGAGGCGCGCGTCTCCAAGGGCACCTATATCCGCAGCCTCGCGCGGGACATCGCGCAGGCGCTCGGCACGGTCGGCCATGTCACCCTGTTGAGGCGCACCAAGGCCGGCCCGTTCGGGCTGGAATCCGCAATTTCGCTGGACATGCTGGACGAATCCGCTATGGCCCGCCGACTTGAAGAGATCACCTTGCCATTGACGGCGGGGCTGGACGGTATCCCGGCTCTAGACGTCACCCCCGACCAGGCGAGGCTGCTCCGCCAGGGGCAGAAGCTGGTCGGGATCGCTGCAATGCCGGGCCTGTCGCTGGCGACCGAGCGCAACGCGCCGGTTGCGCTGGTGGAGGCGGAAGGACGCGAAGTCCGGGTGGTGCGCGGCTTCAACCTGTAGCCCGATACCGAGGGAAAGAGACATATGACGATTACCGCCGAGCGCAAGGACGTGCTGATCAAGGACAACGCCCGTTTCGAGGGCGACACGGGCAGCCCCGAGGTCCAGGTCGCGATCCTCACCGAGCGGATCACCAACCTGACCGAGCACTTCAAGACCCACGCCAAGGACAATCATTCGCGTCGTGGTCTGCTGATGCTGGTCAACAAGCGCCGTTCGCTTCTCGATTATCTGAAGAAGAAGGACGGGACCCGCTACACGGACCTCATCGCGAAGCTCGGCCTTCGCAAGTAACGCTAAGAGCCCCGCTCGCGGGGCTCTTTTCGCATTCCGGCCCTGCCGGATGCATGCGGCGCCGAAACAGGCGCCGCGACGACGGGACGAACGGCAATCCGGCCGCTCGCTCACTCAGGGACGAGTATTCGTCCCGAACCGCGCGGGCCGGCACGCCCGCACATAGGCCCCGGCGGCATAGGGCTGCCGGTATGAAGGAAATCAGATGTTCGATACCAAGAAGGTAAGCATCGAGTGGGGCGGACAGACCCTCACACTCGAAACGGGCCGCGTTGCCCGCCAAGCCGACGGCGCGGTGATCGCGACGCTCGGCGAGACCGTGGTCCTCTGCGCAGTGACCGCCGCCAAGTCGGTGAAGGAAGGGCAGGACTTCTTCCCGCTCACCGTCCACTACCAGGAAAAATATTCGGCCGCCGGCCGTATCCCGGGCGGCTTCTTCAAGCGTGAGCGCGGCGCGACCGAGAAGGAGACCCTCGTCTCCCGCCTGATCGATCGCCCGATCCGCCCGCTCTTCCCGGAAGGCTTCTACAACGAGATCAACTGCATCGCGCAGGTGCTCTCGTACGACGGCGAGAATGAGCCGGACGTGCTGGCGATGGTCGCCGCGTCCGCGGCGCTCACGCTTTCGGGCGTGCCGTTCATGGGCCCCATCGCGGCTGCCCGCGTCGGCTACAAGGATGGCGAGTATCAGCTCAACCCGACCGACACGCAGATCGAGGAAGGCGAACTCGACCTCGTCGTCGCCGGTACGCATGACGCGGTGATGATGGTCGAATCCGAAGCCAAGGAGCTTTCGGAGGAGATCATGCTGGGCGCGGTGATGTTCGCCCACCGCGGCATCCAGCCGGTGATCGACGCGATCATCGATCTCGCCGAACAGGCCGCCAAGGATCCGTGGGAAATGGCGGCGCAGGCCGATGTTTCCGCTGCCAAGACCAAGCTCAAGAAGCTGATCGGCACCGACATCGCCGCCGCCTACAAGCTGACCAACAAGTCGGCCCGCTCGGAGGCGCTCAATGCCGCCCGCGCCAAGGCGAAGGACGCGTTCAGCGACGCGACGCCGCAGGACCAGATGGCCGCGATGAAGCTGGTCAAGAAGCTGGAAGCCGAGATCGTCCGCGGCGCCATCCTGAAGACCGGCATCCGCATCGACGGCCGCGACACCAAGACGGTCCGCCCGATCCTCGCCGAGGCGCATTTCCTGCCCCGCGCGCATGGTTCGGCGCTGTTCACCCGTGGCGAGACCCAGACCATCGCCACCTGCACCCTTGGCACCAAGGATGCGGAGCAGATGATCGACGGCCTCACCGGGCTGCACTACGAGCATTTCATGCTGCACTATAACTTCCCGCCCTATTCGGTCGGCGAAGTTGGCCGCTTCGGCGCGCCGAGCCGTCGTGACGTCGGCCATGGCAAGCTGGCGTGGCGTGCGCTACAGGCGGTGCTGCCGACCAAGGACGAGTTCCCCTACACGATCCGCGTCACCAGCGACATCACCGAGTCCAACGGCTCCTCGTCGATGGCGACGGTGTGCGGCGGCAGCCTCGCGATGATGGATGCCGGCGTGCCGATCAAGCGCCCGGTTTCGGGCATCGCGATGGGCCTGATCCTCGAAGGCAAGGATTTCGCCGTCCTGTCGGATATCCTCGGCGACGAGGATCATCTCGGCGACATGGACTTCAAGGTCGCGGGCACCAGCGAGGGCATCACCAGCCTTCAGATGGACATCAAGATCGCCGGCATCACCGAGGAGATCATGAAGGTCGCGCTCGAGCAGGCGAATGCCGGCCGCGCGCACATCCTGGGCGAGATGGCCAAGGCGCTCGATCACACCCGTGAAGAGCTCTCGGCGCATGCGCCGCGCATCGAGACGATGCAGATCGACAAGGCGAAGATTCGCGAAGTCATCGGCACCGGCGGCAAGGTGATCCGTGAGATCGTCGCCACCACCGGCGCCAAGGTCGACATCGACGACGAGGGCCTGATCAAGATCAGCTCGTCCGACGTCGCCCAGATCGAGGCCGCCCGCGCCTGGATCCTCGGCATCGTCGAGGAGCCCGAGGTCGGCAAGGTCTACAACGGCAAGGTCGTCAACCTCGTCGATTTCGGCGCGTTCGTGAACTTCATGGGCGGCCGCGACGGTCTCGTCCACGTCTCGGAGATCAAGAACGAGCGTGTCGAGAAGGTCGCCGACGCCCTGACCGAAGGCCAGGAGGTCAAGGTCAAGGTGCTGGAGATCGACAGCCGCGGCAAGGTTCGTCTGTCGATGCGCGTCGTCGACCAGGAGACCGGCGCCGAGCTGGAAGATACCCGCCCGCAGCGCGAAGAGCGTGCGCCGCGCGGTGACCGTGGTGATCGCGGCGATCGCGGTGATCGTGGCCCGCGTCGCGATGGCGACCGTGGCCCGCGTCGTGACGGCGGTGGGCGTCGTGATGGCGGCGGTGGCCGTGGTGGCGATCGCGGCCCGCGCCGCGAGCGTTCGGAGAAGGATGACGGCCCCGAGCCCGAATTCGCACCGGCCTTCCTGAAGCGCGACGACGACTGATCGTCCGCGCATCAGCGGGAAATGAAAGAGGGGCACCGTTCGCGGTGCCCCTTTTTTCTTTGCAAGACCGGAGAATGGCGCCGCTGGCGCCGATCGCCGACTGTGCTAAACGGTCGGCAGGGGTGTGGCGGGGCGATGCGCAGGACGGGCTTCTTTCAACGATTGCCGTTGTTGGCGGATCGTCCGCTGATGGCGCTGGCGGCGACCCTGGCGCTCCTCGCCCTTGCCTATCTGATCCGCCGCGCGGCCGATCCGTTGCTCCCCGTGGGCTTTCCCTACGCGACATTCTTCCCCGCGGTGGTCGCAGCGGCCGTCTTGTTCGGGCTGCGCGCGGGGGTGATCGCCGCCGTCGTTGGCGGGCTGCTGGCGTGGTATTATTTCATTCCACCCTATCACAGCTTCGCGATCACGGCTGTCACGGTCGCAGCAATGACGCTTTATACCTTCGTGGTCGTCACGCAGATCGCGCTGGTGGAACTGATGATGGCCGCCAATCGTAGACTGGCGAAGGAACGCGAGACCAGCGCGCTGCTGTTTCGCGAACTCCAGCACCGCGTGTCCAACAACATCCAGATGGTGGCGGCGCTGCTGAGCCTGCAGAAACGCGGCATCACCGATCCGACGGCGCTCAATGCGTTGGACGAGGCATCGCGTCGCCTCGGCGTGATCGGCCGCATCAGCCGCCAATTGCACGATCCGGATGGCGGCGGCCTGGGGCTGCGCACGTTCCTCGAGCAGCTTTGCGCTGATATCGTCGAGGCCAATGGGCATGGCGGGGTAAGCCTGGAGATCGATGCCCCGGCCGATCTTCGGCTGGAGCCCGACGCGGCAATCCCGGTCGCGCTGATCGTGGCCGAGGCCGTCGCCAACGCGATCGAGCACGGCTTTTCCGGGCGCGCCAGTGGCCGGATCACGGTGCGGGTGGTCGACGATGCGCGCGGCGTGGTCGTCAGCATCCGCGACGATGGCCATGGTCTTCCTGCAGGCTTCTCGCTCGCTTCGTCGCCCAGCCTCGGGCTGGGTATCGCGTCGATGCTGGCGAAGCAGCTCAGGGGGCGGTTCGAACTGATTGCCGAAGGCGGCACCGAGGCGCGGCTCTCGATCCCGCACTGACGTCGCTCAGGCCGTCTCTCCTGCGCTGGACAGCGAAAGACCGGCGCGATGCTATGCACCACGCCGGCCCATGTGCGACCCGATTGGCTCGGTTTCTGACCTTGCTTACCATCCGGTACGAAGGAACAAAGCAGATTGTTCCTTAACCTCAGGCAACGAAGGCCGTCGGCGAGACGGATAGAACTGTTTTAACGATGAACCAAATGACATTTCGGTAACATCGGCAAACGGCGCGCGTCGTTACCGTCTCATCCCTGAAGGGGCCGGCCGCGGGCATGCGATGAAGAAGGTCGGGGGGTTCTGTTGCCCGGCCCCCCCGGAGCCGCTGGAATCCGCTTCTGTTGCCCGGTGCGGCCCGAACCGCGTTCAAGCCTTGTAATCTAAGCCGTTAGGCCGTGATTACGCGGCAATCGCGAGCGCCTCGTTGTCGTTGGCACTTGTGGTTTCGAGCCTTTAACGGGTTACTCAGCCCGGGCAAAAACACCGTGTCCGTCCGCACGTCGATCCTGGTTCGGCCCCGTCAGGAGCCCCCGTTTCCGGAGGTTTCTGGTGGAGCCGCCGGGTACTGCCCCCGGGTCCGCTGCGCCGAAGCGCGGTATCATTTATCGCCATAGCCGGCCGTAGCCGGCAACGCCCTATATAGGCGAAGTTGCAGCGAAGGGAAGGGCGGCGCGAAACAGCCGCGCGAGCCGCGCGGCCCAGCCCGCAACACCCGCGCCCGACACCAGCAAATCCTGCCGAATCTCGAGCTCCAGATAAGGCAGACCGGTCGGATAGGCGTGGCGTGGCACACTGTGGTCGGTCGCGTCCATCCGGTAGGGCTCGTTGTCGCCAACAAGCAGGTCGGGCTCGGTTCGGAGCGCCGCGAGCATCGCGCGTGCAAAGCGCGTATCGCCGCCATCATGCAACACGCCGGCATGCCAGGGGCGGCCGATGCCGCCCATGACGGGGGTGAAGCTGTGCAATGAAATCAGCACGATCCGCCTCTCGCTGGCCAGACGATGCGCGATCAGCGCGGCGATCGCCGCATGATAAGGGGCGTGGATCGCGCAGGTCCGCGCCGCGCGGTCGGCGGGCGAGAGCGCCGCGTTGGCGGGAATCACGGTGCCGTCGCTCACCGCCGGCATCGCATCCGTCGAAGCGGGATCGCGATTGCAGTCGATCACCAGCCGCGAATAGGTCTGCGCGACGAAGGGCGCGTCAAGCGCCGCCGCAAGCAGCATGCCCAGTCGCGCGGTGCCGATGTCGCGGCCGATATGCCGCGCCCGTTCGGCCGCACTGACCCCCAGTCCGTCGAGGCTGGCGGGCACGGCATCGCCGGCATGATCGCCGATCAGCAGGAACGATGCCTGGCCTTCGGGGTTGATGATGGTGAAAGGCGGCGGGTCATCGGGTCCGATCAGCGCCGTCCGTCGCATATCCTCTTGATCCACGGTGGCGATGCCCCTTCTCAATCTCTCGCACCTCACCACCTACAACTACAAAAAGCCGGTTTCGTTCGGCGAGCATCGCATCATGGTGCGCCCGCGCGAGAGCTATGACCAGCATGTGCTGGAAGCCACGCTCGACATCGATCCGCCGCCGTCCGAGTTGCGCTGGCTGCACGACGTGTTCGGCAATTCGGTGGCGGTGGCGACCTTCGATCGCCGCGCCGACCGGCTGGTCTTCGACAGCCGGGTGCGCATGCACCATCGCCCCGCCGATCTGCACGACGTGCATATCGAGGATTATGCGCGGACCTATCCCTTCACCTATTCGTCGGAGGACATGCCGGACCTGCTGCGCTCGATCGAGCGCCAGCATCTCGATCCCCAGCGCCGGATCGATCGATGGGCGCGCCGCTTCGTCAACGGCAGCGGCCCGACCGAGACGCTGACGATGCTCAAGACGATGACCACGGCGATTCGCGAGGAATTCACCTACGTCGCGCGGCATGAGAAGGGCACCCAGAGCCCGATCGAGACGATGACGAGCCGCAAGGGCACCTGCCGCGATTATGCGATGTTCATGATCGAGGCGGTCCGCGCGCTCGGTTTCGCCGCGCGCTTCTGCTCGGGCTATGTCTACAGCCTTAAACCGCGGACGCAGCGGCGGCTTGGTGGGGGCAACACGCATGCCTGGGTACGCGTCTATCTGCCGGGATCGGGCTGGGTCGAATTCGATCCCACCAACGGCATCATCGGCAATCATGACCTGATCCGCGTCGCGATCGCGCGGGATATCTACACCGCCGTGCCGATCTCGGGCACCTGGATGGGGTTTCCGGGAAGCTTCATCGACATGAATGTTTCGGTCGACATCGAGGTCGAGGCGGATACGCCCGAACCGATCCCCGAAGGCGTCGCGGCGGTGGAGGAATAGGCGATGGCGATCCGCGCAGGCTATGAAATTCGCTACGAGACAGATGTCGCGACGCCGATGATGGCGATGCTCAGCGTGCACCCGTCGCGCCATCAGGATCTGCTGACGCCGCACCGCATCGTAACCGCACCCGACGTGCCGATGTATGACTATATCGACGGTTTCGGCAATGTCTGCACCCGCCTGACCATGCCGCCCGGGGCGCTGACGCTGTCATGCGATTTTCTGATCGAACGCGAGGCGCCGGTGGAGCCGCTCGGCGCCGACGCGCGCTGCCACGAGGTTGCCGACCTCCCCGATGACGTCCTCGTCTATCTGCTCGGCAGCCGTTATTGCGAGACCGACCGGTTGGCGGATGTCGCCTGGTCGCTGTTCGGCGGGTTGCCGCGCGATGCCGTGCTGGTCCGATCCATCATTGACCATGTGCGTGGGCATCTCGACGTCGGCTACCAGCATGCACGGCCGACGCGCACGGCGTTCGAGGCCTATCGCGAGCAGGTCGGCGTCGCGCGCGACGTCGCCCATCTCGCCATCGCGCTGTGCCGTTGCATGAATGTTCCCGCGCGCTATTGCACAGGCTATCTGGCGGAGGGCAGCGATGCACCGACCGATTTCGCGGTCTGGCTCGAAGTCTATATCGGGCAGCGCTGGCATGCGCTCGATGCCGGATCCGGGGACGCCGCGCGGGAACGCATCCTGATGGCCCAGGGGCGGGATGCAACGGATACCGCCTTCACCACCAGCTTCGGCCGCGCGACGCTCACCGATTTCGAGGTCAGGACTGCGATATCGATCGATCCGCTTGTGCCATGACCGGCAGGCTCTATCTTTAGGTCATGCTCACCCAGCGCTCACGCTATGCCTTGCGTGCGATGATGGTGCTGGCGGCCCTGCCGTCGGCCGGCCGGCCGATGGCGATGGCGCGCATCGCGGTAGAGGCACAGGTGCCGCGCAAGTTTCTCGAATTCATCCTTGCCGATCTGCGCGACGCGGGGCTGGTCGATAGCCAGCGCGGCAAGTTGGGCGGCTATCGGCTTTCCCGGCCGCCGCATCTGGTGAGTTTCGGCGATATCATCCGGGTGATTGAAGGGCCGCTGGCGCTGGTGCCCTGTGTCAGCCGCACCAGCTATCGTCGCTGCCCGGATTGCCGGGACGAGACGGCCTGCGCCATTCGCCACGCGATGGCGCGCGTGCGGGACGAGACCGCGCGTATCCTGGATGGCACCAGTCTTGCGGATGCGGCGGGCAGGACGCTCGAAGCCGCGTAATGCGGCGTGCGTGCCACAGTCTCGGAAAATTCACACGGCAACGGATAATAAAGGCTGCTCGCGCATTCTTAGGCAGCACAAACGGCCAGATTGCGGGAATATGAGCAAACGTTTCCTGATCGTCGAAGACGAAATTTTCGTGGCGCTCGACATGGAGCATATCCTCACCTCGCTGGGCTGCGAGGTCGTGGGCATTGCTGCCGACCAGGAAACCGCGCTGTCGCTCGGCCCCACCGCCGATGCCGCGCTGGTGGATGTCAATTTGCGCGACGGACATACGGGTCCGGAGATCGGCCGCCGCCTCGCCAACGAATTCGGCGTGCGGGTGGTTTTCGTCACCGCCAACCCGGCGCAACTGGGTGACGGGATCAAAGGCGCCCTGGGCGTGGTCAGCAAGCCGATCTCGGACAATTCGCTGATCGCGACAGTCAACTATCTTGCTGCCGCCGACGGTCCGCCCCCCACCGAGCTTCGGCTTTTCGCTTGACGGCTGTCGGCGACTGGCCCGAAGCCAGCCGTCAGTGGCGAACCAGCGATGCAGCCGGGATCGTCACGTCCACTTCCAGCCCCGATGGCTGCCACCGCCGTTCGAGCCTTCCCTTGAGCTGGGCCTCGACGCTGAGCGCGATCAGGCGGCCACCGAAGCCGGTTCCGCCGTTGCCGTCCGTAGCGACCGGCGGGCCGTCATGCTCGATCCAGCGAAAGCGATAGGCGGCGCCTTCTTCTTCTTCGGCGATCGAAAGATCGACATGGCCCACCATGTTGGAAAGCGCGCCATATTTCGCCGCGTTGGTCGCCAGTTCGTGGAACAGCAGCGCGAGCGGCGTTGCCGAACGATCGTCGATATCGGGGTTCACGCCACCCACCAGCACGCGCGGCTGCTCCTCGGCGCGATACGGGCTGAAAAGCGCCTCGAGCAGCCCGTGCAGCGCTGAGCCGACCAGCGTCGGCCGCGATACCTCGCTGTGCGGACGCACGAAATCATGCGCGCGTCCCAATGCCATGATCCGTTCGCGCAGATCGTCGGCGAGCGGCCTGATCTCGGGATGGGTCCGCGCGGAAAAACCGACAAGTCCGGCGATCACCGCGAAGATATTCTTGATGCGATGGCTGAGTTCGTGGGCGACGATGTCGCGCTGCTCGCGCGCCTGCTTCGACTCGTCGATGTCGGTGCATGTGCCGAACCAGCGCGTGATCCGGCCATCCTCTCCCCGCATCGGCAGCGCGCGGCCCAGCGCCCAGCGATAGACGCCGCTGTGGTGGCGCAGGCGATATTCGACCTCATAGGGCTCGCCCGTATCGAGCGCATGCCGCCAGGCAGCCCAGGCGTGGGCTTGATCATCGGGATGAACCATGCCGTTCCAGCCCTCGCCATCGGTCGACCCCGGTGGCACGCCGGTGAAGTCGTACCAGCGCGCATTGTAATAGTCGTGATAGCCGTCCGGCAGCGTCGACCACACCATTTGCGGCATCGCATCCGCAAGCAGGCGGAACTTCTCCTCGCTTTCGGCGCGCGCGCGCGCATTCTGCAGGCCCTGCGCTTCGTGCTCGATATCCTGCCGGCGCTGCGACAGCCGCGCCATGATCTGCGCGGCGAGCACCGTCAATCCATGGCCCTGCAGCGGCGTCAGCCCGTCACGGGGCTGCGTGTCGATCACGCAGAGCGCGCCCAGAGCCGTGCCGTCAGGCGTGCGCAGCGGCGCGCCGGCGTAGAAGCGGATGCCGATTCCGCCGGTGACGAGCGCATTGTCCGCAAAGCGGGGATCGCGCGTGGCATCGGGCACCACCATCAGGTCGTCGGCGCGCATCGCACGGTCGCAGAACGACAGCGATCGCGCGGTTTCCGTGGCGTCGAGACCGATGCGCGCCTTGAACCATTGCCGGTCGCGGTCGACGAAGCTGATGAGCGCGGTCGGCGTCTCGCACAGCGCGGCGGCGAAGCCGACAATCTCGTCGAAGCCCTGTTCCGGCGGCGTATCCAGGATGCGATAGGCTGCGAGCGTGTCGAGCCGATGATGTTCGTCGAGTGTCACGCGGTCTGGTCTTCCCTAACTGTCCACCCAAACGCGTTGCCCCACAAAAGGAGCCATTGCGGCATGGGCGATCGAATGTCGACAGCAGGGGGCCGTGCTCAGCAGTCGGCCCAGCGTCGCAGCAGATTGTGATAGCATCCCGTCAGCGTGACGAGCGACGGGTGGTCGTCGCCGACATCGGCGCGCAATCGCTGGATCGCCATGTCCATGTCGAACAGGATGCCGCGCTGCGCATCTTCGCGGATCAGGCTCTGGATCCAGAAGAAGCTGGCGACGCGCGCGCCGCGCGTCACCGGCGCCACGCGGTGCAGGCTGGTCGCGGGATAGAGGATCATGTCGCCGGCCGGCAGCTTGACCGACTGGGCGCCATAGACATCCTCGATCAACAGTTCGCCACCGTCATAGTCGGCGGGATCGGCGAGGAACACCGTGGCGGACAGATCGGTGCGGATCCGCTCTCCCGTGCGCGGCACGATGCGGATCGCATTGTCGACATGCGTGCCGAAATCATGCCCGCCTTCATAGCGGTTGAACAATGGCGGGAAGATGCGCGCCGGCAGCGCCGCCGCCTGGAACAGCAGGCTGCGCGCCAGCGCCGCCTCGATCGCTCCGCCCAGTTCGCGTGCCGCCGCGCAATCCTCCGGCAGTTGCAGGTTGCGCTTGGCGATCGCCGACTGATAGCCGGCGGTTACCCTGCCGTCGGCCCACGGCGCATCGGCCAGCATATGCCGAAACCGCGCCAGCGCCGCGCCATCCAGCACCTTCTCGATATGGAGGATCATGCGGTGCTGATAACGGCTCGCAATAGGCGAGGCAATGGGCGGTTCCGCCCCATTGCATACCCCCGCGGCCCCGTTTCACCCCGCCGCGGCGACGATCTTTGCCCACTCCGCCTCGTCGATCACCTTGATACCGAGATCGCTCGCCTTCTTGAGCTTGGAGCCGGCGCCCGGCCCCGCGACGACGAGATCGGTCTTGGCGGAGACCGATCCCGAGACCTTCGCGCCCAGTGCCTCGGCTTGCGCCTTGGCCTCGTCGCGGCTCATCGTCTCCAGCGAGCCGGTGAACACCACGGTCTTGCCGCTGACTTCGGAGGCGCGCGTCTCGTGAATCACGTCCGCGGGGGTGAGGCCGGCGTCGCGCAGCGCGTCGATCACCTCGCGGTTGTGCGCCTCGTCGAAGAAATCGAGCAGCGCGTTGGCGACTTCGGGGCCGACGCCGGGGGTGTCGATCGCGGCGACGGTGGCCTTGTCGCGGCGGATCACGAACTTTCGCTCGGGTTCGGCCGGCGTCGGCTCCAGCCCGCTGCGTGCGGCGCGGGCGGCCTCGACCACGCCGAGGAACGCTTCGAACGAGCGGTAACGGCGCGCGAGGTCGCGTGCGGTGACGCCGCCGACGTGGCGGATGCCGAGCGCGAACAGCACGCGGTCGAGCGGTGCGTTGCGGCGGTCGTCGATCGCCTTCAGCAGATTATCGACCGAGGTTTCCGCCCATCGCTCCCGCTGCAGCAGTTCGTCACGCTTTTCGTGCAGGCGGAAGATGTCCGCCGGCGATTCGATCAGCCCGTCGCGGAAGAAGCTTTCGATCGTCGTTCCGCCGAGTCCCTCGATGTCGAGCGCGGCGCGCGACACGAAGTGGCGGAGCCGCTCGACGCGCTGCGCGGGGCAGATCAGCCCGCCGGTGCAGCGAATGTCGACCTCGCCCTCCTCGCGCACCGCATCCGAGCCACATTCGGGACACTGGGCGGGGAAGAGGAAGGCGAGACGCTCCTCGTCGCGGGTCAGCACCTCGACGACCTGGGGGATGACGTCGCCCGCGCGCTGGACGACGACGCGGTCGCCCGGCCGTGCGCCGAGCCGCTCGATCTCGTCGGCATTGTGCAGGGTCGCGTTGGTGACGACGACGCCGCCCACCGTCACCGGCTCCAGCCGCGCGACCGGGGTGAGCTTGCCGGTGCGGCCGACCTGGATGTCGATCGCACGCAGCGTCGTCTGCGCGCGCTCGGCGGGAAATTTGTGCGCGATCGCCCAGCGTGGTGCCTTGGCGACGAAGCCCAGCCGCTGCTGCCAGTCGAGCCGATCGACCTTGTAGACGACGCCGTCGATGTCGAACGGCAGGTCGGCGCGGCGCGCCTCGATGCGCCGGTAATGCGCGAGCGCCGCTTCCACCTGGACGCATTCGACGAGCAGGTCGCTCACCGGCAGCCCCCAGTTCTCGATCGCGCGCATCACGCCATGCTGGGTCTCGGCGGGCAGTGCGGACACTTCACCCCAGCCATGCGCCAGGAAGCGCAGCGGGCGGGCCGCGGTGATCGCCGCATCCTTCTGGCGCAGCGATCCGGCGGCGGCGTTGCGCGGATTGGCGAATTGCCGTGCCTTCGCGGGGTCGCCGGCCTCGGCCAGCAGGCGCGCGTTGAGCGCGGCGAAATCGGCCTTGGCCATGTAGACCTCGCCGCGGATCTCGAAGACGTCGGGCACACCGGCCGGCAACTGCTCCGGAATGTCGGATATGGTGCGGACGTTGGGGGTCACATCCTCGCCCACCTGGCCGTCGCCGCGCGTCGCCGCCAGCACCAGCCTGCCCTTCTCGTAGCGCAGCGAACAGGAGAGGCCGTCGATCTTGGGTTCGGCGGTCAGCGCGACGCGATCGCCCTCGCCGAGCGCGAGGAAGCGGCGGACGCGCAGCACGAATTCGATGACGTCGGCATCGTCGAACGCGTTCTCCAGGCTCAGCATCGCGCGCGCGTGCGTCACCTTGGCGAGCACGCCGGTCGCTTGGGCGCCGACCAGCCGCGAGGGCGAATCGCTGCGGACGAGGTGCGGAAATTCCGCCTCCAGCGCGGCGTTGCGCCGGATCAGGCCGTCATAATCGGCGTCGCTGATCTCTGGCGCGTCCTGATCATGGTACAGGCGGTTGTGGCGGGCGATCTCGCTGGCGAGATGGGCGAGTTCGGCGGCGGCTTCCTCGTCGGTCATGCCGACCCTCTCCCACCGGCGGCGCGGCGGATCAAGTATCTCGGAACGCTACTTGGCCTGATCCGGATGCGCCGCGGCGAATGCGTCGATCTCCTGCGCGGCGGCATCGATCCTGACGAGCGTGGGAAAATCGTCGAGCGGCAGTTCGAAGCGGCGGGCATTGTACATCTGCGGCACCAGGCAGACATCGGCCATATCGGGCGCGTCGCCGCCGAGGTAGCGGCCGGAACCGGTGGCCATGGCTTCCAGCGCGAGCAGACCCTCACGCAGCCAATGGCGATACCAGTCGTCGCGCGCGGCGTCGTCGACGCCGAATTCGCGCTTGAGATGCTTGAGCACGCGAAGATTGTTGAGCGGATGGATGTCGGCGACGATCGTCAGCGCCTGCGCCAGCGTCTTGGCGCGCCGGGCGGGATCCTTCGAGACCATCGGCGGGTCGGGATAGTTGGCGTCGAGATAGTCGATGATCGCAAGGCTCTGCGTCAGTTCGATCCCGTCGATCTCCAGGGTCGGCACGAAGCCCTGCGGGTTGCGCGCGAGATGCCCAGGCGCGCGCTGTTCGCTGGCCAGCAGATCGACCGCGACCCGCTCATAGGCGACGCCCTTGAGGTTCAGTGCGATGCGAACGCGATAGCTGGCAGATGAGCGCCAATAATCGAACAGGCGAATGGGCATCTTCTCTCCCCTTCTTTTCCTCCCTTTCAGGGGAGCGGTTGGGGTGAGGGTCTGTCGCCAGGTTCGGAGCAGCCGGTCATTCCCCACCCCAACCCCTCCCCTGAAGGGGAGGGGCTTAGTTGGCATCAATGATAGCGGCGCAGCAACCCGGCCAGCTTGCCCTGGATGCGCACCTGGTCCGGCGCGTAGCGTTGCGGATCATAGGCGCGGTTGGCCGGGTCGAGGCGGACCATCGAGCCTTCGCGGCGGAAATATTTGAGCGTCGCCTCGGCATCGTCGACCAGCGCCACGACGATCTCGCCATCGCGGGCGATGTCGGTGCGGCGGATCAGCGCATAGTCGCCGTCGAGAATGCCGGCCTCGACCATCGAATCCCCGGAGACTTCCAGCGCATAATGATCGCCGGTGCCGAGCAGGGCGGCGGGCACCGAGAGCATGCGGTCGCTCTCCATCGCCTCGATCGGCACGCCAGCGGCGATACGGCCGTGCAGCGGGATTTCGACCACGTCGTTCGCGGCAATCGGCACCGCGCGGGCCGGCGCCCTGGCGGGCGCGGCCACCGGGGCGGATGCCGCCGCAGCCGGCTTGCGCTCGGCGCGCTCGGGCATCTTGACGACTTCGAGCGCGCGGGCGCGGTTGGCCAGACGGCGGAGGAAGCCGCGCTCCTCGAGCGCGCTGATCAGGCGGTGGACACCCGATTTCGACTTCAGGTCCAGCGCTTCCTTCATCTCCTCGAACGAAGGCGACACGCCGGTTTCGGCGAGCCGGTCGTGGATGAAGCAGATCAGCTCATGCTGCTTGCGGGTCAACATCGCCAGCACCTTCCAAAGGAACGAATGGCGAACACGTAAAGCGCGGAACAAAAGGTGTCAAGCGAGCGGCAGAAAGAAGCACGACTCGCCGGTTTTTGCGGGTTCGGCGTGGGCTTCGCGAAAGATCAGCGCATCGGCGCGGGCGAGCGCGCGCATCGCCGCGCTGTCCTGGGTGGCGCTGGGAACCAGGCGGCCGTCGACGATGCGCGCGCGCACATATTCGGCGCGGTTGGCGGTTGCCGCCAGGTCGCCGCCGAGCACGCCGGGCAACGGCGTGGGCGCAGGCTGCGCGGCCCCGGACAGCGCCGCCACCAGGGGCACGAGGAAGAGGCGGGCGGTGACGAAGGCGGAGACCGGATTGCCAGGCAGCCCGAGCGCGACGGTGTTGCCGAGGCGTCCCGCCATCAGCGGCTTGCCCGGTTTCATCGCGATCCGCCAGAAGTCGATTTCGGCGCCGGCCGCGGCCAGCGCGGGGCGGACGAGGTCGTGATCGCCGACGGACGCGCCGCCGGTGGTGACGAGGATGTCGGCCTCGACGGCGCGAAAGGCGTCGGCCAGGACGTCGAGCCGGTCGGGAAGGATGCCGAGGTCGACGATCTCGACCGGCAATCCGGCGAGCAGCCCGCGCAGCATGGGGCCGTTGGAGGCGGGCAGGACGCCTTCGACCAGCGGCGCCCCGGGCAGCGCCAGTTCATCACCGGTCGCGACCATCGCCACGCGCACGCGGCGCCGGACGGGCAGGCGGCCATGCCCGCCCATCGCCGCGAGGCCGAGCTGCGCCGGGCCGAGGCGGATGCCGGCTTCGATCAGCATGTCGCCGGTAAGAAAGTCCGAACCGGCGCGGCGGATGTGGGCGCCCCGGCGCAACGGGCCTTCGCCGTCGAGCCACAGCGCGTCGCCCTCGCGCCGTGCCTCTTCCTGCAGCAACACGGTATCCGCGCCCGGCGGCAGCGCCGCACCGGTGAAGATGCGGGCCGCCTGGCCGGCGCCGACATCGCCGTCGAACGGGCGTCCCGCGGCGCTTTCGCCGATCACCGTCAGCTTGTCTTCGAGGTCGGCGAAGCGCAGTGCATAGCCGTCCATCGCGGAAAGGTCGCGCCACGGCTGGGTGCGCAGCGCGACGATCGGCTCGGCGGTCCAGCGGCCGGCGGCGTCATCGATGGCGACGCTTTCGATCGCAACCGGCGGTGCCAGCGCGAACAGCCGGGCCTGCGCCTCGCTGACCGGCAGCAGGCTCATGCGTCGGCGTGCCAGTCTCCGGACTTGCCGCCGCGCTTGGCGAGCAGCCGGATGCCCTCGATCCGCATCGCCTTGTCGAGCGCCTTGGCCATGTCGTAGACGGTCAGCAGCGCGACCGAGACCGCGGTCAGCGCTTCCATCTCGACGCCGGTCTGCGCGGCGATGCGCGCGGTGGCGGTGGCGGCGACGCCTTCTTCGGTGACGTTCAGGTCGATCTCCACCGATGACAGCGGCAGCGGATGGCACAGCGGGATGAGATTGCTGGTCTGCTTGGCGGCCATGATCCCGGCGACGCGTGCGACCGCGAGCACATCGCCCTTCTTGACCAGCCCGTCGCGGATCGCGTCGCGCGCCATCGCGCTCATCAGGATGCGGCCCTCGGCGACCGCCTCGCGCGTGGTGACCGCCTTCGCCGAGACATCGACCATCCGCGCCGCGCCATCGGCGTCGAGATGGGTGAGGCCGCTCATCCGACGATCAGCGCGCGCGTCGCCGCCTCGACATCGTCCTGCCGCATCAGCGCCTCGCCGACGAGGAAGCAGCGGACGCCGCGCGCCGCCATCGCATCGAGATCGGCCTTGTCGCGCAGCCCGCTCTCGGCGACGAAAGTGCAGCCGGCGGGGGCGCGATCGACCAGTTCGTAGGTCCGCTCGAACGAGATCGAGAAATCGCGCAGGTCGCGATTGTTGACGCCGATCAGCCGCGACCGCAGCTTCAGCGCCCGTTCGAGCTCGTCGGCGTCATGCACCTCGACCAACGCGTCCATGCCCCAGCGGATCGCCTCCGCCTCGATATCGGCCATCTGCGCATCGTCGAGCGCGGCGGCGATGATCAGGATGCAGTCCGCCCCCAGCGCGCGCGCCTCGGTCACCTGCCACGGATCGACCAAGAAATCCTTGCGCAGGCAGGGCAGCGACACCGCCGCGCGCGCCGCGACGAGATAATCGTCATGCCCCATGAAATAGGGCTCGTCGGTCAGCACCGAGAGGCACGCGGCGCCGCCGGACTGGTAGGCGAGCGCGTGCGCGTGCGGATCGAAATGCTCGCGGATCAGCCCCTTGGAGGGGCTGGCCTTCTTCACCTCGGCGATCAGCGCATGGCCGGTCGCAGCCTTGGCGTCCAGCGCGGCGCGGAAGCCGCGCGGCGGCGTCGCCGCGCGCGCGCGGGCTTCGAGATCGGCGAACGGCGTGTGCGCCTTGCGGCGATCCACCTCGAGGCGCTTGGTCGCGCAGATTTCGGCGAGCATGTCGGTCATCAGAACGCAATCCAGCAGTCGAGCAGCGCGTTGGCGAGGCCGTTGTCGAGCACCTCGCCGGCCTCCTCGATGCCCTCCGGCCAGCCATCGACGCGGCCGGCGACGATCAGCGCGGCCGCGGCGTTGAGCAGCACCGCGTCGCGATAGGGGCCGGGTTCGCCCAGCAGCAGCCGGCGCAGCGCGGCGGCGTTATACGCCGGGTCGCCGCCATGGATGCTGCTGGTCGGGTGCGCGCGCAGGCCGGCCTCGGTGGGCGAGATGCTGGTGCCGACGGGCAGGCGGCCGATCGCGGCGATGCGGCTTGGGCCGGCGCCCGAAAGCTCGTCCAACCCTTCCTCGCCGGAGACGACCATCGCCGCCTCGGTGCCGAGCAGCGCCAGTGCCTCGGCATAGACCGGCACATAGTCCGGCCGGGCGATGCCGATGAGCTGGCGGGTGACGCGGGCCGGGTTGGCGAGCGGGCCCATCAGGTTGAAGATCGTCCGCTTGCCGATCTTGCGGCGGATCGGCGTGATCCGCTTCATCGCCGGGTGATGGTTCGCCGCGAACAGGAAGGCGATGCCGATCTCGTTCAGGCTTTCCTCGGCGAGGCGACCGGCACGGTCGAGGTCCAGGCCGAGCGCTTCCAGCGTGTCGGCGGCGCCCGCCTTGGACGATGCGGCGCGATTGCCATGCTTGGCGACGGGCACGCCGCACGCGGCAACGATGATCGAGACGGCGGTGGAAACGTTGAGGCTGTGGTGGCCGTCGCCACCGGTGCCGCACACGTCGACCGCACCCACGGGCGCCGAGACCGCGATCATCCGTTCGCGCATCGCCTTGGCGGCGGCGGCGATCTCGACGCTGGTCTCGCCGCGCTCCGTGAGGCCGACGAGGAAGGCGATGATCGCCTCCTCGCTCGCCTTGCCGTCGAGGATGTCGGCGAAGGCGGCATAGGCGCTCTCGGTCGAAAGCGGCGAATTGGTATCGGGCAGCAGCGCGACCGTGGTCATGCGCGCTCCTTCACCGCGATGCCGGCGATCGCGAGGAAATTGGCGAGCATCGCATGACCGTGCTCGGTGGCGATGCTTTCCGGGTGGAACTGCACGCCGTGGATCGGCAGGCTTTCGTGGCGGAAGCCCATCACCGTCCCGTCCGCGGTGCGCGCGTTGACGACGAGCGAGGCGGGGATGTCCTCGACCACCAGCGAATGATAACGGGTGGCGGTGAAGGGGGAGGGCAGGCCGGCATAGAGGCCTGTGCCGTCATGCCCGACCGCGCTGGTCTTGCCGTGCATGAGCTGCGGGGCACGCACCACCTTGCCGCCGAAATGCTGGCCGATCGACTGGTGGCCAAGGCAAACGCCGAGCAGCGGCCGTCCGGCATCCGCAACGGCGGCGACGAGATCGAGCGAGACCCCCGCCTCGTTGGGCGTGCACGGCCCCGGCGAGATCAGGAACGCCTCCGCGCCGGACGACAGCGCCTGGCCCGCGGAGATCGCGTCGTTGCGCACGACCTCAACCTCGGCGCCCAGCTCCATCAGATAATGGACGAGGTTCCAGGTGAAGCTGTCATAATTGTCGATGACGAGGATCATGAAGAGGCCTTAGAACGTGGTGCGGCGCAACGGAAGGGGCGTGAACCGCTGCCGCCGCGCACCCCGCGCGTCAGGCCGGATTGTGCTTGTCGAGAAAGCGCCCCACGCGTTCGAGGAAATCCACCGAATTCTCCGGCTTGTCGAAGCCGTGGCCCTCGCCCTCATAGATGACATAGTCATGCGCCCTGCCCGCCTTGGTCAGCGCTTCGTGCAGCCGGCGCGATTGCGACATCGGCACATTGCTGTCCTTCGATCCGTGCGCGATCAGGATCGGCACGGTCATGCGGTCGACCGCGGACAGCGGCGAGATCTGGTCGAGCTGGAAATTCCTGTCGCCCGCCACGCGTTCGCGCCAATCGCTGAAATAGCGCGGTGCCGAGAATTGCCTGCGATCGTAGCGCAGCATCGAGCCGACATCCGAAATGCCCGCGAAGCTGATCGCGCAGCGATAGATATCGGGGTTGCGCGCCGCCGCCCACATCGCCGCGTAGCCGCCGAACGACGCGCCCATGATGCAGACGCGCTTCGCATCGGCGACGCCGCTGCTCGCAAGCCATTTGGCGCCATCGTCGATATCGTCCTGCATGCCGCGCCCCCAGGCGCCGGTGCCGCGTTCGACGAACGCCTTGCCGAACCCGGTGGAGCCGCGGAAATTGGGCTGCAGCACGGCATAGCCCTTGCTCGCGAGATACTGCACCCATGGGTCATAGCCCAACGCGTCGCGCGCGAAGGGGCCGCCATGCGGCATCACGATCAGGGGCAGGTTCTTGGCATCCCGGCCCGGCGGCAACGTCAGATAGCCACGGATCTCCAAGCCGTCGCGCGCCTTGTAGCGAACGGGTTTCATCGGCGCGAGCTGCTTGTCCGCCAGTCGGTCGAACGGCGTGAAGGCATGGGCCAGCACGTTGGTGGTCTTGTCGAACAGGAAATAGCTTCCCGGATCGTCGGATCCGCCCGCCCAGACCAGATACCGCGTACGATCGCGGTTCGTGGAAACGATACGGACGATGCTGCCCGGCAGCGCCTTGTTCAGCCGGGCCTGGAACGATTTCAGCGCGGGATCGAACCATTCGACCATGCCATGCTCGTCGGTATAATAGACCGCGCGCAGCTTGCCGCTTGCGTCGATATCATAATCGTCGATGTCGACTGCGGGGTTCTCATAGACCAGCGCGCCGAGCGCGTCGGTCCTGAAATCATAGCGATAGAGCGAGAAGCGCCCGGCGGGGCTGGTGGCCACCGCATAGCCGCTGTCCTGTCCCGTGGTCGGTTCAAAACGATCGACCTCGGTGCCACCGCCGCCGGCCTTGCGCTGGATCGTGCGCTTGAACGGCGCGTCGGCGGCGCTGCGATAGACCACCCACCAGTTGCCGCCGGTCTGTCCGATCCCGCCCCGCACGACGCCGCTCGCATCCGCGAACCAGCGCCATACATATTGCGCCTGGGCAACGATCTGGCGCGATTTCCCGGTCGCCAGTTCGATGCGATGGACCGATGGATAATCGTAGATCGTCGCCTGCGTGCTGAGCAGGATATAGGCGCCGGCGGGATCGACATAGATCACGTCGTCGCCATCCATGCCCTGCGTCTTGGGGCCGGCGACGATGGTGCTGCTGGTGGCGATGTCGATCACCACCACGCGGGTGAGGCGCACTTCCTCGCCCTCGAACCGGCTCAGCCGGCTGATGCTTACCAGCAGCTTGCCATCGCCCGCCCAGCGATACCACTCGACCTGATGGTCGGCAGGCAGTGGCAGCGTGACGCTCGTGGTGTCGGTCGCCGAAAACGTGCTCACGACCATCACCGTACGGCCCTCGATATGGCCGCGCGCCGCCATCCTGGTGCCGTCGGGTGACAGCGCGGGCAGGTTCATGAAGGGCAATGCGCCGAGATCGGCCGCGGTCGGCTTCGCCAGCGCGACGGGTGCCGCAGCCGGCGGCGCGGCCTCTGCCGACGCGATTGCCGGCTGCGCCGTCCAAAGCGTGGACGCCAGAAAAACGATCGATCGCATGTACCTGCCCCCGCAAGACCCCTTGCGGACGCTATGCGGCGCCACGCGATCCATGCAAGAAGGGAAACGGTCCGTGATGGATGGATCCGCGCTGCGCCGCGGGCGTTCGCAGGCCAAGGATAGAGGAAGGCTGAAATCATGGCTTCACTGCGCGTGCTGATTCCCGCCGCGGCGCTGCTCGCCGCCTGCACCCAGACCGGCGTCTCCGCGCAGTCGGATGGCGCGCGGCCGTTCAAGGCGGAGGTGGTCGCCGATCTCGATTCGCCCTGGGCGATGACCTTCCTGCCCGACGGGCGCATGCTGGTGACCGAGAAGCAGGGGCAGATGCTGCTGCTGTCCGCTGACGGCAAGAGCCGCGCGGTCGTCTCAGGCACGCTGCCGGTCGACAGCGCGGGGCAGGGCGCGTTGATGGACGTGGTGCTGCACCCCAAATTCGCCGAGAACAAGCTGGTCTATTTCAGCTTTTCGGAGACCGGGCAGGGCGGCAAGGGCGTCGCGCTCGCCCGCGGCGTGCTGCAGGATGGCGCGGCGCCCGCGCTCGGCAATGTCCAGGTGATCTTCCGCGCGACGCCGTATCTGGAGGGCAATGGCCATTATTCGGGCCGCATCGCCTTCGCGCCCGACGGCCATCTCTTCTTCACCAACGGCGAGCGGCAGAAATTCGATCCGGCGCAGGATCCCAAGGCGACCCTGGGCAAAGTGCTGCGCCTCAACGACGATGGCACCCCGGCCGCGAACAATCCGCTCGCCGCCAAGGGCTTCCACCCCGCAATCTGGTCCTATGGCCATCGCAACCTGCTCGGCCTCGCCTTCGACAGCGCCGGCAACCTCTGGGAACAGGAAATGGGGCCGAAGGGCGGGGACGAGGTCAACCTCATCCGCCCGGGCCTCAACTATGGCTGGCCCAAGGCGTCGAACGGCGACCATTATGACGGCCGCGACATCCCCGATCATCGCGCCGGCGACGGGTTTGAGCCGCCCAAGGTCTGGTGGAACCCGGCGATCTCGCCCGGCGGGCTGATGATCTATTCGGGCAAGCTGTTCCCGCAGTGGAAGGGCGATGCCTTTATCGGCGGCCTCTCCAGCAAGGCGCTGCTGCGCGTCGATCTCGACGGCACCAACGCGAAGAAGGGCGACCAGTGGGATATGGACGCGCGTATCCGTGAGGTGGAGGAGGGGCCCGATGGCGCGATCTGGCTGCTCGAGGATGGCGGCGACTCGCAAGGCCGGCTGCTCAAGCTGACGCCGGCGGGCTGAGCGGTCAGCGGCGCAGGACGCCCTCGATCGTGGTGATGCAGCGACCGCGCAGGATGACGCGGTCGCCCTCCACCCGGCAATCGAGCCGCCCGCCCCGCCGCGAGGCCTGAAAGGCGCTGAAGTGGCTGCGGCCGAGCCGCGCGGCCCACCAGGGCGCCATCGCCGCATGCGCCGATCCGGTCACCGGATCCTCGTCCACCCCGGCGCCGGGCGCGAAGGCGCGGCTGATGACGTCGGTGTCGTCGCCGGGGGCGGTGATGATGGTCAGGATATTGCCCTCGGCCGCCAGGCGGCGAAAGTCGGGGGCGGCGCGCCGTACGACGTCGGCATCGGCCAGCACGATCAGCGCATAGCCCTGCGCGTGCCACAGCGTGGCGACGGGTTCGTCGGCCAGGCCGAGCGCGGCGACGAACGCCGGCAAGGGGTGCGGGCAAAGCGCCAGCGTTGGCAGTGCCAGTTCATAGCCGTCCCCGTCGCGCGTCACCGTCAGCACGCCGGAGTGCCGTGTCCGGAAATCGACCCGCGTCCGTAGCGGATCGACGGAGAGGATGATGTGCCCGGTGGCAAGGGTCGCATGGCCGCACAGCGCCACTTCGGTTGCCGGCGAGAACCAGCGCAAGTCGATCGTGCCATTCTCGGCGACGCGGTGAAAGGCGGTCTCCGGCTGGTTGGTCTCCGCCGCGATCGCCTGCAGCAGCGCGTCCTCGGGCCACGCGCCGTCGATCCGCACCACGGCTGCCGGATTGCCGGTGAAGGGCCGGTCCGCAAAGGCGTCGACCAGCGCGTAATGCAGCCCCGTCACCCCAGCCGCGCCGTCTCGTCGGTTTCGGCGAGCGGGTTGCCGGGCTCGTCGACCTGACCCTCGGGATCGGGGTGGATGATGATCCCGGTCTCCGGGAAGGCCGCCTTCAGCCGCGCTTCCGCCGCCTCCATCAGGTCATGCGCTTCGGCGATCGTCATCTTCGGATCCACCCAGATGTGGAACTGGACGAAGTCGGTGTTGCCGCTGGTGCGGGTGCGCAGATCATGGATGCCGATCAGGCCGGGGTCGGCGGCGGCGATTTCAAGAAAGCGCCGGCGCTTCTCCTCGGGCCATTCATGGTCCATCAACTGGTCGATCGCGTGCGACGAGGCGCGCCAGGCGCCGAAGAGCAGCCACAGCGCGATCAGCACGCCGAACACCGGATCGGCCCCGGGCACGCCCACATACTGGTCCAGCACCAGCGCCACGATCACCGCGCCGTTGAGCAGCAGGTCTGACTGGTAATGGACATTGTCGGCGCCGATCGCGACCGATCCGGTCGCGGCGATCACGCGCCGCTGATAGGTGAGCAAGGCCGTGGTGATGACGAGTGCTGCGATCGAGACGGTGATGCCATATTCGGCGTTGGCGGTGGTCGAGCCTTCGACGAGCCGGTCGATCGCCTGCCAGGCGATACCGCAGGCGGAGGCGGTGATCACGATCACCTGGAACAGTGCCGCGAGCGCCTCCGCCTTGCCATGGCCGAAGCGGTGGGTGCGATCGGCGGGGCGTGCCGCGACATGGACGCCGAGCAACGTGACCAGCGAGGCGATCAGATCGAGCGCGCTGTCCGCCAGCGAGCCCAGCATCGCGACCGAACCGGTGCTCAGCACCGCCCAGCCCTTGAGCGCCATCAGCGCCAGCGCGGTGGCGACGCTGGCGAGCGCGGCGCCCCGCGCGCTGATCACGGGTAGAGCAGCCCGTCCTGCCATCCACCGTCGACGCGGGTGAACAGCCGGCGTTCGTGCAGGCGGAACTCGCGATCCTGCCAGAATTCGATGCGCGTCGGGCTCAGCCGATAGCCGGACCAATGCGGCGGGCGCGGAATGTCGCCACCGGCGAAGCGCGCCTGGGCCTCTGCGAAGCGCGCCTCGAACGTCTCGCGGTCGGGCAGCGGCGCCGACTGGTCCGATGCCCAGGCGCCGAGCTGCGAAAAGGGATGGCGGCTGGCGAAATAGGCATCGGCCAGATCGTCAGACACGGTTTCCACCGCCCCTTCGATGCGCACCTGCCGGCGCAGCGACTTCCAGTGGAGCAGCAGCGCGACATTGGGATTGCCGGCGATGTCGGTCGCCTTGCGGCTGCGCTGGTTGGTGTAGAACACGAAGCCCTCGGGCCCATGCCCCTTCAGCAGTACCATCCGCACCGACGGGCGCGCTTCGGCATCCACCGTGGCGAGCGCCATCGCGTTGGCATCATTGGGCTCGCTGACCTGCGCTTCGGCATACCAGCGGTCGAACAGCTTGATCGGATCGTCGGTCATGGCGCTGATCTAGGCGTGCGTCCTGCCCAAGTCGAGGGAACGACTCCGCGCGCCGGGGATTGAATCGCCGCCGCAACGAAGGAGAGCCGCAATGCCCGCGCGCGCCTATTGGCAGGGACAAATCCGCCTGGCCCTGGTGTCGATACCGGTTGAGATCTATCCGGCGACCCGGTCGACCGCCGCGGTCACCTTCCGCCAGATCCACGAGCCGTCCGGCAAGCCGATCAAATATGAGAAGGTCGTCCCCGGCATCGGCCCCGTCGATACCGACGAGATCATGAAGGGGTTCGAGGTCGGCAAGGGCGATTATGTGCTGCTGAGCCCGGAAGAAATCGACGCGGTCAAGCTGGAGAGCAAGAAGACGCTCGAACTCACCCAGTTCGTCGATGCCGGCGACATCGACGTGCTCTATTATGAGAAGCCCTATTTCGTCGTGCCGGCGGACGACCTTGCCGAGGAAGCCTATATCGTCCTGCGCGAGGCGCTGAAGCGGAGCCGCAAGGTGGGGCTCGGCCAATTGGCCATGCGGGGTCGCGAATATGTCGTCAGCCTCAAGCCCTGCGGCAAGGGCATGGTGCTCGAGACGCTGCGCTATGCCGATGAGGTCAACCGCGCGCAGACCTATTTCCGCGAGATCGGCAGCACCGCGCCCGACGCCGAACTCCTCGAACTCGCCGAGACCTTGATCGAGAAAAAGGCCAAGCCTTTCGATCCGACCAGGTTCGCCGACCATTATACCGATGCGGTCAAGCAACTCGTCGCGCGCAAGCAGAAGGCCAAGGGCCGCAAGATCACCGCGGAGCCGGACGAGCCGCGGCCGAGCGGGGCCAATGTCGTCGATCTGATGGCGGCTCTCAAGAAATCGCTTGAGAAGCCGGGCGCCGCCGGTTCGCGATCGCGCGCGAAGACCAGTGCTGCGGCGAAACCGGCTGCCGCAAAATCCGCCCCCTCGAAATCCACCCCTTCGAAGCCGACGGCGAAGAAGCCGGCGGCGCGTAAGCGGGCCTGATCCGATGGCGGCGGCCGATCCCCTTGGCACCTACAACGCCAAGCGCGACTTCGCGAAAACGGCCGAGCCCGCCGGCAAGCGCGGTCGCGCGAAGGGCAACGGTTTCATCGTCCAGAAGCATGATGCGACCCGGCTGCACTACGACTTCCGGCTGGAACTGGATGGCGTGCTCAAGAGCTGGGCGGTGACGCGCGGCCCCAGCCCCAATCCCGAGGACAAGCGCCTCGCGGTGCGGACCGAGGATCATCCGCTCAGCTATGGCAGCTTCGAGGGCACGATCCCCAAGGGTGAATATGGCGGTGGTACGGTGATGCTGTGGGACCGCGGCACATGGACGCCGGTGCCGGGCAAGGATCCGCTGAAGACCATCGAGGAAGGCCATCTCCACTTCACCCTCGATGGCGAACGAATGAAGGGTGAATGGCTGCTGATCCGGCTGAAGCCGCGTCCGGGCGAGAAGCGCGAGAACTGGCTGCTGCGCAAGATCGACGATGCTTTTGCCGACGCGTCCGACGCGCTGGTCGGCCGCGCGCTGACCAGCGTGAAGACGGGCCGGACGATGGCGGAGATCGAAGCCGGCGCGCCCGAGACCTCGCTGAAGGGCAAGCGCGGCAGGGCGTTCGACAAGGCGATGCAGACGGCGGATGCGGCGACGCCCGCGCCGAAGGCCAGGGCCGCGCCTACCCGCCGAAAGGGGCGGTTGCCCGGCTTTCGCGCCGTGCAGCTCGCGACGCTCGTCGACCATGTCCCATCGGGGAATGGCTGGCTGCACGAGATGAAATATGATGGCTATCGCTGCCTGCTCGCGATCGGCGGCGGCAAGGCGCGGGTCTTCACGCGCAGCGGCCTCGACTGGACGGACAAATTCTCCGACCTCGCCGAGGCCGCGCTGGCGCTGGAGACGCCGGCGGCGCTGATCGACGGGGAAATCGTCCGGCTGGATGCGAAGGGCAAGCCCGATTTCTCCGCGCTGCAGGCGGCGCTGTCCGAGGGCGAGCAAGGCTTCCTGATGTTCGCTTTCGACCTGCTGGCGCTCGACGGCAAGGATCTGACGGGTCTGCCCAACATCGCCCGCAAGGAAAAGCTCGCCGCCCTGCTCAAGGGCGTCGAAGCGCCGCTGGTCTATGCCGAGCATGTGCTCGGCGCCGGCGAGAAGCTGTTCGAGGCGATGTGCGCGGCGGGGCAGGAGGGCATCGTCTCCAAGAAGGCCGATGCCCCCTATCGCGGCGATCGCACCAAGTCCTGGCTCAAGGTCAAGTGCACGCGCCGGCAGGAATTCCTGATCCTCGGCTGGCAGCCGAGCAGTGCCCGCGGTCGCGCGTTGAAATCCTTGTTCCTCGCCACGCATGCGGATGGCGTGTTGCGCTATGCCGGCAAGGTCGGCACCGGCTTCGACGCGCGCACGATGGACATGCTGATGACGCGGCTCGGGCGGATCGAGCGCATGTCGCCGGCGGCCGAGATTCCCCGCGCGGTCGCGCGCGGCGGTCGCTGGGTGACGCCGAAGCTGGTCGCCGAAATCGCCTTCGCCGAATTCACCGCGGAGGGGGTGGTGCGCCACGCGAGCTTCCTGGGGCTGCGCGACGACAAGGAGGGCAAGGACGTGACCGTCGAAACCGCCACCGCCGCACCTGAGGCGCCGGCTGTCCGGATCAGCAATCCGGACCGGCTGATCTTTCCCGAAGCCAAAGTCACCAAGGGGGATCTCGCCGCTTATTATGAGGAAATCGGCCCGGCCATGGCGCCCTGGGCGCTCCACCGCCCGCTCAGCCTCGTGCGTTGTCCACAGGGTCGGGCGCGCAAATGCTTCTTCCAGAAGCATGATGCCGGCAGCTTCGGCGATGCGGTGAAGCATGTCGACATCCGCGAGAAGGATGGCGGCACCGAGCCCTATCTTTACGCCGAGAGCGTCGAGGGGCTGATCGCCTGCGTGCAGATGGGAACGATCGAGTTCCACGGCTGGGGATCGTCGGTACCTGCGATCGAGAAGCCCGACAGGATGGTGTTCGACCTCGACCCGGACGAGGCGGTCGGCTTCGGCGAGGTCAAAAAGGCCGCGCGCGACATCCACGACTATCTCGAGGATATGGGGCTGGCGAGCTTCCCGATGCTCTCGGGCGGCAAGGGCGTGCACGTCGTGGTGCCGCTGACGGCCGATGCCGAATGGCCCGCGGTCAAGGATTTCGCGCAGCGCTTCGCGCTGTCGCTCTCGCAGGCGGAGCCGGAACGCTTCATCGGCACCATGTCCAAGGCGAAGCGCAAGGGCCGCATCTTCATCGACTGGCTGCGCAATCAGCGCGGTGCGACCGCGATCCTTCCCTACGCAGCCCGCGCCCGCCCCGGCGCACCGGTGGCGGCACCGGTGAGCTGGAACGAACTGCGCAAGATCGAGAGTCCGGCGACCTTCAGCGTGAAGGATGCGAAGAAACTGCTGCGACGGGCATCATCGGCCGCGCTGCAGGGATGGGGAGAGGCCGCGCAGCGACTGCCGGAGGTGTAAGGGGTAAGGTTCCATCCAATGACCGCCAGCGTACGCCTTACTGGACGGACTTGAACCAGATCATCTCCGACCGCCAGTTCTGGTCCGCCGCGGCGCTGGCGAGCCGGGTCTGCCATTCGGTGCCGCGCGCGCCAAGCGCGGGCTCGGTCAGTTCCTTGTCGAACGGCCCCCTGCCGGTGACGAGGATCAGGCCGGACCAGCCGGCATGGTCGAGGTCGATGCTGACATCATAGCGATCATTGCCCAATGCCCTGATCGGATAGCCGGTGTGCGGAATCCCGGCGAAGGCGGCGCGGTTGGGAAAGATTTCGGAGATCACGCCCGAGGGTTCGATGCCGACCAGCGTGAAATCCAGCGCGGGATCGCCGATGTCCATCGTCACGATCGAATTCGCCGCCATCTTGCCTTCATAGGCCTTGCCGGGGCCCTGCCGCGTCATCGGGAATTCGCGCTGCGGCACCGTCAGCTTGTGCGGGCCGGTCGAGCGGAACAGCTTGTAGCCGTTGAGCACCGAGCAGCCGGCCTGGGTGATCGTCGCGACCTCGCCGACATTGACGTCGGCACCGCCGCCGAGCGTCCGCACGATCTCGCCGCGGGCATCGTCGACATTGCCGGCGACGCCGGTGAGGCGCACCTTGAGCTGGTCGCCGGACTGGCTGAGATCGACCACGTCGAGCCAGGCGCAGTTGATGTTGGGCATCGCCGAATCGATCCGCCCGCGCGCGAGCGCCACGGGATCGCCCGGATCGACAGCGCCGATCTCCGTGTCGCGCTGCGTCAACCACCACACGCCGACCGCGACCAGCGCGAGCAGCAGCGCCGCGACGATGCCGATGATGAGACCCGTCGAGCTGCCACCGCCGCCGCGCGACCCGCCCGCGCGCCCGCCCAGCGATGATGCCGGGCCGTTGTCCAGCGCGTCGATCACCGCTTCCATCGAGCGCAGCCGCTCGGCGGGGTTGGCCTTCAGCATCTGCGACAGCACCGGGCGCAGCGGCGCGGGTGCCGCCGAGACGTCGATGCCGGCGCGCCGCTTATCGACCGCATCGACCAGCGACCCGCCGAGCGCGACGTTGCGGCCCATCGCGGTGGCGAGGATGACGAGGCCCAGGCTGTAGACGTCGGTCCACGGCCCGATGTCCCGCCCGAAATCGCCGAGTTGCTCGGGCGCGACATAGTTGAGCTTGCCCGCAAAGCCCGAGCCGATGATCGTCGCGGTGTTGTTCGCGACATCCTTGGCGATGCCGAAGTCGATCACCTTCGGCTGGTCGATCCGGCCATCCTTGAGCAGCACATTGTCCGGCGAGAGATCGCGGTGGATCGCACCCAGCGAATGCGCGGTGGCAAGGCCGGAGGCGAGGCGGCGGAGCAATGTCGCCAGATCCTGCGGCGTCGGGTTCTGCGTCGCGAGCACATCGGACAGGTTGGTGCCGTCGATATATTCGGTGACGATGTAGAGCACGCCGAGCTGCGGCTCCTGCGCGATCGTGCGGTACTGCACCAGCGATTCATGCTGCAGCCGGGTGAGCGTGCGCGCTTCCTTCCGGAACATCGCCTGCACATTCTCGTCGGCCGCGAGCGAGGGCAGCATCACCTTGATGGCGACGCGTTCCTCGCTGTTGACGTTGATGCCCTCGAACACCTCCCCCATGCCGCCGCGCGCGATGAAGCGCTTCACCTCGAACATGTGGTTCAGCACGTCGCCGACCTGGATCGAGCGGCCGTCCGAGCGCACCTGGAAATCGCTCTGGAAATCCACCGGTGGCACGGGCGCCGCAGGAGGAGGTGGTGGTGGTGGTGGTGGCGACGGCGGGGGCGGCGCCGCCGCTTCGGGCGGCGCGGCCTTGCGCAGCGAGGACGCCATCACGGTCGGCGGCTCGGCTTCCCCGTCATCGTCGCCCCGGCCGGCTGGCGGTGGCGCCGCTACGGGGCTGGTCGCGCCGCCGGGGCGGGGATGCATCGCAACCGTCTTGGGCTCGTCCTCATCCTCGTTCGGTGTTGGCGGCTGCTTGTCGTTTTCGTCGATCATCATTCCACCGTTTCAATCGGATTGGCCATTGCCGGCGACACCCGCGCGCGGGCGACAACCGTCACCACCGTCACATTGTCCGGCGCACCCAGTTCGAGCGTCCGGGCAACCATCTCGTCCACCACCGTCCGATCGGCGGATGCGGTCAGGAAGTCATGTATCTCATTTTCTTCCATCGTACCGTGCAACCCGTCACTGCATAGGAGGAACACGTCATCGGGGCGCATCATATCGACGATCACGTCGATCTCGACATGCGGCTCGATGCCCACGGCGCGTGCCAGAACGTGCGACATCGGATGGCCGGCCGCGTCGGCCTCGCTCAATATGCCGCGCTCGATCAGCGCTTGGACCTGCGTGTGATCGCGCGTCAGCCGGCGCAAGACGCCGTCGCGCAGCAGATAGGCGCGGCTGTCACCCGCCCAGAGCACGGCGAAGTGGCCGTCGCGTGCGAGCAGCGCCACGACAGTGGAGCCCATCTGCGCCTTGCCTTCGGCGGCGCCGTCATGAATCCGGGCGTTGGCCGCCTGGATCCCCTCCGCAACCGCGCGGCATGCCGCCTCGAACGGCGCGGCGACCCCGATGCCGTCCAGCGCCTCGACGATCGCCGAAGAGGCGAATTCGCCGCCTTCATGCCCGCCCATGCCGTCTGCGACCGCCCACAGGCCGATATCGGGGCGCGCGCAATACGCATCCTCATTGTTGCGGCGGACGCGCCCGGGGTGCGTCGTGGCCGACGCGACGAGTTCGAACGCATCACTCATCCGCGCGCCATCTGCTCATCGACGTCCTCCCCGCTGACGGTCCACTGCTTTGCATGAGCCGTGCAGCGCGCTCATCTAAGCACAGTGCGGCGGCGCCATAAAGCCGGTGCGTCGTCCGATCCGCCGGCCAGCATGCGCCGCGCGGCGATCGCCTGCGGCACGATCAGCGCGATCAGCGCCAAGCTCATCGCCAGCGACGCGTTGAGCCCCTCGGCCGACCCGCCCAGCCACCCCGGCCCGGCCAGATCGAGGTCGAGCAGCGCGCCGAAGCCGCCGGTGCCGGGGTTGGGCTGCAACCCGAACAGCAATTGCTCCGTGGCATTCCAGCCGAAATGCAGGCCGAATGCGCCCGCGATGCCCCGGCCATGCGCGGCGGCGAGCCCGAACATCACGCCACCCAGCAGCAGGTTGAGCAGCGACAGCGGGCTGCGCACGCCGCCGGCAAGGTGGAGCCCGGCGAAGAGCAGGGCGGTGACGAGCACCGCCAGCGCGGTTCCGAACCGCTCCGCGAGCACCGGCTGCACCCAGCCGCGGAAGAAAAGTTCCTCGCTGCCGGCCTGCACCGCAACCAGCGACAGGCCCCACAGCAACGGCACCAACGAGATTCCCGGTGAACCGCCCGGCACCAGCGTGCCCGCCGCGGCACTCACCGCGACAGCGGCGATCAGCCCGGTGACGCCGGCGAACAGCCCGAGCGCGATGCAGCACAGCGGCTTGTCGCCAACCTGCCAGGCACTGCGGCCGAACAGCCGGGCGCCGACCAGCGCACAGGCGGCCAATGCGCCATAGACGAGCAGCATGAACAGCGTCTCGACGACGCGATGGTCGCCGGCCAGCGCAGCGGGCAACAGCGCGGATACCGCCGAGGCGCAGCGCGGCCCAAGCAGCAGCACGGCCAGGCCGGACAGCAGCGCCGACGCGAGCGCCAGTGATGGTCGCACCCCGAAATTCCCCTGACCACGCGATGCCGCCGAGCCCCCCCGCGACACCGCTTTTTCCTCTCCCGATGCCCGGCTTATCCGCCATCCCTGCCCGGCGCGCGATGATCTGCGTCACAGTTTCGGGATCGCAAACGGGATTGCCGCGTTGGCGCTGGCGTGATCGATCGTCGCCTGAGCATCACCGGCCGCGTTCAGAACGTCTCCTACCGGGACTGGTTCGTGCGCGAAGCGTCCGGCCTCGGCCTTACCGGCTGGGTGCGCAACCGGGGCGACGGCAGCGTCGAGGCCTATGTCCGCGGCTCGGAGGAGGCGGTGGCGGCGATCGTCGCCGCCGCCCGGGAGGGCTCGGCCGCGGCGCGCGTGGAGAGCGTGGTCGTGGAACCGACCCCGCCCGAGGCGGTCGAAGGGTTCGAGCGGCGCGCGACGCTCTGATACGCTGCGATCGGCGTCAGCCGCTGCCCAGCCGAGGGCTCCGGTGCTCCGCCACCATGCGTTCGCCGTCGATCATGATCGGGCAGGCGAGACCCGGGCGTCCGTCCGCGTCGGCATCCAGCATCATCCCCCGCGCCACCACCTGGGGATCGGCGAACACCTGGTCGATCCGATTGATCGGCCCCGCCGGGATCCCGGCCGCCTCCAGCGCCTCCGAAAGCTCCGCCATGCCGCGCCCGGCGATCAGTCCGCTCAGGATCGGCAGCAGTGCGGCGCGGTTGACGACGCGGCCGGGGTTGGTGGCGAAGCGTTCGTCGCGCGCGAGCCCCTCGCAGCCGAGAATCGCGCAGAGCCGCTCGAACTGGCGATCATTGCCGACCGCGATGATGACGTCGCCGTCGCGCGTCGCGAAGCTCTGATAGGGAACGAGGTTGGCGTGGCCGTTGCCCATGCGGTGCGGCACCGTGCCCGACGCCATCCAGTTGAGCGCCTGGTTGGCGAGCACGCCCACCTGCGTATCGAGCAGCGCCATGTCGATATGGCCGCCCGTGCCGGTGCGCTCGCGCCGCCGCAGCGCCGCGAGGATCGCGACCGTCGCATAGACCCCGGTGAAGATGTCGGCATAGGCGATCCCCGCTTTCTGCGGTGCGCCGTCCGGCTCGCCGGTCAGCGACATCGCGCCGCCCATGCCCTGGATGATGAAGTCATAGCCCGCGCGCGGGGCATAAGGGCCGGTCTGGCCGAAGCCGGTGATCGAGCAATAGACGAGCCGCGGGTTGAGCGCCGTGAGCGACGGCTGGTCGAGCCCGTAGCGCGCGAGCCCGCCGACCTTGAAATTCTCGATCAGCACGTCGCTTTCAGCGGCGAGCCGACGGATCGCGGCCTGCCCCTCGGGCGTCGCCATGTCGATCGCCACCGATCTCTTCCCGCGGTTGCAGGCGTGGAAATAGGCGGCGCCGAGATCGGCGCCATCGCTGCCGGTCACGAAGGGCGGGCCCCAGTGGCGCGTATCGTCGCCCGCGCCGGGACGCTCGATCTTGACCACCTCCGCCCCCAGGTCCGCCAGCAATTGCCCCGCCCACGGCCCGGCGAGGATCCGCGCCAGTTCCAGCACCTTCACACCGGCGAGCGGCTTCTCCGTCTCCATAGCTTCTCCTCGTTCAGGTGGTGAGGACTATCGCAGGTGCCTGCGCCGATCCATGTTGCAGCGCGGCCACAGTCAGGAGACAAAGTATCAGACACATATTGATACAATGTAACATCTCCCATAGGCACGGCCGATCACAGCCAAAGGGTCGCACCTGTAATGATTCGTTCGCTTCTGCTCGCCGGTTCGGCCTTTTTCTTCGTCCAGCCCGCCTTCGCCCAGCAGGCAGAGATCCCCGTTCCCTCCACAGCCGACGAACAGCCGCAGTCGGGTACTGCCGGCAGCGATGCCCGGCCCGCGCGCGGCGGCGACTTCCACGCCGCCCCGTCCAACGACCTGATCGTCACCGCGCCGTTCCAGCGCCGGCGCGAGGATGTGCTTTCGGGCACCTCGGTGCTGAGCGGCGAGGCGCTCACCCTGGCGCTGCGCCCGAGCATCGGCGACACGCTGACCCACGTTGCGGGCGTTTCCGCCACCTCTTTCGGCCCGAATGCCTCGCGGCCGATCCTGCGCGGCTTCCAGGGGGATCGCGTCCGCATCCTGACGGACGGCATCGGCAGCTTCGACGTCTCCAACACCTCGGTCGACCATGCCGTCGCGATCAACCCGCTGACCGCTGACCGCATCGAGGTGCTGCGCGGTCCTTCGGCGCTGCTTTACGGCTCCTCGGCGATCGGCGGCGTCGTCAACGTCGTCGACAGCCGCATCCCGCGCAGCGTTCCCGACGAGCCGATCCATGTCGAGGCGGTCGCCGGCTATGGCTCGGCCGCGAACGAGCGCTCGATCTCGAGCGCGGTGGTCGCGCCGATCGGCAGCAAGTTCGTCGTCCATGTCGACGGCAGCTATTCGAAGACCGACGATCTTGAGACCGGCGGTTACATCCTCTCCCGCGAACGCCGCGCCGAAGCGCTGGCGAGCGGCGACGCCGAGATCGCCGCGCTCGCCGACCTGAAGGGCAAGCTGCCCAACAGCGCCGGCCGCACCTGGGAGGTCGCCGGCGGCGCCGCGATCATCACCGACGGCGGCAATCTCGGCATCTCGGTCAACCATCTCGACAGCCTTTATGGCGTGCCGGTGCGCTATGCGCTCACCCCCGGCGGGGAGGCCGAGCAGGTCCAGCTCGACATGAAGCAGACCCGTGCCGATCTGCGCGCCGAGGTCAACACCGGCGGCGGCTTCCTCGACAAGGTGCGGCTGCGCGCGGGCTATGCCGATTATCAGCACAGCGAACTGGAAGACACCGGCGAAGTCGGAACCACCTTCTATGCCGAGGGCATCGAGGCGCGCCTGGAACTGGTGCAGGCCAAGCGCGGCGGCTGGGAAGGCGCGTTCGGCGGCCAGTTGCTGATCCGCGACTTCAACGTGGTCGGCGAGGAGAAATTCCTGCCGAAGAACGAAACCCAGCAATATGGCGTGTTCACGCTGCAATCCTTCGATTTCGGTGCGCTGCGTGCCGAAGCGGGCGCGCGCTACGAATATTCGAGGCTCTCTGCGATCGCAGACGGCGATCTCGGCAACCCGGCCTATGCGCGCAGTTTCGATGCGTTCTCCGGCTCGCTCGGCGCCAGCTATGAGCTGGCCCCGGCGTGGCGGATCGGCTTGAACCTGTCCCGCAGCGAGCGCGCGCCTTCGGCGGAGGAGCTGTTCTCGCGCGGCAATCATGCCGGCACGCAGGCGTTCGAGCTCGGCGATCCCACCCTCACCAAGGAAAAAAGCTGGGGTATCGAGGGCACGCTGCGCGGCAAGGGGGAGGGCTACAGCTTCTCCGCCTCGGTGTTCCACAACTGGTTCGACGACTATATCTATGAAACGCAGGTCGATCCGTCGGTGTGCGAGGCGGTCTCCGGCGGCGAGCTGGAATTCCCCTGCTTCAACATCCGCCAGGCCGATGCCCGCTATTATGGTTTCGAGGTCGAGGGATCGGCGCGGGTCTTCACGCTCGGCAACTATACGCTGAACGTGGACGGTCTCGCCGACTATGTCCGCGCCAAGGTCACGCATGTGGGCGATGCACCGCGCATCCCGCCGCTGCGCATGCTCGGCGGCCTCGAACTGCAGGCGGGTTCGGCGACCGGCCGGGTCGAGGTCGAGCATGTCTTCGATCAGAAGAAGCTCTCGGCGTTCGAGACCGAGACCGATGGCTATACGATGGTCAACGCCGCGGTGTCGGTGAAGCCGTTCGGCTATGACAGCGCGACGAGCATCAGCCTGTCGGCGAACAACATCTTCGACGTCGTCGCCCGCCGCCACGCCAGCTTCCTCAAGGATTTCGCCCCGCTCGCCGGACGCGACATCCGCGTGACCGCCCGCGTCGCGTTCTGATCAACGCCCGTCCTCCGCGGGGCCGGGGCTTGTATATGTGCTCGGGGGCTCGACGCCCCCGTTGACGCTTTCTTCCGGCGTTGCCGGAAGCTCGCTGCGCTCGCCTCCACCCCGACCCCTCCTCTGAAGAGGAGGGGCAGAAGGGCGTCACGCCTGTTCGCGGCGGAAGCAGGTGAGGCTGTGGTCGTTGACGATGCCGACGGCCTGCATCCATGCATAGACGATCGTCGGCCCGACGAACTTGAAGCCGCGGCGCTTCATGTCCTTCGAGATCCGTTCGGAGAGCGGTGAGGTCGCGACCCAGCTCTTGCCGTCACTGACGATCGGCTCCCCGTCGGTGAACGACCAGCAGTAGTCTGCGAAGCGTTCGCCGGCGTCTTCCATTTCGCAATAGATCTGCGCACCGCGGATCGTCGCCTCGATCTTGGCGCGTGCGCGAACGATGCCGGGGTCGGCCATCAGCCGATCGATATCGTCCGGGCCGAACGCGGCGACCTTGCGCGGGTCGAAGCCGGCGAAGGCCTTGCGGAAGGCTTCGCGCTTGCGGAGGATGATGATCCAGGCGAGCCCCGCCTGGAATCCCTCCAGCATCAGCATCTCCCACAACATGCGCGAATCGCGCTGGGGCACGCCCCATTCGGTGTCGTGATAGGCCCGGTAGAGCGGCTCCTCGCTTACCCAGGAACAACGCTGGAGATGGTCGGCCGTCATGCAATCTCCTGAATTCTGGCCGACCATCCATAGCCGATCAATGCGTCAGCGCGATGCCGCGGGCGCGCCGCCGGCCGCGTCGGCCTGCCAGCCGCCGCCGAGCGCGCGGAACAGGTCGACCTGCGCCGTCGCCACGCGCGCATCGGACAGGGCGAGATCGCCCTCGGTCTGCGCCAGCGAGCGTTCGGCGTCGAGCACCGCGAGCGAGTCGGTCTTGCCCTCGCGAAGCTGCGCGCGGGCGAGGCGGGCGGCGGTGTCCGCTGCGGTGCGCGCGTCGTTGAGTGCGACGCGGCGGTCGAGCTCATTGGCGTAGACCGACAGCGCCGTCTCGGTCTCGCGCAGCGCGGTCAGCACCGTGCCGTCGAACGCGGCGAGCGCCGCGGCCGTTCCGGCCTCCGCCTGCTCGATCCGCGCGCGGTTGGCCTCCTGGTTGGGGAAGGACCAGTTGAGCAACGGCCCGAGCAGCCAGCGGAACGGACCGCCGGTGAACAGGTCTCCCAGCGACGTCCCGGTCGCGCCGACCGACCCGCCGAAATTGATCCGCGGATAGAGATCCGCGGTGGCGATGCCGATGCGGGCGGTCGAGGCGGCGAGGCGGCGTTCGGCGGCGCGGACGTCCGGCCGGCGCGCGAGCAGCGCGCGGCCGTCGCCGATCGGGATCGGCTGGTCCAGTTTCAGCACGGTTTGGCGCGCACCCGCCGAGGGGGGCAGATCGGCGGGTGCGCGGCCGGTGAGCGTGGCGAGGCGGAACAAGGCCCCGTCACGCTCGGCTCGAAGCGGCGGCAACACGGCACGTTGCTGGTCGCGTAGGGCGGCGACCCGGGCAACGTCGAGCCGGGTACCGCGACCCGCTTCGAAACGCTTGGTGGTGATGGTGAGCGTCTGGTCGATCAGCGACACGGTACGCTCGGCGACGGTCAGCCGCTGCGACGCGGCGCTGGCATCGGCATAGGCACGCGCGGTTTCCGCGGCGACGGCGACGCGAACCGCATCGCGCGTGCCTTCGGCAGCCGCGGCATCGCCGCGCGCCGCCTCGATCGAGCGGCTGACGCGGCCGAACAGGTCGACCTCATAGGAGATGTTCAGCCCGACATCGAATTGCGAATTGGTGCGGTCGAACCCCTGCACCGACTGGATTTCGGGCACGCGGCCATATTGGCCGCTGGCACCGATACTGGTCTGCGGCAAGCGGCCGTTGCGGGTCTCGCGCAGCACCGCGCGGGCCCGATCGAGATTGGCGACCGCCTGGCGCAGATCGGTGTTGTGGGCCAGCGCGTCGGAGACGAGGCCGTCGAGCACCGGATCCTTGTAGAGCCGCCACCACTCGCCGCTCACCTCTTCCTGGGTGAAAGCGGGGCTGGCGCTCTTGACGAAGGCGCCCGCTTCGGCCGGCTTCGGCGTCGGGGCGACATGGTTCGGGCCGACCGCGCAGGCGGCCAGCGTCAGCAGGCTTGAAACTGCCAGCAGGCGCAAAGTGCGGGTCATGATCGAAAACTCCCTTCAAGGTCCCCCCTCCCGCGTGGGCGGGAGGGAGGTTCAATGCTGTCATTCGGCGGGCTGCAGATGGCCCTGCGGTTCCGGGGCCTGGCCGCGCTTCCAGCGGAGGCTGCGCAGCGCGACGTAGAACACCGGGGTGAAGACCAGGCCGAACAGCGTCACCCCGATCATCCCGAAGAACACCGCGGTGCCGAGCGCCTGGCGCAGCTCCCAGCCGGGGCCCGAGGCGGTGACCAGCGGCAGCACGCCCAGGATGAAGGCGAAGCTGGTCATCAGGATCGGCCGCAACCGGGCGCGGGCCGCTTCCACCGCCGCGGCGAGCGGCGTCGCGCCGCGCTCCTCGGCCTGTTTGGCGAACTCCACGATCAGGATCGCGTTCTTGGCGGCGAGCGCGATCAGCACGATCAGGCCGATCTGGGTCAGGATGTTGTTGTCCAGACCCCGCAGGTTCACGCCCGCCATCGCCGCCAGCAAGGTCATCGGCACGATCAGGATGATCGCCAGCGGCAGGATCAGGCTTTCGAACTGCGCTGCGAGCACGAGGAAGACGAACACCACGGCCAGCCCGAAGACGATCGCCGCGACATTGCCCGCCGACTTCTGCTCATAGGCGATCCCGGTCCATTCGGCCTGGAAGCCCTGCGGCAGCTGCTTGGCGATCACCTCCATCGTGCCCATCGCCTGGCCGGTGGAATAGCCGGGCGCCGGCTCACCATCGATCTCGACCGCGGGGAACAGGTTGTAGCGCGTCACGCGATACGGACCCGTCTTGTCCTCGAAGGTCGCGACCGCGCCGATCGGCACCATGCCGCCGCCGTTGGAGCGCGTCTTGAGCTGGGCGATGTCCGACGGGTCGTCACGGAACGGCGCGTCGGCCTGCGCGGTCACCCGGAAGGTGCGGCCCAGCAGGTTGAAGTCGTTGACGTAGGTCGAGCCCAGATAGGTCTGCAGCGCCTCGAACACGCGCGCCGGCGGCACGCCGAGCATGTCGGCCTTGGCGCGGTCGATGTCCGCGTAGATGCTGGGCGTTGCGGTGTTGTAGAGCGTGAAGACGTTGGCGAGGCCCTTGTCCTGATGCGCCGCGCCGATCACGCCGCCCGCCGCCTGCTCGAGCGCCTGCGGGCCTGCCGCGTTGCGGTCCTGCACGATCATGCGCCAGCCGCCGCCATTGCCGATGCCCTGGATGACGGGCGGGGCGACGACGAACACCATCGCATCGTCCATGTCGGCCAGCGCCTTGCGCATGTCGTTCTCGATGTTGAGCTCGGTGCGGTCGGTGCCGGTGCGCTCCTCGAACGGCTTGAAGGTGATGAAGGCCGCCGCCGCGTTGGGCGCCTGGGTGTTGGAGGCGCCGTCGAATCCGGCGAACATCACCGCCGCTTCGGTGCCCGGCACCTGCAGCAGCTTCTTCACCGCCTTCTTGAGCACGCGGTCGGTCTGCTCCAGCGAACTGCCCGGGGGCAGCTGGATCGCGGCCAGCGCATAGCCCTGGTCCTGCGAGGGCACGAAGCCGACGGGGGTGGACCAGAACAGGGCGATCGTCGCCGCGATCAGGCCGCCATAGGTGAGCAGCATCTTCCTGGGCGCATTGGCGACGCGGTGGGTGAAGCCGCCATACCAGTTGCTCAGCTTGTCGAAGCCCTGGTTGAAGCGGGTGCCCGCCAGCCAGACCCAGCGGCGCGGGCCGCGGGCCGGTTCCACGGTCGACTTGGGCTGCAGCAGCCGCGCGGCGACCGCCGGAGACAAGGTGAGCGACAGGACCAGCGAGATGATCGTGGCGACCGCGATGGTCACCGCGAACTGGCGATAGAACTCGCCCGAGATGCCGGTCAGGAAGGTGGTCGGCACGAACACCGCGCACATCACGAGCACGATCGCGACGAGCGCCCCCGCCACCTCGTCCATCGACTGATGCGCCGCCTCCCTTGGGCTGAGGCCATGTTCGATGTTGCGTTCGACATTCTCGACGACGACGATCGCGTCGTCGACGACGATGCCGATCGCCAGCACCAGGCCGAACAGCGAGAGGGTGTTGAGCGAATAGCCGAGCCCTGCCAGCACCGCGAAGGTGCCGATCAGCGAAACCGGGATGGCGAGGATCGGCACCACCGCCGCACGCCAGCTCTGCAGGAAGATGATGACGACGATGGCGACGAGGATCACCGCTTCGAGCAATGTGTGCTGCACGGCGGTGACCGATTCGCTGATGAACTCGGTCGGGTTCCAGACGATCTTGTATTCGAGGCCGGCGGGGAAGCTCTTCGCCGCGTCCGCAAGCTCAGCCTTGATCGCTTCCGAGGTGGCGAGCGCGTTGGTGCCGGGGCGCTGGGTGACCGCCATGATCAGCGAGTCCTGGCCCGACAGATAGGCGTTCACGCCATAATCCTCGGCGCCCAGTTCGACGCGTGCGACGTCCCGCAGGCGGGTGATCGCACCGCTCTCGTCGGTGCGGACGATGATGTTGGCGAATTCCTCGGCGGTCTTGAAGCGGCCCTGCGTCTCGACGTTGAACTGGTGCGCGGCACCCGTGTCGTAGGGCGGCTGGCCGATCGTGCCGGCAGCGACCTGCACGTTCTGCGCGCGCAGCGCCGAAACGATCTCGCCCGCGGTGAGGCCGAGGGTGGCGGCGCGGCCGGGATCGATCCACACGCGCATCGCGAAGTCACGCGCGCCGAACACCTGCACGTCGCCGACGCCGTCGACGCGGGTCAGCCGGTCCCTGAGCTGGGTGAGCGCATAGTTGGAGACGTAGCTGCGATCGAGCGAGTTGTCGGGCGACTGCAGGTTGACCGCCATCAGGAAGGATGGCGATGTCTTGCGGACGACGACGCCCTGGCGCCGCACCTCTTCCGGCAGGTTCGGCTCGGCGAGCGCGACGCGGTTCTGGACCAGCACCTGCGAGGTATCGAGGTCGGTCCCGACCTTGAACGTTACGGTCACGGTCAGCCTGCCGTCGCCGGTCGACTGCGACGACATGTAGATCATGTTGTCGACGCCGTTGATCTGCTGTTCGAGCGGCGCCGCCACCGTATCCGCCACCGTCTCGGCGTTGGCGCCGGGATAGGTGGCGGACACCGTGACCGTGGGCGGCACGACGTTGGGATATTGCGAGATCGGCAGGCCGAAATAGGCGGCCGCGCCGATGATCGTGATGATGATCGCGATCACGCCCGCGAAGATCGGGCGCCGGATGAAGAAGTGACTGATGCCCATCGCTTTCGCTTTCCTGAAGGCGGGCGCACGAAGCCGCTGGCGGCCCGATGGAGGGATCGGGCCGCCGCTTCGGCGTCATCATGAATGGTCCGCCCCCGCCCGCCCTATTCGGCGGGCGGGGGTCGGTCGGTCAGTGCGTGGCCAGCGTGGCCTGCGACGCGGCGGGCGCCCTGACCGGGCTCGATGCCGTCTTGAACTCGGCCGGCGGATCGATCTTGACCAGCCGCGGGGTGACCTTGCCGCCGGGGGCCGCGAACTGCAGCCCCTGGATGACGACGCGGTCGTTGCGGTTGAGGCCCGAACGGATCACGCGCAGCCCGCCGATCTGCGGGCCGGCTTCCACCGGCCGCGCCGAGACCGTGCCCGACTTGTCGACGACGAACACCACCTTGCGCGCCTGATCGGTGCGCACGGCGGCATCGGGGATCAGCAGCGCATCGCGCACGCCGCCGCCGGTCAGCCGCATGTTGCCGAACATGCCGGGGGTGAGGAAATAATCGGGGTTGGCGATCGTCGCACGGCCGCGCATCGTGCCCGAACGCGGGTCGATCGCATTGTCGGTGAAGTCGACCTTGCCCTTCCAGCTATAGCCGGCCTCGTCCTGCAGGCGGATTTCCACCTGCTGGGCGGCGGCGGCGCCATTTTGCCGGTCGCGCTTCCCCTTGAGGAACAGGGCTTCCGAGCCATCGAAGGTGAAGTAGATCGGATCGAGCGCCAGCACCGTCGTCAGCAGGCTGTCATTGGCGCCGACGAGGTTGCCGACATCGACGCGACGATCGGACACGCGGCCGGTGACCGGTGAACGGACGCGGGTGAATTCGAGGTCGAGCGCGCGCTGGCGGACCATCGCCTGCGCGGCCGCCACGCCTGCCTCGCCCTGGCGGACGGCGGCGCGCAGCGAGTCGACTTCTTCCTGGCTCACCGCCTCGTCGGCGATGAGGCGGCCGGCACGGGCATATTCGCTGCGCGCGAGCGCAAGCTGGCTCGCCGCGGTGGCGGCACGCGCCTGCGCTTCGGCCAGCGCCGCCTGGAACGGCCGCGGATCGACGGTGAACAGCAACTGGCCCTTGCGGACGATATCACCGTCCTTGAAATGCAGCGCGACGAGCTGGCCCGTCACGCGCGGGCGGATTTCGACCGACTGGCTGGCTTCGAAGCGGCCGGTATAATCATCCCATTCGGTCACCGCGCGCACCAGCGGCTGGCCGACGGTGACGGTGGGCGGCGCCGGCGCATCGGCCTGCGCCTCGTTGCCGAAGCCCTGGATGCCGGCGTAGGTGGCGCCGGCGACGAGGACCGCGGCGATCGCCGCCTGGCCGGCACGGGGAACGCGCCAGCGGCGGGTGGACGCAGCCGCGCCCGGCCCCTGCTGGTCGGCGCCGCCGGTATCGGCGACGCTGCCATCGGGATTGAAGGACTTGTACATAAGCGACATCTTTCAGCTCGACGGATTGGACAGCGCGCGCGCTGCGCGTGCCGGGAAGCCGGCGGAGAGGAAGGAAGCGACCTCATCCTCCGGCGGGCGGCCGCGGCTGGTGCGCGCGATCACCGCGAAGCGGCGCAGCGCCTCCAGCCGGGGATCGGCCAGCGGATTGGCTGGTGCGAAGCCGAACAACCGTTCGACCAGCCGTCCGAAGAAGCCGCGCTCGCGCACGCTCCAGCGTGTGTCGAAAGCGGCAAGCGCAATCACGCGCTCTTCCAGCGCATCGAAGACGGGCTGATCGTCGGCCGCGGGTGCGGCTACCGGCGCGGTCGCCACCGCACGGGCGGCAGACGCGTACGACCAGTCGTCGAAGGCAACATATGCCACCGGACTACTCCCTGTTTGAAACTGTCTCTAAGCCGAATCAGATGTGACTGACCGGTACGTCCGCCTTAATATGTACCGATCGGTAACATGACAAGCCTTTTCGTGCTGCGGGTGCGAACGAAACCCCGATAGAAAAGCTTCATCGGTAGCAAGCTGCGGCGCATTTGCGCGGCTAAGCCACGGATTGATCCGGGAAAAGCTCGGCTTGTCGCTCGCGTGCGGAACCGGCCGTCATCCTTGCGGTTCACCAAGTGTCAACTATTTGCAACGTAAGTACCGATCTGTTACATCGGATTCGAAATTAGGATGCCATTTGTGAAATGAAGACGGGGACCAAGGCGGGCGCGCCGAAGGACGGATGCTGCGAAGCGCCGCGCAAGGCGGCGGGCGAGCGCATCTTCGATGTCGCCCGAGACCTTTTCTATAAACGCGGGATCCGCGCCGTCGGGGTCGATGAGATCGTCGGCCAGGCCGGGGTGACCAAGCCCAGCCTCTATCGAAGCTACGAATCGAAGGATGCTCTCGTCGCCGCCTGCCTCGAAAGCTTTCGCGACGACAAGGACCTTAAGGTCGATGCGGTGATCGCGGCAGCCGGAGACGATCCGCGCAGCCAGCTCCGCGCGGTGATCCAGCTTTACGCCGCCGACATGATGGCGCCCGATTTTCGGGGCTGCCCCATGTCCAACACCGCGGTCGAGTTCCCCGAGGCTCACCCGGCGCGCGCGGTGCTCGAAGACTGCAAGATCGGGTTCCGCGACCGGCTGGTCGGCATCACCCGCCAGATGAGCGTGCGCGAGCCGGAGGCGCTGGCCGACGGCATATTGATGCTCATCGAGGGCGCCTACAGCACGCACCACATCTTCGGATCGCAGGGCCCCTGCCAGGCGCTGGTCCGTGCCGCCGACGCGCTCATCGAGGCGTATACGCCGATCCGTACGGCGTAAACCGCCGCTCCGCGGCACGGGCGGTTCAGCCGAGCAGCGTGCGCACCTTCGCCTCGCTTTCTTCGTGCGTCACCCAGAAATTGCGCGGGGTACGCCCCGCGACGACATCCTCCATGATCGCCAGATGGCTGGTCCAGCCGCCCGAAACGTCGCGCATCGCGTCGAGATTCGGCAGCCGACTGTGGGTCAGGGTGAGCCGGGTGCCGCCGGCATGCGGTGCGAGCTCGAAGGTGACGATCGATCCGTCGCCCCAATCGTGCCGGAGCAGGTGCGGCGGCTCGATGTCGATGATGGTCATCTCGCCGCGATGGCCGATCGCACCCTTGTGGCGCTCGGGCACCGCGCCGGGTTCGGGCGAGAGCGTGTTGTGATCGAACACGCAGATGATCCGCCCGCCCGGCCGCGGATCGACCGCGCCGGCGGCAAACCATTTCGCGCGCTTCCCGGGATCGACCAGCCAGGTCCACACCTGCTCGACCGGTGCCGCGAGGACGCGGACGATGCGGACGGTGTCGTCGGACAGTTTCTCGGCGAAAGCGCTCATCCTTTGGGCTCCTCGTACAGCATGATCCAGTTGCCGCAGCCATCGTCGAAGGTGGCGACGGTGGGCATCGCCGCATCGCCCTGCGACGGCGGCGCCTTGAAGGTCACGCCGGCGGCGGTCAGCCGGGCGTGGTCGGCGTGGATGTCCGCGGTTGCGAAGGCGGTCAGCGGCACGCCATTGGCCTTGAGCGCGCGCTGATAGTCCCTGGCGAAGTCGAAGCCCGCCGGTTCGAGCGTGATCTGCGCGCCATCCTCATCCTCGGGCGAGGCGAGCGTGATCCAGCGCGCGCTGCCGGCGGGACTGTCGGTCTTGACGACGAAACCCAGCACGTCGCGATAGAAGGCGATCGCCTTTTCCTGATCCTCGACGATGATCGACGACAATGTGATCCTCATGCTTCGTCTCCTGTCGCGTGTTCGGCCTTGATGAGCGCTTCGAGCAGATCGAGCCGGTTGTTCCAGAAATGCTCCCACTGGCGCAGCCATGCCTCCGCCTCGGCGAGCGGCGCCGGGGCGAGCGCGAGGCGGTGGACGCGGCCCTCGACGCGGCGCGTCACCAGCCCGGCGCGCTCCAGCATGCGGACATGCTTGGAGGCGCCTTCGAAGCTGATGGCGAAGGGCTGGGCGAGTTGGCCGATCGAGCGTTCGCCGAGCGCGAGGTTCGCCAGCATCGCGCGGCGGGTGGGGTCGGCAAGCGCCTTGAAGGTCGCGTCGAGTCGTTCAACCATAGGGTTGAAGATAGACGCGACCCTCTTTTCGATCAACCATTCGGTTGAATGATCAGTCTGCGAACAGCAGCACCGGCGTTTCGAGCAGCGTCTTGACGGCCTGGACGAAGCTCGCCGCATCCCACCCGTCGACGACGCGATGGTCGCAGCTGATCGACAGGTTCATCAGCTTGGCCGCGACGATCTCGCCGTCCCGGATCACCGGCCGCTCGACGATGCGGTTGGGGCCGATGATCGCGACCTCCGGGCGGTTGATCACCGGGGTCGTCGCGATGCCGCCGAGCGGGCCGAGCGAAGTGACGGTCAGCGTCGAGCCCGACAATTCTTCCGACCTGGCCTTGCCGCTGCGCGCGGCGTCGGCCAGGCGGAGGATGTCGCTGGCGAGCTGCCAGACATTCTTCGCCTGCGCGTCGCGGATCACCGGCACCATCAGCCCGGCATCGGTCTGCGTCGCCATGCCGAGATGCACCGCGCCGTGGCGGGTGACGACACCCGCCTCGTCGTCAAAACGCGCGTTGATCATCGGGAAGCGCGGCACTGCCCTGCAGATCGCGACGATCAGCAGCGGCAGCAAGGTCAGCTTCGGCCGGCTGCCGCGATTGTCGTTGAGGTCCGCGCGCATGTCTTCCAGCGCGGTGACGTCGATCTCCTCGACATAGGTAAAGTGGGGTATGGCGCGCTTCGATGCCGCCATATTCTCGGCGATGCGGCGGCGCAGGCCGATGACCTTGACGGTCTCGTCCGCTCGCGCGGCGCCGGCGGGATGCAGGCCCTGCGCGGCGCCGTTGTAGGTGAGATAGGCGTCGAGATCGGCATGGCGCACGCGATCGCCCTGCGCGGGCTTCACGTCGGCGAGGTCGATGCCGAGCCTATGCGCGCGATCGCGCACCGCGGGGGAGGCGAGGATCTTCTTCCGCTCCTGCTGCTCCCTCTCCCCTTCGGGAAGAGGGCCGGGGAGAGAGGCAGTGTCCGTGTGACGGATTTCGGGGGCGGCACCGCTCGCTTCGCCTCGCTCGGCTCCCCTCTCCCCGCCCTCTCCCCAAAGGGGAGAGGGTGCCGCCGCTTCCTCGACCTTCTCGACCGTCTCCGCGTCAGGCGTTTCGGCGGCGATCCGCTCGGCGACCTCGCCGGCTTCACCCTCCACCTCGATCACCACCAGCGCGGAGCCGATCGCGATCACATCGCCGACCTCGCCGCCGACCTGAACGACCTTGCCGGCCACCGGCGATTCCATCTCGACCGTCGCCTTGTCGGTCATCATGTCGCAGATCTGCTGGTCTTCGGTGACCAGGTCGCCCACCGCGACGTGCCACGCGACGATCTCCGCCTCGGAAATGCCTTCGCCGATATCCGGCAGCTTGAACGTGAACAGCGCCATTACCCGTTGCTCCGTTCGTCCCGAGCGCAGTCGAGGGACATTGTGGCCGCGGAAATCGTGTCTCGACTACGCTCGACACGAACGGTGGAGAGGAGAAAGCGGTTCATCGCGATCAGTCCTTCAGGATCTTCTTGAGCGCCTCGCCGATGCGGACCGGGCCGGGGAAATAGGCCCATTCGAGGCTGTGGGGATAAGGGGTGTCGAACCCGGTGACGCGCTCGATCGGCGCTTCGAGGTGGTAGAAGCAGCGCTCCTGCACCAGCGCCGAAAGCTCCGCGCCGAAGCCGGCGGTTCGCGTCGCCTCGTGGACGACCATGCACCGGCCGGTCTTCTTCACCGACTCCTCGATCGTCTCGATGTCGAGCGGCAGCAAGGTGCGCAGGTCGATGATCTCGGCGTCGACGCCCAGATCCTCGATCGTGCTCGCGACGACGTGGACCATCGTGCCGTAGCACAGGATCGTCACCGCCTCGCCGGGGCGGACGATCGCCGCCTTGCCGAGATCGATGCGGTAATAGCCCTCCGGCACCTCGCCCGCGGGGTGCGCCGACCAGTTCCGGGCCGGGCGGTCGTAATGGCCGTCGAACGGGCCGTTGTAGATGCGCTTGGGCTCGAAGAAGATCACCGGATCATTGTCCTCGATCGCGGCGATCAGCAGCCCCTTGGCGTCATAGGGGGTGGAGGGAATGACGGTCTTCACGCCGGAGACATGGGTGAAGATGCCCTCGGGGCTCTGGCTGTGCGTCTGGCCGCCGAAGATGCCGCCGCCGAACGGCGAGCGCACCGTCATCGGCGCGATGAACTCGCCGGCGGAACGGTAGCGCAGCCGCGCCGCTTCCGAGACGAGCTGATCGAGCGCGGGATAGATATAGTCGGCGAACTGGATCTCCGGCACCGGGCGCAGGCCATAGGCGCCCATGCCCACGGCCACGCCGATGATGCCGCATTCGGTGATCGGGGTATCGAACACGCGGGTCTTGCCATATTTGGCCTGCAGCCCCGCGGTGGCGCGGAACACGCCGCCGAAATAACCGACATCCTCGCCCATCACGACCACCGCGGGGTCGCGATCCATCATCACGTCCATCGCGCTGTTGATCGCCTGGATCATGTTCATCCGGCTCATTTGCGCGCCCCCGGCCGGCCGGCGACGTCATATTCGGACAGCATTTGCGCGCGCTGTTCCTCGAGGTGCCAGGGGATCTCCTCGAACACCCCCTCGAACAAGGTTTCCATCGGCTGGTGCATGCCGTGGCCGAGCACGCCGTTCTTCTCGGCGGTGCGCGCCGCCGCCTTCACATATTCGGCGAGTTCGAGGTCCATCGCTGCGTGGCGCTCGTCGTCCCATTCGCCGAGCGCGATCAGATGCTGCTTGAGCCGCGCGATCGGATCGCCGAGCGGCCATTCGCTGCGTTCGTCGGCGGAACGGTAGGCGCTGGGATCGTCGGAGGTGCTGTGGCCCTCGGCACGATAGGTGAAATGCTCGATCAATGTCGGGCCCTGGTTCGTGCGTGCGCGTTCCGCCGCCCATTCGGTCGCGGCATAGACCGCGAGCGCGTCATTGCCGTCCACGCGCAGGCCCGCGATGCCATAGCCGATCGCGCGCGCCGCGAAGGTGGTCGATTCGGCGCCGGCAAAGCCGGAAAAGCTGCTGATCGCCCACTGGTTGTTGACCACGTTCATGATCACCGGCGCGCGATAGACGCTGGCGAAGGTGCAGGCGGAATGGAAATCGCCCTCGGCGGTGGATCCCTCGCCGCACCAGGTGGCCGCGATGCGGGTGTCGCCCTTCGCGGCCGACGCCATCGCCCAGCCCACCGCCTGCGGATATTGGGTGGTGAGATTGCCCGAGATCGAGAAGAAGCTCGCCTCGCGCACCGAATACATGATGGGCAGCTGCTTGCCCTGCAGCCGGTCGCCCCTGTTCGAATAGATCTGGTTCATCATGTCGACGATGTCCCAGTCGCGCGCGATCAGCAGGCCTTGCTGGCGATAGCTGGGGAAGCACATGTCGTCGGGCTGCAGCGCGAAGGCGGCGGCGACGGCCACCGCCTCCTCGCCGGTGCACTTCATGTAGAAGCTGGTCTTGCCCTGCCGCTGCGCGCGGAACATCCGCTCGTCGAACGCGCGGGTCAGCGCCATCGCGCGCAGCATCGCGCGCAGGCGATCGGGCGTCAGCCGAGGATCCCAGGGGCCCACGGCCTGACCATTGTCGTCGAGTACCCGCACCATGGTATATGCGAGGTCGTGAAAACTGTCCGGTGCCGCATCGGCGGCGGGGCGGGGGGCGGTACCGGCGGCGGGGATGGCGAGGTCGCCGAAATCCACCGAATCGCCCGGGCGAAACCGGGGTTCGGGTACATGCAGCCGAAGCGGCGGCAGGTTGCGGCGGTCGGGCACGCCTTCCAAGGCTCTCTCCAATTTGCTGTTCTCGGGCCTTGTTATAAAATTTCAAAGGCGCTGGCGAGCCGCATTCGGGCGCGCGAATCCAGCCGGCCGGCAGGAGTCTCGTCATCGCATTGCAATAAATGATGCTGCAGTGCATCATGAACGCAACCGAATCATTCCATCGTCGTTGCTGTGCTGCGGAGAACAGGTGGATGAAGATGTCATTGCGGGAGCGAAATAGGACGGCGAAGATCGCCAACGATAGCGGCAGCGACAAGGCCGCGGCCGTTCGCCGCATCGCCCTGATCGGCAATTATTTGCCGCGTCGGTGCGGGATCGCGACGTTCACGACGGACATTCATATTGCCTTTGCCGAACGTTTCCCGGGCGTCGCCGTTGACGTCTATGCGATGAACGACGGGCAGGGCTATGATTATCCGGATGCCGTCGTCCATGCGATCGAGCAACAGGATCCCGAGGCTTATCTCGAGGCCGCGCGGCTGATCGAGGCCAGCGGCGCCGACCTTGTCTGGCTGCAGCACGAATATGGCATTTTCGGCGGTGATGCGGGACAGTTGATCCTCAGCCTGCTCGATCGCGTGTCGATGCCGGTCGCGGTCACGCTCCACACCGTGCTCGACGCGCCGGATGCGGCACAGCGTCACGTCATGGACCGGATCGTGCGCCTTGCCGACCGGCTGATCGTGATGGCGGACAAGGGCCGCGATACGCTCGTGCGCGTCTATGGCGCCAATCCCGCGCAGATCAGCGTCATCCCCCATGGCATTCCCGACCGGCCGTTCGTGCCGACCGGGCCGATGAAGGAGAAGCTGGGTCTCGCCGGGCACGATGTTGTTCTGACGTTCGGCCTGCTGTCGCCCGGCAAGGGCATCGAGACGATGATCGAGGCGATGCCGGCGGTCGTCGAGCGTTTCCCGAATGCGCTTTACGCGGTGCTCGGCGCAACCCATCCCCACCTCGTCGCCCACGAGGGAGAGGCCTATCGCGACCGGCTGAAGGCGCTGGCCGAAGCGCGCGGCGTGTCGGGCAACATATTGTGGGTCGACGCCTTTCTTGAGACCGAGGAACTTCTCGACTGGCTGGCGGCGGCGGACATCTACGTCACCCCCTATCTCAATCCGGCACAGGTGACCTCCGGTACGCTTTCCTACGCGATCGGGCTCGGCAAGCCGGTGATCTCCACGCCCTATGTCCACGCCGCTGAACTACTCGGCACCGGCGACGGCCGACTCGTGCCGTTCGGGGATTCGGCTGGCTTTGCCGCCGAGATCGTCGGACTGCTCGCCGATCCGGACGCGCTGGCGCGGTTGCGCGAGCGCAGCTATGCGCGCGGCCGGACGATGGTCTGGTCGTCCTCCGCCGATGCGCATATGGCCATTTTCCGTCCGCTCGCCCGCGCGCGACGGAGTCGCAAGCGCGCGAGCCAGGTCTTCCGCCAGGCCCGGCCCGACATCCCCGATCACGTGTCGTTCGACGCGATCGAACGGCTGAGCGATTCGACCGGGATGCTCCAGCACAGCCTGTTCTCGATTCCCGATCGAACGCACGGCTACTGCGTTGACGACAACGCCCGCGCGCTGTTGCTGACCAGCCGCGACGATCAGCTTGCCGATGCGCGCTATGATCGCTGGACGCCGATTTATGCGGCCTTCGTCCAGCATGCCTGGAACCCCGCGACCGGATCCTTCCGCAATTTCATGGCCTTCGATCGCCGCTGGCTTGAAGAGAGCGGGTCCGAGGACAGTTTCGGCCGCACGCTGTGGTCGATCGGGGTGACCGCACGAGACGCCCGCCGCCCGCAGTTCAGGCGGTGGGCGACCAGCCTGTTCGATCAGGTCGCCGGCCACGCGCTCAAGCTGGGCGCGCCGCGGGCGCGCGCCTTCGCGATCCTGGGCGCGGCGGCGATGGCGGAGGCGCATCCGGGGCACGCCGGCGCGCTGCGCATCCTGCGCGAGTTCGGCGCCGACCTGATGGCGCTGCTCGATGCCAATGTGCGGCCCGACTGGGCCTGGTTCGAGATCGTCCTGGCCTATGACAATTGCCGGCTGCCGGAGGCGCTGCTCCGCGCCGGGCGGGCACTGGCCGATCCGGTGATGGTCAAGCGCGGGGTCGAGACGATGGACTGGATCGTCGCGCATCAGACCAACGCCGAAGGGCGTTTCCGCGCGGTCGGCACCGAAAGCTTCGGCCGCGCGTTGCAGCCGCCGCTGCCGTTCGACCAGCAGCCGCTTGAGGCCTGGGCGACGATCGATGCCTGCGATGCCGCGTTCGACGCGACCGGCGATGCGCGCTGGCGCGACGTGGCGATGACCGCGTATCGCTGGTTCGGCGGCGAGAATGATCTGGGGCTGGCGCTGGCCGATCCGGTCAACGGCGAATGCTTCGACGGGCTGATGCCCGGCGGGGTCAATTACAATCAGGGGGCCGAATCGGTGCTTGCCTTTCATCTGGCGACATGCAGCATTCGTAAGCTATGTGGCGCGCAGGCGACGGGTCGGGCGACGGGTGTCGTTGCCGCCTGAGCTGATCGCCGCTGGCGCGCGGGGGGACGATGCTCGATCTGTACCATCACGAGTTGAAGTTGTTCGCCGATCCGTCGCGGGTGGTGGTGCGTCCCTTCCATCTGCCGTGGCAGCGCACCAGCGATGCGCCCAGCCGCACCGAGAAGCTCGTCGCCGAGGTGCTGGCGATGGACATGCGCACGGTGCGCGCCGAACTCGGCCTCGTCTTTCGCGATTTCGAAGCGCGGCACTGGCAGACCCGCAAGGTGTTCGTGCAGCGCTTCGGCCAGATCGCCGACCATCTCGGGCTCGATGCCAGCACGATCCGGCCGGAGAAGCAGGAACTGATCGGCGCCTATTTCTGCCACGAATATAGCTATGCCGCCGCCGCGCTGATGAACCCCAGCGTGGTGCGCCATCCCGACCAGAGCGGGCTTTCCAACGGCGCGATCCGCATCTTGATGTCGCTGCGCTCGGTGGGCGAGGGCCATATCTCGTCGATCGCGTTCCGCGAGGGGATCATCTCGCCGGGCCGCGGCTTCGAACTGTCGCCCGAGCCGCCCTTCGCCACGGCGTGCCATGCGATCGACCTTGCGGTGGCGCGGCAGGATGGCCCCGTCACCGTCTATCGCCATCAAGACAGCTCGCTGTCGGGTACGGTGCTGTTCCCGATCACCGATGCGCAGCGCAACGGGCTGGAGGATCTCCGCCTGGTCGAATTCACCCACACCGACGGTTCGGTCGAGTGGATCGGCACCTACACTGCCTATTCGGGCCGCGAGATCGAGTCGCAGCTGCTGCGCACGCGCGATTTCGCGAGCTTCGATCTGGTACCGATGAAGGGCTCCGCGGCGCGCAACAAGGGTATGGCGCTGTTTCCGCGCACCTTCGACGGCGCCTACCGGATGATCGGCCGGCAGGACGGGCAGAACCTGTTCCTGCTCGAATCGGACGATATCGGCACCTGGGGCGAAGGGGTGCGGCTGCTCGAGCCGCGCTATCCGTGGGAACTCGTCCAGATCGGCAATTGCGGGCCACCCATCGAGACCGAAGAGGGCTGGCTGCTGCTGACGCATGGCGTGGGCGCGATGCGCAAATATTCGATCGGCGCGGTGCTGCTCGATCTCAAGAATCCGTCCCGCGTGCTCGGCCGCACCTCGCAGCCGATCCTTTCGGCCGCCGACGAGGATCGCGAAGGCTATGTGCCCAACGTGGTCTACACCTGCGGCGCGATGCGCGTCGGAGACGATCTGTTCATGCCCTATGGCGTCGCTGACAGCTCGGTGGCCTTCGCCACCATTCCGCTGCGCGAATTGCTGGCATTGATGTGATGGAGAGGGTGTTCTCGTTCGGTTGAGCGGGGGCATGACGGCACGGGCGGCATGAATCGACCGGCCAGGGTTGGATGAGGGCGGTCCCGATGCCGTGCTCGATATACGGGGTCGCCCGTCCTCATCCGCCTCGGCCGGTTCGCCCGCCAATCGCGCCACATTTGTCACTCTCGGCGGTTGACGCCCGCATGGCAGGGCGATGCCGTGAACCGAGAGGAGGCGTGAGCGCCATGACATCATCGACCGAAACAGCGACGTTGCAGGACCTGCCCGACATGCAGGCGCCGCCGATCGTCTCGCATGACGCGTGGGCGGCCGCACATGCCGGGATGCTGGTGAAGGAAAAGGCGCTCACCCGCGCGCGCGACGCGCTGGCCGCCGAGCGGCGGCGCATGCCCTGGCTGGCGGTGGAGAAGGATTATCGCTTCGAGGGGCCGGACGGGAGCCTGAGCCTGCTCGACCTGTTCGAGGGCCGCCGCCAACTCATCGTCTATCGCGCCTTCTTCGAGCCGGGCGTGCATGGATGGCCCGATCATGGCTGCATCGGCTGCTCGATGGTCGCCGATCAGGTCAGCCATCCGGCGCACCTCAACGCGCGCGACACGACCCTGGTCTTCGCGTCGCGCGCATCGCAGCCGGACCTCGCCCGGCTGAAGGCGCGGATGGGCTGGACGATACCGTGGGTGACGATCACCGACGATTTCGACGCCGATTTCGGCGTCGACCAATGGCATGGCCACAACATGTTCATCCGCGACGGTGACCGCATCTTCCGCACCTATTTCATCAACAATCGCGGTGATGAGGCAATCGGCACGGTGTGGAGCTATCTCGACCTCACCGCGCTCGGCCGGCAGGAGGAGTGGGAGGATTCCCCCGCGGGCTACCCACAATCCCGTCCTTACAAATGGTGGAACTGGCACGACGACTATGTGCCAGGTGCCGCGCCCGACCGGAAATGGGTGGAGGTGTCGGATGCCGGGGAGGCGGCGTTCCGGGAGGACAGGGAGTAGCTTTGCCGCCTTGCCTCAGATCGGCAGCGCGGTCGTGCTCTTCACCTGTTCCAGCACCGCATAGGTCCGCGTCTCGCGCACGCCCGGCAACATGCCGATCTCATGGCCGAGGAAGGTGCGATAGGCGTCCATGTCTGCCACGCGCACCTTCAGCAGATAGTCGAACCCGCCGGCCACCATGTGGCATTCGAGCACGTCGGGCACACGGCGGACATGCTCGGCGAAGGCGGTGAAGACATCGTCGGTGGTGCGATCGAGCAGGATCTCGACATAGATCAGCAGCGCGCGGCCGAGCTTTGCCGGGTCCAGCGCCGCGGCGAAGCCGGTGATCACGCCGGTCTCGCGCAGCCGCTTGACCCGCTCGAAGGCCGCTGCAGGGGAGAGGCCGCAGCGCGCCGCCAGATCCTGGTTGGTGATCCGCCCATCCTCCTGCAGCACGCGCAGCAGGCGGCGATCGGTTTCATCGATCGAAGACTCTTTGGTGCGCGGCGCCATTGCTTCAAATCCTTCGGCGTGGAAGGGCTACTTACGAAGCACATTCGGCATTGGAAAGTATATGCTGGCGATCTGACGGGCGATTGGCCCGCGCCGGAGTCCTGCCCGACATGCTCAACGACATTTCCGCCTGGGATGCGATCGACGACGCCAAATATGCGCCCGAGAACGACGTCATCCGCGAGCTGCTGCACGCCAACCCGCTGAGCCCGGCGGACCGCGGCGCGATCGGAGCCGAAGCCGCGGCGCTTGTCGCCGCGGCGCGGCAGTCCGTGAAGAAGCAGGGTGTGGTGGAAAGCTTCCTGCAGGAATTCTCGCTCGGCACGCGCGAGGGGCTGGCGCTCATGTGCCTTTCCGAAGCGCTCCTCCGCACCCCCGATGCCGACACGCGCGACCGGCTGATCGCCGAGAAGATCGGCGCTGCCGACTGGGCGAGCCATATCGGCAAGTCCGACAGCCTGTTCGTCAACGCCTCGACCTGGGGGCTGATGCTGACCGGCCGGCTGGTCGATGTCGACGAGGAGGTGCGGCGCGACTTCGGCGGCTTCTTCAAGCGGCTGACCGCGCGCGTGGGGGAGCCGGTGATCCGCCAGGCGGTGGGCGCCGCGGTCAAGATGATGGGCGAGCAGTTCGTGCTCGGCCGCACCATCGCCGACGCGCTGGCGCGCGCGCGCAAGGAAAAGACGCTTTGCTCGTTCGACATGCTGGGCGAAGGCGCGCGCACCGCCGCCGACGCCGAGCGCTACGAGACGATCTATGCCGATGCGATCATCGCGGTCGGCAAGGCGGCGGACGGCGCCGGGCCCGAGCTGGGCCATGGCGTGTCGGTGAAGCTGTCGGCGCTCAGCCCGCGCTACGAAGCGGTGCAGGAAGCGCGGGTGATGGAGGAACTCTATCCGCGCGTGAAGCGGCTGGCGCTGATCGCCGCGCGTTACGACCTCAACTTCGCGATCGATGCCGAGGAAGCGGATCGCCTCGTCCTCTCGCTCAAGCTGGTCGAGCGGCTTGTCCGCGAGCCCGAACTGGGGGCATGGCGCGGCCTCGGCGTCGTGGTGCAGGCCTATCAGAAGCGCGGTCGCCATGTCATCGCCGGGCTCGCCCGTCTGGCGCGCGAGAGCGGCCGGCGGATCATGGTCCGCCTCGTCAAGGGCGCCTATTGGGACAGCGAGATCAAGCGCAGCCAGATCGCGGGGCGCCCGGACTATCCGGTCTACACCACCAAGCCGGCGACCGACCTTTCCTACCTCGTCTGCGCGAAGGCGCTGATCGACGCCGCGCCCGATCTCTATCCGCAATTCGCCAGCCACAACGCCCACACCCTGGCGGCGGTGCGCCATATGGCGGCCGCGAACGGCGTGACGATCGAGCATCAACGCCTGCACGGCATGGGCGAGGCGCTCTATGCCGCGGCGGATGCGCGCTATGGCGGCATCATATTGCGCGCCTATGCGCCGGTCGGCGGGCATGAGGAATTGCTGCCCTATCTCGTCCGCCGCCTGCTGGAGAATGGCGCGAACAGCAGTTTCGTCCACGCGCTGCTCGACGAGCGGGTTCCGGTGGAGGATGTGGTGCGCGACCCGATCGCGCTGGTCGAGGCGCAGCCCGGCCGGCATCCGCGCATCCCGGTGCCTGCCGACATCTATGGCCTCGCCCGGATCACCCCGCTCGGCCGCGACTATTCGCTGTTCGACGCGCGCCAGGCGGCGCGGCTTGCCGCCGATGCGGCGCGCGACGAGCGCTTCGTATCCGGCGCGATCGTCGGCGGTGCGCTGGTCGTGACACCGGGCCAGCCGGTCGCGAGCCCCGCGGACGGCGCGCGCGTCGTCGGCACCGTCAGCGATGCGACGCCGGCCGATATCGACCGTGCGGTCGCGCTTGCGCGCAAGGTGCAGCCCGCATGGGATCGCGCCGGCGGTGCCGGCCGCGCCGCGGTGCTGCGCGCGATGGGCGACGCGCTCGAGCGCGAGATGGACGCGCTGATCGCGCTGCTGTCCGCCGAAGCGGGCAAGACGCTCAACGACGGCGTCGCCGAGGTGCGGGAGGCGATCGATTTCTGCCGCTACTATGCGCATCTCGCCGAGCGCCAGTTCGTCGGGCTGGAGCCGCTGAACGGCCCCGTCGGCGAGACCAACCAGCTCGAACTGCGCGGGCGCGGCCTGTTCGTGTGCATCTCGCCCTGGAATTTTCCGCTGGCGATCTTCACCGGCCAGATCGCCGCGGCGCTGGCGGCGGGCAATGCGGTGCTCGCAAAGCCCGCCGAACAGACCCCGCTGATCGCCGCCGCTGCGGTGCGGCTCTTCCACAAGGCCGGGCTCGATCCGGCGCTGCTGGCGCTGCTGCCGGGCGACGGCGCCACCGTCGGCGCGGCGCTGACCAGGCATCCCGGGATCGACGGCGTCGCCTTCACCGGCGGCACCGAAACCGCTTGGGCGATCAACCGAACGCTGGCCGAGCGGCGTGGCCCGATCGTGCCGTTCATCGCCGAGACCGGCGGCCTCAACGGCATGTTCGTCGACACGACGGCGCTGCGCGAACAGGTGGTGGACGATGTCATCCTCTCTGCCTTCGGCTCGGCCGGCCAGCGTTGCTCGGCACTTCGCCTGCTCTATCTGCCCGAGGAAAGCGCCGACGAGACGATCGCCACCCTGAAGGGCGCGCTCGACGCGCTGGTGACCGGCGACCCCGCCGACCCGTCGACCGACATCGGTCCGGTGATCGATGCCGAGGCGCGCGAGGCGCTGGAGGCGCATGTCGCGCGGCTGGAGCGCGAGGCGAAGATCGTCGCGCGGCGCGACGTCGGCGGACTTGGCGCGAAGGGCAGCTTCTTCGGTCCGGTGATCGCCGAGATCCCGACCGCGGACTTCCTCGAACGCGAGGTGTTCGGCCCGATCCTCCACGTCTATCGCTATCGTGCGGGCGAACTGCCGCAGGTCGCGGCCAGGCTGGCGGCGCGGGGCTATGGCCTGACCCTGGGCGTCCACAGCCGCATCGATCGTTTCGCGCAGGAGGTGCGGGCGCTGGTTCCGGCGGGCAACATGTACGTCAACCGCTCGATCATCGGCGCGGTGGTGGGCGTGCAGCCCTTCGGCGGGGAGGGGCTGTCGGGCACCGGCCCCAAGGCGGGCGGCCCGCACGCGCTGTTGCGCTTCGCCGTCGAGCGCGCGCTGTCCGTCAACATCACCGCGCAGGGGGGCGATCCCGCGCTGATGAGTCTGTGAGTCCTTGGCTACGTATCCTTAACCCCGGGATGTAATACGGCGTTGCAGCGCGCAGGATGGGCCGCGCGCTGCAGTCTTTGGGGGGGCAGCCTTCGCGGATGTCCGCGAGGGCGGGCGATGATGACGGGTGCAGCGTTCGCTCTGTCAGGCAATATTGCCTTCGCGCTGCTGTTCGCGATCGCGTTTCTGCTGATCGGCCTCAGTGATCGCGGCCACCGCAACGTGCTGCTGTTCGCGCTGACCTATGCCGTCGGCATCCTGACGCCCGCCAGCGAATTGCTGATCCCGCTGGTGCCGGCGCCGGCGCCATTCGTGTGGCTGAGCCATGCCGCGTTCGTCACCGCCTTCTTCCTGATGGCGATCGGGCTGTCGCGCTTCTTCGGCCTGCGTCCGCCATGGCGGCTGCTGTGCGGGCTGCTCGCCGCATCCTTTGCGCTACGGCTGGCGATCTGGGGCGGCGCGCGGGGGAGCTTCGCCTATGAGTTCCTCTATCAACTGCCTTTCGCGGCGATGCTGGCGGTGTGCGCTGGCATCGTCCTCGCCTCGCGTCGGCGCGATGGCTGGACGATCGCGTTGTTCGCGATCTTCGCGCTGCTGTCCGGCCATTTCCTGCTCAAGCCGTCGATCGCGACCTGGTTCCATCCCGGCCAGACCGCGCGCGATTATGCCGGCAGCACCTATGCGCTGATCTCCCAGGTGACATCGGGCGTGCTGCTGATCGCCACCGGCCTGCAATTGATCCTCGTCGTGATGCGCGAGATGCTGATCACCACGCGATTGCAGGCGGATACCGATATGATGACGGGGCTGCTCAATCGACGCGGCTTCGACGATCGTGCCAGGCAGCTTCTCGCGCGCCGCGATGGCGGCGATGTCGCGGTGGTGATGATCGACATCGACCATTTCAAGTCGATCAACGACCGGTTCGGCCATGCCGCGGGCGATGTGGTGATCTGCGCGCTCGCCGATCTTCTGGGCAGCTTCGCGTCGCCGGCCATGTTGATCGGGCGGCTGGGGGGCGAGGAGTTCGCCATGCTGCGGCGGGGAAGCGACGCGGCCGAGATGGGGCTCGTCGCGGAAGCGGTGCGCGCGCGCTTCGCCCGGCTGGCATTCGACGGCCTGCCGGCGGCATTCCGGGCGACGCTGAGCGCCGGCATCGCCGAACGCGCGCATGCCGAACCCCTATCCCAGTTGATGCACCGCGCGGACGGCCTGCTCTATGAGGCGAAGCATGCCGGCCGGGACACGGTGATCGTTCAACGCTGAACGGCCGGATGCGATTCAGCGCGCCTCTTTCTCCGATGCGCGCACCACCCGTTCCAGCCCCTCGGTGACCCGCGCCAGTCGTCCATAATCCAGCTTGTCCGGCGTGTCCGCCTGGGCGTGGTAATAGGGATAGCGGAACGGCGCCGTGTCGGTGACCATCAGCGCCGGGATCCCGACCGCAGCGAAGGATCGGTGATCGGACCAGTCGATGCCGCGCACGAAGGCCGGCGCGGTGCCGCCGACCGAAGGGAAGGGCGTGGTCGCGCGGAAGGTGCCGACGGCATGGCGCACGAAATCGCGCGAATCGGTGGTGCCGACGAAGGCGATGAAATTGCCCGTGCCGGGGTAGAGCAGGCTCAGCGGCGGCGGATAATGCTGACTGCCCGGCCGGTCGGAATAATAGCCCATCGTTTCCAGTGACATCATGCCGATGACCGGCTCTCCCGATCGTTTCAGCCGCCGTGCATAGGCGACGCTGCCCATCCCCTCGGTCTCGAAGAAGGGCGGCTCCTCATTGGCGAACAGCACCAGCCGGATGCGCAGCGCCGAGCGCCCGTCGAGCGCGCGCAGCCGCCGCGCCAGTTCGATGACCGCGGCGGTGCCCGAACCATTGTCGTTCGCGCCGGGCGCATCCCCCGCGCTGTCGTAATGCGCGCCGATCACCAATGTCGGCGCGGACGTCGTGCGCGGCGCGACCACGACCTCGATGTTGCGGACGATCGGCAGGTCGGGCTGGAAGCGCTGGCGATGCACGGCGTAGCCGAGGCCGGCGAGGTGCCGCTCAATATAGCCCGCCGCGCGATCGAGCGCCTCGGGGTGGCCGACATTGTGCGGCGTGGTGCCGATCGCCGTTACATGCGCCGTCAGGCGTTCGGCGAGCAGCCGCTGTTCGGCGCTGATCGCGGGCAACGGACCCTTGTGCGACCTGCCCGGCACCGCCGTCGCCCACAGCAGGGCGGCGACCGGCGTGCCGAACAGAAGCAGGATGAGCGCCATCGCGACGATGCGCGATGGCCGTACACCGATCGATCGCAGGACCATGGTATCGGCTCTCCCCTCTTTGGGCGGCAGGCTAGCGCTGGGTCGGGAAAGCGGCGCTACGCTTTTCGCTCCGTTTCCGAAGAGAAAAGCGTTTGATCACAGCCAGTCGGGCAGCGTGTCCTGCTCGATCAGCGCCTCGACCGGCGGCCGTTCGCGCACCACGGCCCAGCGATCGCCCGATACCAGCACCTCCGGGGTCAGCGGCCGGCTGTTGTAGGTGCTCGCCATCGTCGCGCCATAGGCGCCGGCGGTGGCGAACAGGATCAGGTCGTCCGCCTCGACCGCGCCCATCGCGCGCCTGGTCGCGAAGGTGTCGCCGCTCTCGCAGACCGGGCCGACCACGGTCGCGGTCATCTCGCCGTCGCGCGGGGTGACCGAACGGATGTCGTGCCAGGCGTCGTAGAGGCTGGGGCGCAGCAGGTCGTTCATTGCCGCGTCGACGATCACGAACGGGCTGGTGACGCCCGGCTTCACCCGGATGACCCTCGTCAGCAGCACCCCGGCATTGGCGACGATCAATCGCCCCGGCTCGAACATCAGCCGCACGTTCCAGCCCTCGGTCGCGCGGCGAACCATCGCGCCATAGGCCTCGGGGCTCGGCGGCGCGGGCTTGGCGGGATCATAGGGCACGCCGAGGCCGCCGCCGAGATCGGCGGTGACGATGTCATGCCCCGCTGCGCGCAGCGCCGTGATCAGCTTGCCGACCCGGCCGAACGCGGCCTCCAGAGGCGCGAGATCGGTCAATTGGCTGCCGATATGGACGGCGACGCCGCGCACCTGCAGCCCCGGCATCGCCCGCGCGCGATCACAGGCGGCAAGCGCGGTGTCGTAGGGGATGCCGAACTTGTTCTCGGACTTGCCGGTGGAGATTTTGGCGTGGGTGCCCGCATCGACGTCCGGATTGATGCGGTAGGCGACCTGCGCGGTCGCGCCCCTGGCGGCGGCGACTGCCGACAGCATCTCGGCTTCCTGCTCGGATTCGAGGTTGAACTGGCCGATGCCCGCATCGAGCGCGCGCGCCATCTCCGCCGCGGTCTTGCCCACCCCCGAAAAGACGATCTTCTCCGGCGCCACGCCGGCATGGAGCGCACGCAGCAACTCGCCCTCGGAGACGACGTCCGCGCCCAGCCCGGCCTTCGCCAATGTCGCGAGCACCGCGCCGTTGGGATTGGCCTTCACCGCGAAGGCCACCAGCGGCGTGCCGTTGCCGCACCCGGCCACCGCCTCGCAGAACACGCGGGCATGCCGCTCGATCGTCGCGGTCGAATAGACATAGACCGGCGTCTGCACCGCCTCGGCGATGGCGGGGAGCGGAACCTGTTCGGCGTGCATCACGCCATCGATGAGGGTGAAATGATCCATGACGGGCGCGCTTTAGCGGATTGTTGCGGAATCGGGAGGAAAAACCGACCGATCGATTGGCGCGAGGACGCCACGGCCAGTGGCGCTTGCTGCAGATTCAACCTATATGACTATCAAGATGGTCAGGAGGTCGTCATGAACAGGGTAAGTCTCGCAGACGCGAAGGCGCATCTGAGCGAACTGGTCGATCGCGTTGAGGCCGGAGACACGATCGATATAACGCGTCGTGGTAAGCCGGTCGCGCGTCTTACAGCGGTCGATCGACCTCGCCAGCGCGTCAACGCAGCCGAACTTCGTGCCCTGACGGACGCAATGCCCTTGCAAGAGGTGGGTGCCGCAGATTTTGTGCGGATGATGCGGGATGAAGACCGCTACTGATGCTCTATCTCGACACGTCGCTGATCGTTGCAGCGGTCGTCCATGAACCGATGACGTCGCGAGTCCAGCTATGGATGGAGGCGCAGGACCCGGAGCAGTTGTTGATCAGCGACTGGACAATAAGCGAGTTATCCTCTGCGCTTTCCATCAAGCTGCGGACCGGTCAGGTCGATCTCGCACAACGCGCGGCAGCGCTGGCCAAGTTCAATCAGCTCGTGGCAAGCAGCTTTTCGGTGCTGCCTGTGGTCAGCCGTCATTTCCGGTTGGCTGCGACATTTGCCGACCAGCATCAAGTCGGTCTCCGCGCCGGCGATGCGCTGCACCTTGCCGTAGCATCGTCGCACGGTGCGATACTTCACACGCTCGATCGCCGACTTGCGGCGGCTGGCCCAGCGCTGGGCGCGCCTACGCAGCTCATCAACTGACCCTTCTTACGCCTCAACCGGGCGGGGGCAGGTCGAAGCGGTCGTCCTTGCGCTGCTCGGAGCGGCGAAGGAGTTCGTCGCTGCGGGCGGGGCGGGACTGGGTGTCGGGGGTGACCAGTTCCTCCGCGGTCGGCGGTGTCGGGTCGCCGGCGGCGGCCGGCGGCATCGACGTGCCGGGGGGCGGGGTCAGCGCTTCGCGGCTGCCGCAGGCGGCCAGCGCCAGCAGCACCGCCGTTCCAAGGATCGCACGCTTCACCCGCTTACTCCCTCAATCCAGCGCCGCTTTCGCCTCGGCGATGCGCGCGCGCACCTGGTCGGGCGCGGTGCCGCCGAAACTCGCCCGGCTGGCGACCGACGCGTCCACCGTCAGTAGCGCATAGAGCCGCTCGTCGATACGCTCGTCGATTGCCTTCAGTTCGTCGAGCGAGAGGTCGGCGAGGCCAATCCCTTTTTCCTCGGCGCGCTTGACGATCCGGCCGGTCACATGATGCGCCTCGCGGAAGGGCAGGCCGGCATCGCGCACCAGCCAGTCGGCAAGGTCGGTCGCGGTCGAGAAGCCGGCCATCGCCGCAATGCGCATGCGATCCGTGTCGAAGCGCAACGTCTCGACCATGCCGGTCATCGCCGCGATCGAGAGGCCGAGCAGGTCGTGCGCCTCGAACACCGGCGGCTTGTCGTCCTGCATGTCCTTCGAATAGGCGAGGGGCAGGCCCTTCATCGTCACCGACAGCGCGGTCATGCAGCCCATGATCCGCCCGGCATGGCCGCGGACCAGCTCGGCCGCGTCGGGGTTGCGCTTCTGCGGCATGATCGAGGAGCCGGTCGACCAGGCGTCGGACAGCTTGACGAAGCCGAAGGGCTGGCTCGCCCAGATGATGACCTCCTCGGCGAGGCGCGAGAGGTGGAGCGCGCACTGCGTCGCCGCCATCAGATAGTCGAGCGCGAAGTCGCGATCGCTGACCGAATCGAGCGAGTTGCGCGTCGGACCGTCGAAGCCGAGCGCCGCCGCGGTCGCGTGGCGGTCGATCGGATAGCCGGTGCCGGCGAGCGCCGCGCTGCCGAGCGGGCACAGGTTCATCCGCGCGCGGGCATCGGCGAAGCGGCTGCGGTCGCGCGCGATCATCTCGAAATAGGCCATCAGATGATGGCCGAGCGTCACCGGTTGCGCGACCTGGAGGTGGGTGAAGCCCGGTATCACGCTCGCGGCATGTTCTTCCGCGCGCGCCAGCAACGCGGCCTGGAGGCCCTTCAGCCCGCTCCCGACCATGTCGACGGCGTCGCGCACCCACAGGCGGAAGTCGGTCGCGACCTGGTCGTTGCGGCTGCGCGCGGTGTGCAGGCGGCCGGCGGTCGGGCCGATCAGGTCGGCGAGGCGCGCCTCGGTCGCCATGTGGATGTCCTCGAGCGCGAGGTCCACCGGCACGCCGTTGGCGGCATAATCATCGGCGATGCGATCGAGCCCGGCGCCGATCGCCTGCGCGTCGTCGGCGGCGACGATGCCCTGCGCGCCCAGCATCGCGACATGCGCCTTGGATCCGGCGATGTCCTGCTGCCACATCCGCTTGTCGAAGGGGATCGAGGCGTTTATCTCGCGCATGACCGATGCCGGGCCTTCGGCAAAGCGCCCGCCCCACATGCTGTTGGAGCTTTCCTTGCGGCCGCTGATCACCTTTCTCCCTCTGATGCTGCTGCCCTTGATCGCCGCGTGCGATAGGCAATCGGGCGATGCGCCGCAAGCAGCCGCGAACAGCGCGAACGCCAACGCCAGCGCCGAAGCGCCGGCTGGCGGCGGTCGCGAGTTCACCGGCACGCTGGACATCTCGAAGCGCGGCGCCCCCGCGCCCGCCGACGCCTTCATCGCGCCCAACGGCAAGACGGTGACGCTCGCCGACTTCAAGGGGAAGCCGGTGCTGGTCAATCTGTGGGCGACATGGTGCGGGCCATGCGTCGCCGAGATGCCGACGCTCGATACGCTGGCGGAGCGCGCGGGAGACCGCATGACGGTGCTGACCGTCAGCCAGGACAGCAAGGGGCCGGAACTGGTCGCGGACTTCTTCGCGCAGCGGAAGTTCAGGCACCTCCAGCCCTATCTCGATCAGGAAAGCGGCCTGGGCTTCGCCTTCGCCACCGGCATGCTGCCGACCACGGTGCTGTTCGATGCCGAGGGCAAGGAAGTGTGGCGCGTCGTCGGCGGCATGAACTGGGATGGTCCGCGCGCGAACACGCTGCTCGTGGACGTGCTCGACAAGAAGGCCGGGTAGGCGGCTCGCCCACGGTGGGCGGGCGCGCGGATCGCCGTTAAATTTCGCTGACGGTCCGAGGCTGTCACAAAAACGTCAATCGCGCTGCCTAGGTCGCCATCCGACGGCGGCTGACGGCAGACGGTCGCGACGAATTTCAGCAGCTGGTCGCAATCGCCGGTGCGGGGCCGCATCTGCTCCCTGCGCGAGAACGGGGACGGTCAAGACGATGTGCCTTCCGATCGGCCACGGCCGGCGGCCCGGCGGTTCTGCTGGCGCTCGAAGACAATCAGGCGGGGTTGGACGCGCACCTCATTCGGCGCGCGGCTTCCCGCTATCCCCGACAAGGAGACAATATATGAAGATGTTCGGGAACAGGCAGAAGCGATCGATCCTCGCCCACCTGATGGTCGGCGCGCTTCTGGTCGGCGGCGGCGCGTCCGCCGGGGCGCAGCAGGCCCGGCCGGCGAAGGAAGCAAAGGGCGCGAAGCCCGCGCAACCGGCCACGCCGGCGAAGAAGGCGCGCAACGTCATCCTCTTTCTCGGCGACGCCGGCGGCGTGCCGACGATCAGTGCCGCCGGCATCCTCGCCAACAACCGCCCGCAGTCGCTGTTCCTCCACACCATGCCCTATCTCGGCCTGTCCGACACCTCGTCGCTCAACCGGTGGGTCACCGATTCGGGCGCGGGGATGACCGCGATCATGACCGGGCGAAAGACCAACAATTCGATGGTCTCGGCGGTGCCGACCGGCACCGGAGACACGGTGACCCCGGTCAAGACCCTGCTCGAATATGCCGAGCAGCGGGGGCTCTCGACGGGGGTCGTCACCAACATGCCGATCTGGGATGCGACGCCGGCCGCCTGCTACGCCCATGTCGGCACGCGCAAGAACAAGGATGAGATCTTCCGGCAGATGCTCGCGCCGCGCTTCGGCAATGGCGTCGACATCCTGATCGGCAAGGGCCGCGCGGATGCAACCGCCTCCTTCGCCGCGCGGCAGACGACCGCCGAACAGGCGTTCGCGGCGGCCGGCTATCGCTATGGCGAGGACCCGGCGCTGGTTCGCGAGGCGGGTCGCGCTGCGGTGCTGCGCGACAGCGATTTCGAACCGATTCCCGCGGTCGAGGCGACGATCGGCCAGCTCGCGCGCAACCCCAAGGGCTATTTCCTGATGGTCGAGTGGGACATGCACACCGACAATCCGCAAGCGGGGCTGCGTCACGTCACCGAGATGGACGACATGATCCGCCGCGTCCGCGAGGTTGCCGGCGAAGACACGCTGATCCTGTTCACCGCCGATCACAGCTTCGGGCTGCGCATGGGCGGCGGCACCCGCGGCACCCCGCTGGCGGATCAATATGCGGCCGAGGCCGCCAAGCCCGGCGCGACCGCCGCCGCCAACGGCGTGATCAGCGTTGAGGACGGCCATACCGGCGAGGAAGTGATCGTCACCGCCTCGGGCCCGGGCGCGGAGCAGGTGCATGGCTTCTTCGCCAATACGCATCTGTTCGACATCATGCTCTCCGCCTTCGGCTGGACGCGCGAGGACTGAACGGGGTGAATGGGGCGGCCGGCACATCGCTGGCCGCCCATTCGATCGATCCTGCCAGTACGGTTTGACGGAATCGTACTGAACTGTCTCTGTTACCAGCACGGGAATGGCGCCATCCAGCGGCTCGGTTAATGGAGGCGATGATGATCGACAGGCGCTACGGGCTGGTGGACGTGTTCCACGACGGTCCCTTCTCGGGCAATCCGCTGGCGGTGGTCCATGCCGCCGAAGCGCTCGACCCCGAGACGATGCAGCGCATGGCGCGCTGGTTCAACCTGTCCGAAACCACCTTCCTGCTGCCCCCGACCGCGCCGGGCGCGGATTATCGCGTGCGCATCTTCACGCTGGAGCGTGAACTGCCCTTCGCCGGTCACCCGACGCTCGGCACCTGCCATGCCTGGCTGGAAGCCGGCGGCGTGCCGCGCGACGCGGGCCGGATCGTCCAGCAGTGCGGCGCCGGGCTGATCCCGATCCGACGGGATGGTGAACGCCTCGCCTTCGCGCCGCCGCCACTGCTGCGCGCCGGCGCGGTCGATGCCGTCGCGCTCGACCAGGTGGTCGAGGTGCTGCGCATCGATCCGGCCGATATCGTCGAATGCCGCTGGGCGGACAATGGCCCCGGCTGGATCGGGGTGATGCTGAAGTCGGCGGAGGCGGTGCTCGCCGTCGAGCCGCTGCGCTTCCACGAGGCCCGCATCGAGATCGGCCTGGTCGGCGCGCATCCCGCGGGCGCACCGGTCGACTGGGAAATCCGCACCATCTTCAGCGATGCCACCGGCACCTTGATCGAGGACCCGGTGACGGGCAGCTTCAACGCCGCCGTCGCGATGTGGCTGCGCGAGACCGGCCGCGCGGATGACGCCTATATCGCCGCGCAGGGCACGCGCCTCGGCCGCCGCGGCCGTGTGTTCGTCGACTATGAAGGGGATGTCGCGTGGATCGGCGGCCGGGTGCGGACGATGGTGGCCGGCACGCTCGACGCCGGCTGACCTCTGGCAATCCGCCTGCGCGACCCCATCTCGGCCATATGCTGAGGAGACGATCATGGTGAAGGCAGTGTGGAATGGCGCGACGATCGCCGAATCGGACGAGACCATCGTCGTCGAGGGCAATCATTATTTCCCGCGCGACGCGGTGAATGCCGAACTGCTGGTGCCGAGCGGGACGACCACCGTCTGCCCTTGGAAGGGAACGGCGAGCTATTACAGCCTCGTCGTCGATGGCGCCGAGAACCGCGATGCGGCCTGGTACTATCCGGAGACCAAGCCGGCGGCGGACGAAATCCGGGACCGGATCGCGTTCTGGAAGGGTGTGGACGTGGGGTGAGCTTCATAATCCCTCCCCTTCAGGACCTTTCAGGGGAGGGAACGGGAGGGGCGGCGCTGCTTTCCGGCGTTGCCGGAAGCTCGCTCCGCTCGCCTCCACCCCAACCCCTCCTCTGAAGAGGAAGGGCTGAAATCGATCAATCCCGCAGCAGTTCGTTGATCCCCGTCTTCGCACGCGTCTGCGCGTCGACGCGCTTGACGATCACCGCGCAGGACAGCGCCGGGCCGGGCGTGCCATCGGGCAGCGGCTTGCCCGGCAGGGTGCCGGGCACGACCACCGAATAGGCCGGCACGCGGCCGACGAAGATCTCGCCGGTGGTGCGGTCGACGATCTTGCTGGTCGACGAAATGAACACGCCCATCGAGAGCACCGCGCCGCGTTCGACGATCACGCCCTCGACCACTTCGGAGCGTGCGCCGATGAAGCAATCATCCTCGATCACCACCGGATTGGCCTGCAGTGGCTCGAGCACGCCGCCGATGCCGACGCCGCCCGAAAGGTGGACGTTGCGGCCGATCTGCGCGCAACTGCCGACCGTCGCCCAGGTGTCGACCATCGAGCCCTCGCCGACATAGGCGCCGATGTTGACGAAGCTCGGCATCAGCACGACGCCCCTGGCGATGTGCGCGCCGCGGCGGACGACGCTGCCCGGCACCGCGCGGAAGCCGGCGTCGCGGAAACGCGCCTCGTCCCAGCCGTCGAACTTCAGCGGCACCTTGTCCCACCAGGCCGCCGCACCCGGCCCGGGCATCACCGCATTGTCGTTGAGGCGGAAGCTCAGCAGCACCGCCTTCTTGAGCCACTGATTGACCTCCCAGCCGTCGGCGCCCGGCTCGGCGACCCGCTTCTCACCCGAATCGAGCAGCGCCAGCGCGTCTTCGACCGCCTCGCGTACCGCGCCGGTGGTGGTGAAGCCCAGCGTATCGCGGGCTTCCCACGCCGTTTCGATCGTCGATTGCAGGTCGGTCGTCATCGTCATTCGTCCCCCAGGATCTCATCCAGCCAGGCGCCGATATCGGCGGTTTCGAAATCGATAAAATCATGCGCATGGTCGATATCGCCCATCTCGGAGCCGTTGTTGACCCACACCGTGGTCATCCCCAGCGCCTTGGCGGGCCGCAGGTTGCGCGCCATGTCTTCCGCGAACAGCGCGGTCGCCGGATCGACGTTCAGCGCCGCCATCATCGTCCGGTAGCTCTCAGGGTTGGGCTTGGGCTGATAGGCGCAGGCGTGGATGTCGTGGATCGCCTCGAACGATTCGCCGAGACCCAGCCGCTGCAGCACGCGCTGTGCATAAGGCACGTCGCCATTGGTGAAGACGAGCTTGCGGCCGGGCAGCCGCGCCACCGCGCGGACCAGCCGGCGGTCCTCGGCCAGCGCGTCCATCTCGATATCGTGGACATAGTCGAGGAATTCGTAGGGATCGACATGGTGCGCCGACATCAGCCCCGAAAGGGTGGTGCCGTGGTTGCGAAAATAGTCCTTCTGCACCCGCCGCGCCTCGACCGGATCGAGATCGAGCAGCCGCGCGACGAAGGCAGTCATCCGCTGGTCGATCAGCCCGAACAGGTCCGCCGACGCCGGATAGAGCGTGTTGTCGAGATCGAAGATCCAGGTGCGGATGTGGGCGAGTTCAGGCGGCATGGTGGGGGTGCGCTTAGCGCCGGAGCGCCGCTACGTCCATTGTGGCGCAAAGCGCTTTCGCCGCCGATGCGGCGGGTCTACGCTCCGGCGGGGCCGAATGGTGGAGTGTTTGGCCGTGTCCGGGGGGTATCGAAATGTCCGGTCCAGCCTTGCGTCGCCTTGCCCTTCTCTCGCTTGCGGCCGTGCTGGTCGATGGTTGCGGCGGGGGAGGCGGGGGTGTGGGAAGCACGCCGGCCCCCGTACCGACGCCGACTCCGACTCCAACACCCGTGCCGACGCCCGTTCCCACCCCGACGCCCACCCCCGCCAACCCCTTCAGCACCGCCGAATATCGCGCCTCGCGCGGGCTGGTGCTCGCCAACGCGATTCCTGCCTATCAGGCGGGCGCGACCGGCCGGGGCGTGCTGGCCGGCGTGATCGACAGCGGCATCGACATCGACAGCCCCGAATTCGCCGGCCGGATCAGCCCCTTGTCGCGCGACACCGCGGGCAACGCCTCGATCCAGGATGCCGGCGGGCACGGCACGGCGGTGTCGACGGTGCTGGCAGCCGCGAAGAATGACAGCCAGGTCCATGGCGTGGCGTTCGACGCGACCCTGCTCGTGCTGCGCACCGACGAGCCGGGAAGCTGCGCCGCCGACGATCCCGGCAATCCCGACGATGGCTGCACGCACCCCGATCCCGCCATCGCCCGCGCGCTCGACGTCGCGGCTGGCGCGGGCGCGCGCGTCGTCAACATTTCGCTGGGCGGCGGCGCGGCGGCGCCGGTGCTGCAGCAGGCGATCGCGCGCGCGACCGCGGCAGGGGTCGTCATCGTCTTTTCGGCCGGCAACGACAGCGCCGACCAGATCGATCCGTTTGCGCGCGTCGCGCTCGATCCGGCGCTTGCGCGCGGCCTGATCATCGTCGCCGGTTCGACCAACGCGGCCGGCACCATCTCCGATTTCAGCAACCGCGCGGGCAGCGCGCAGAACGTCTACGTCACCGCGCTGGGCGAGCGCGTTCAGGCGAATGACGAAAGCGGCCAGACCTTCCTGTGGAACGGCACCTCCTTCGCGGCGCCGCACGTCGCCGGGGCGATCGCGCTGCTCGCGCAGGCCTTTCCGACGATGACCGGCCAGCAGCTCGTCGAGCTGCTGCTCAGCACCGCGCGCGATGCCGGCGCGGCCGGCGTCGATCCCGTCTATGGCAGGGGGCTGCTCGACATCGGCCGCGCCTTCCAGCCGCAGGGGCAGACCGCGCTCGCCGGCAGCGGCGTGCCGGTGTCGCTCGATCCCAGCGCGACATTGTCCAGCGCGATGGGCGATGCCGGACAGGGGGGCGAGAGCCTGCAGGCGGTGGTGCTCGACAAATATGCGCGCGCGTTCGGCATGCAATTTTCCCCCGCGATCCGCGGCGCGACCCCGCGCACCGCGCTCGTCTCCGCGCTGCAGGCGACCGGGCGCAGCGCCGCGATCGGCGCCGGCGGCACGACCCTGGCGCTCACCATCGCGCCGGGCCGCGACGGTGTAGCGGTCGAGCGGCTGCTGCTGAGCGGGGACGAAGCGCGCCAGGCGCGCGCGATGGCGGGCAGCGTCGCGACACGGCTCGGCGCCTCGACCGAGATTCGCTTCGCGATCGCGCAAGGCGCCGACGCGCTGGTTGCGGCGATGGGCGGCCGCGGCAGCCCCGCTTTCCTCGTCGCGCGCGATGCCGCGGGCGATGCCGGGTTCGAGCAGCGCAGCGACAGCGCCTTCGCGCTCAGCCACCGCATCGGCCGCTTGGGGCTGACCGTCGCCGCCGAGCGCGGCAATGCGCTGGTCTACAGCCGGGAGGGCATCGATGCGCTGCGCAACCGGTTTCGCCGCTATGGCTATAGCGCGACCTCGGTCACGCTCGACCGGCGGTTGGGCGGGCTCGCGCTCAGCCTTGGCGCGACGCGGATGATCGAGCAGGAGACGGTGATCGGCGCGCGCTTCGACGCGCTGTTCGGCGCGCGGGCGGGGCGGAGCTGGTTCGTCGATGGCGGCGCGCGCTGGCAGGGCGGCCATGGCTGGAGCCTCGGCGCCTCCTACCGGCAGGGCTGGACCCAGGTGCCGCGCGCCGGCGCGCTGGTCGATGGCGCCACGCTCCGCACCACCGCTTTCTCCGTCGATGCGGGGAAGCGCGGGCTGTTCGGCGGCGGCGATGCGATCGCCGTCCGCTTCGCGCAGCCACTGCGCGTTGCCGATGGCGGGCTGATGCTGAGCCTGCCGGCGGGCTATGATTATGCGACGGGCGTGACCGGCTATGCGGTGCAGCGCGTCAACCTTGCGCCGACCGGCCGCGAGCTCGATTATGAGGTGCGCTACGATCGGCCGCTGGGCCGGGGGCGGATCGGCGCCAACCTGTTCCTGCGCAGCGATCCCGGCAATTATGCGGCGCTGGACGACGATGTCGGCGCTGCGCTGCGCTTCACCTTAGGCTTCTGACAGCACCGGCGCGATCGTGTTGAGCGCCAGCACCACCGGGGCGGGCGCAGCGAACGCGGGCTGCGGATCGGCTGCGGGTGCGGGCTCGGGCAGCGGCAGCTGCGGCGGGCCGCCATAGCTGGCGATCAGCAGCAGCGCTTCCGGATCGACGCTGCCCTGTTCGGCGGGCGCCGGGTCGGCCGGCGCTTCGGTCGGCGGCGCGGCCGCCATCAGCACGGCGGGGACGATCGCGGGGCGCGCCGCCGGCTCCGCCATCGCGAGTTGCACCGCCGGTTCGGGCGCGGCGACGATGGCGGGTACCTTCGGCGGGTCGAGCGCGACGAACTCGGTCGCGCCGCGCCGTGCGGGATCGACCACGCCTTCTTCCCACATCAGCGCGGTGGCGCGCGCACCCGTCCACAACGCCATCACGGCGACGAGGAAGCGGACGGGCGGGGCGGCGAAGGCGCTCATAGCGGTACGCTGATATCGGGAAAGGCGTGCGCCGTCTTGTCCCATTGCGGCGCGGTGCCGCGCTTGATCGCCAGATAGCGGCCGAGCGCGCGCCACGCCGAGAGGATCGCGATCAGGTTGGCGACCGCGGCGCGCGGGATCGAGATCAGTCCTTCGCGCCAGCCATGTGCGTTGCCCACGAACAGCCCGCGCATCAGCATCCGCCAGATCAGCAGCGCGGCGTTGATGTTGATCAGCAGCGCCAGCCCGGGGCCGATCTCGCCGGTGGGTTTTCCGGCGGCTGTCCCGGCCAGCACTGTGCCGGTCGCGAGGAAGGCCGCGACATAGCCGACCGCGATGGTGATGGCGGCGAGCAGCGCGCGCCGGTCGCGCATGCGCATCCAGCTTTCGGCGAGGCTGTCCGTCCAGCCCAGCCGCTCCCAGCCGAGCAGCGCGATCCCCGTCACCCAGCGGGCCTTCTGGCGGACCGCGGCATCGAGCGTGGCGGGGAAGTAGGCGCGGGTGGCGATCAGGCTGCCATCCGCGGCGCGAAGCCGCGCGAAGGTGCCGCGCCCGCCCAGCGCGCTGATCCTGAGGCCGAGCTCATAATCCTCGGTCAGGCTGTCGGCATCGAACGGGCCATCGTGGCGGCCGTCGGCGATCCGCTCCAGCATGTCGCGTTCGAACGCGCAGCCGACCCCTGCGGCGGGCACCGCCGCGCCGAGCTGTTCGCGGACGACGAGCTGCTTGCCATGCGCCTCGGCGAACTCGTCGAGATAATGGCCCGAAACCCAGCGCGATCCGGGCACCGCCAGCGGCAGCACCGGGATCTGGACCATCGCATGGGCCTCGATCAGCCGGTCGAACAGGCGCAATTCCTGGGGATGGACGACGTCCTCGGCGTCATGAAGGATGATTGCCTTGGCCCGCTCGCCCCGCGCCGCTTCGTCGGCGAGCAGCGCCGCCCACACGCCGTTGAGGCAATCCGCCTTGGTCGTCGGTCCCTCGCGGCGGTGGATGACGGGGCGGACGCGCGAGTCCCGCGCCGCGACGGCTTGGACCACCTCCAGCGTTTCGGGATCGTTGGGATAGCAGCCGACATAGATGCGATAGTCGGGATGGTCGAAGCGGGCGAGGGCCGCGCGCAGCATCTGGCCGATCACCGCCGCCTCGTCCCACGCGGGCACGAACACCGCGAGCCAGCCCGGCCGCACCGGCGCGGGGAGCGCCGGTGCGGCCGGCGCGCCGGTCAGGCGCCGCCAGCCGGTGCGGCCCAGCCACAGCAGGTCAACGGCAAGGTCGTCGACGCCGCCGATCAGGAAGGCGATCGCCGCGAACAGCGCGAGTTCGTGCGCGATCCCGCCCGCCAGTTCCAGCGCCGCATCCAATCGACCATTCCCCCCGTACCTTCCCGCAGTTTTCATCCATAATGGATCGACTGCAAGCGACATTAGCCTGGGTTAATTCGCACTGGACTTAAGTGGCGGTGACGGTTCAGTTACCCCCCTAGAGGCGGCGAGGGGAGTTGCATGCGCAAGGGGTTGATTGCGCTGGCTGCGGCGGCGTTTTGCGGCGCAGTCCTGGGACCGGTGGTGGCGGTTGGCGACAGCGCGCCGCAGGTGGTGCTCGCCACCCCCGGCATGGGCGGCGGCGCGGTCGAGCGCTACACCGTGCGCTTCTCCGAGCCGATGGTGCCGCTGGGCGATCCCCGCGCGCAGACCCCCTGGAAGATCGACTGCCCTGTCGGCGGCACCGGCCGCTGGGTGGATACCACCACCTATGTCCACGAATTCGAAAAGCCGCTGCCCGGCGGATTGACCTGCAAGTTCGAGCTGCGCCAGGGCCTGATGAGCGCGAAGGGCATTGAGGTTGCGGGCGGACGCAGCTTCTCGGTCGACACCGGTGGCCCGACCGCGCGCGCGATCCTGCCCGGCCGCTATGATGGCCGGATCGAGGAGGATGGCCAGATCTTCCTCATCGCCGCCAACGTGCCCGCGGATCGCGGCTCGGTGGCGGGCAACGCCTATTGCTCGGTCGACGGCATCGGCGAGAAGATCGCGGTCGACGTGCTCGACCCGTCCGTGACGGACAAGATCCTGACCGGCCTGGGCAAGGACACGTACACGCTCGACAATTTCCTGAGCACGGCCGGCCTGCCCCAGCCGGTGCCGGCGGATGCGAAGGCCCGTGCCGACGCGTTGAAGACGGTCACCGCGCTCAAATGCCGCCGGCCGCTGCCGCCGGGGCGGGACATGGCGCTGGTGTGGGGCGCCGGCATCCGCAGCGCCGACGGCCGCACCGCTGGCGCCGACCAGCGCTTCGACTTCACCGTCCGCAAGGCATTCGAGGCGAGCTTCAGCTGCTCGCGGGTCAACCCGCAGGCGGGCTGCAACCCGGTGCTCAAGGCCAGTGTGCAATTTACTGCACCGATCCCGATCGAGCAGGCAAAGGCGATCCGCATCGAGGCGGGCGGCAAGACGCTGGCCGCCAAGATCGACGATGACGACAAGAATCGCGCGCATATCAGCAGCGTCAGCTTCGCGGCGCCGCTGCCCGCCGGCACCATCGGCAAGCTGATCCTGCCCGATGGCGTGAAGGATGAAAGCGGCCGCCCGCTCGCCAACGCGCAGCGCTTCCCGCTCGACGTCCGCTTCGACGTCGCGCCGCCGCTGGTGAAGTTCGCGGCACCCTTCGGCATCATCGAGGCGAAGGAAGGCGGCACGCTGCCCGTCACCGTCCGCAACGTCGAACCGGCGCTGCAGGGCCGCAGCCAGCCGATCGCCGGCAAGATGCTGGAGGCCGATTCCACGTCGGACGCGGCGATCGCCAGATGGCTGCGCGAGATCGAGACCGCCGGCGCCAATGATTTCCGCGAGGAAAAGCGCGGCGGCGAGGATGTGACGGTCAACCATACCGGCACCCGCTCGATCCTGACGGGTGCCGCCGCGGGCAAGGCGATGTCGGTGCCGCTGCCCGGCAAGGGCAAGGATTTCGAGGTCGTCGGCATCCCGCTGAAGGATCCCGGCTTCTACGTCGTCGAGCTCGCCAGCCCGACGCTCGGCGAAGCGTTGCTCGGCCGCAAGACGACGCGCTATGTGGCGGCGGGCGCGCTCGTCACCAACATGAGCGTCCATTTCAAATGGGGCCGCGGCGCCTCGCTCGCCTGGGTGACCGCGCTCGACACCGGCAAGCCCGTCGCCGGCGCCGATGTGCGCGTGTCCGACAGCTGCACCGGCCGGCTGATCGCGCGCGGCGCCAGCGATGCGCTTGGCCGCGTGCTCATCAAGGGCGGCCTGCCCGAGCCCGAAACCTATGGCGACTGCAAGTCGCAATCCGCCGACGCGCCGCACCCGCTGATGGTTTCCGCGCGCAAGGCGGGCGATTTCAGCTTCACCCTGACCGAATGGGGCGAGGGCATCCGGCCCTATGATTTCGACCTGCCCTATGGCTGGTCCAAGCCCGACGACATCGTCCACACCCTCTTCGACCGCACCTTGCTGCGCGCCGGCGAGACGGTGAACATGAAGCATATCCTGCGCCGGCCGATCGCAACCGGCTTCGGCTATGCCGAACCGATCGACGGCACGTTGCGGCTGGTCCATCGCGGTTCCGACACGCAGTTCGAAATGCCGCTGAAGATCGCCGCGGACGGCATCGGCGAATCGCGCTGGTCCGCCCCCGAAGGCGCGCCGATGGGCGATTACGACCTGCAGATCGTGGTCGGTGAGCGCACGATCTATACCGACCAGTCGATCAAGCTGGACGAGTTCCGCCTGCCGACGATGCGCGCGACCGTGACTGGCCCCAAGGAGGCGCAGGTGCGCCCCAAGCGCGTGCCGCTGGACCTCTTCGTCGGCTATCTCTCGGGCGGCGGCGCGGCATCGCTGCCGGTACGCATCCGCACCGCCTTCACCGCCGACGATCTCGCGCCTGCCGGCTATGAGGGATGGAGCTTCGGCGGCCGGCTGCTCGAGGAGGGCACCAAGCCCCTCGACGGCGAGGGCGAGGAGATCGCCCCGCCGCTGCCGCCCGCGCAGACATTGCCGGTCACGCTCGACGCGCAGGGCACCGCGCGCACCGCGATCGACATCCCCGCGACGATCACCGGCGGCGCCCGGATGGTGGTCGAGATGGATTATGAGGATGCCAATGGCGAGGTGCTGACCGCATCGCGCCGCGTGCCGATCCATGCCAGCGGCGTTCAGCTCGGCATGAAGGGCGATGGCTGGCTGATGAAGCAGGACGATATGCGCCTGCGCTTCGTGGCGCTCGGGCTCGATGGCAAGCCGATCCGCGGCCAGCGCATCCGCGTCGACCTCTACAGCCGCGAGATACTGACCGCGCGGCGCCGGCTGATCGGTGGCTTCTACGCCTATGACAACCAGGCCAAGGTCACCAAGCTGAGCGCCGAATGCACTGCGATCACCGACAGCCAGGGGCTGGCGACCTGCGCGGTCGATCCCGGCGTGTCGGGCGAGGTCTATGCGGTCGCGACGACCGAAGACGGGAATGGCAATGTCGCCCACGCCACGCGTTCGCTGTGGCTGGCGGGCGATGACGACTGGTGGTTCGGCGGCGACAATGGCGACCGCATGGATCTTGTCGCCGAGCAGCCCGAGTACAAGGCGGGCGAGACCGCCAGGTTCCAGGTGCGCATGCCCTTCCGCGAGGCGACCGCGCTGGTGACGGTGGAGCGCGAGGGCGTGCTTTCCAGCTATGTCACCCGCCTGTCCGGCAAGGATCCGGTGGTCGAGGTGGCGATGCCCGGTGCCTATGCGCCCGAGGTCTATGTCTCGGTGATGGCGGTACGCGGCCGTGTCGGCGGGTTCCGCCTGTGGCTGTCGGACCTTGCGCGGCGCTGGGGGCTGCCCTTCTTCGCGCGTGACGTCGCCAAGCCGACCGCGCTCGTCGACCTCGCCAAGCCGAGCTACCGGCTGGGCATGGCCAAGGTGAAGGTGGGCTGGGAAGGCCATCGCCTCGCCGTGGCGGTGAAGGCGGACAAGAAGAGCTATGCGGTGCGCGAGACCGCGCATGTCGCGGTCGAGGTGAAGGGGCCCGACGGCAAGGCGCCCAAATCCGCCGAGATCGCCTTCGCCGCGGTCGACGAAGCGCTGCTCCAGCTTCAGCCCAACGAAAGCTGGAAGCTGATCGAGGCGATGATGGTCCAGCGGCCGGTGGCGGTGCTCACCTCCACCGCGCAGACGCAGGTCGTCGGCAAGCGCCATTATGGCAAGAAGGCGGTGGAGGCCGGCGGCGGTGGCGGCGGCGACCTCTCCGCGCTCAACCGCGAGGATTTCCGCCCGGTGCTGCTGTGGCGCGGGCGGGTGCCGCTCGATGCGGCGGGCCGCGCGCAGGTCGATGTGCCGCTGTCCGACGCGCTGAGTTCGTTCAAGCTGGTGGCGATCGCCACCAGCGGCGCCGGGCTGTTCGGCACCGGCGAACTGGCGGTCCGGACGACGCAGGATCTGCAGATCCTCTCGGGCATCCCGCCGCTGGTGCGCACCGGCGACCAGTTCGGCGCGACCTTCACGCTGCGCAACACCACCGACAAGCCGATGACCGTCACCGCGACGGTGGGCGTGAACCCGGCGGTGGCGCAAGGCCGTCCGCTCACCGTTACCATCCCGGCCGGCAAGGCCGAGCCGGTGACGTGGCACCTGACCGCGCCCGCCAATGTCGATCGCCTCAACTGGACGGTCGAGGCGAAGTCCGATGGCGGTGCGGCGGACCGGATCAGCGTGGCGCAGGATGTGATCCCGGCAGTGCCGGTGGAAACCTGGGCGGGCACCCTGGTGCGGGTCGGTGCCGCCAACTTCCCTGTCGCGCCGCCCGCGGGCGCGCTGCCGGGCACCGGGGTGGTCGACATCAAGCTCAGCGCGACGTTGGCGCCGCCGCTGGAGGGCGTGCGCGCCTATATGGCCGCCTATCCCTATGGCTGCTTCGAACAGCAATTGTCGCGCGCGGTGGCGCTCGACGATCCGGGGGCATGGACGCGGCTGTCGGGCGAGATCCCCGCCTATCTCGATGAGGAAGGCCTGCTGCGTTACTGGCCGTCGCCGAGCATCCAGGGATCGGAGGCGCTGACCGCCTATGTGCTGTCGATCACCGCCGAATCGGGCTGGGCGATCCCCGATGGTGCCCGCGCGAAGATGATCGAGGCCCTGAAGGCGGTGGTGGAGGGCCGGTTGCGGCGCGACACCGCCTATGCCGGCGACCAGCGCCTGCTGCGTGTCGCCGCGCTCGCCGCGCTCGCCCGCAACGGGGCCGCCGATCCGGCGATGTTCGGCCAGCTCGGCCTCGCGCCGGGCGACATGCCGACGGCGTTGCTCGCCGACTGGATGGTCGCGATCGACAGGACGCCGGGGCTCGCCAACGCGCAGGCGCTGCGGCTGCAGGCGGAAAAGGTGCTGCGCACGCGGCTGGTCTACGAAGGATCGCGGGTCGATCTGGTCGATGCCGGCAACGCGCCGTGGTGGATGATGGTCACCGGCGACGAATCGGTGCTGCGCGCGCTGCTCGCGGTGCTCGGCCGGCCGGGCTGGGAGGATGACGTGCCCAGGCTGATGGTCGGCGCGGCGCTGCGCCAGAGCCGGGGCCATTGGGATACCACCCCGGCCAATGCCTGGGGCTCGGTCACCGCGCGCCGCTTCGGCAGCCTCTATCCGGCGAGCGCGATCACCGGGGTGACGATGGCGCGGCTCGGCAGCGAGACCCGCCAGCGCGAATGGCCGCAGGCGGCGGACGCGGCGCCGCTGCGCTTTCCGCTGCCGGCGGCGAAGACGCCGCTGGTGCTGACCCAGCAGGGCGGGGCGGGGCCGTGGGCGATGGTGCAGGTGAAGGCGGCGGTGCCGCTGCTGCAGCCGCTCTATGCCGGCTATCGCATGACCAAGCAGGTCAGCGTGCTCGAACAGAAGGTGCCGGGCCGCCTGACCCGCGGCGACGTGCTCAAGGTGCGCATCACCGTCGATTCGACCGCCGACCGGCAATGGGTTGTGGTGAACGATCCGATCCCGGGCGGCGCGACGATCGTCGGCACGCTCGGCGGCCAGTCGCAGCTGCTGGCCGATGCGGCATCGGGCGGGGAGGGTGTGCAGCCCAGCTATGTCGAGCGCGGACGCGATTCGTGGCGCGGCTATTTCGAATGGGTGCCGCGTGGCACGTTCACGGTCGAATATACCGTGCGGCTGAACGGCGTCGGCCGTTTCAACCTGCCGCCGACGCGGGTCGAGGCGATGTATTCGCCGGACATCCGCGCGCAGGTGCCCAACGGCCAGATCGCGGTGGCGCTGCGGTGAGTAAGGACGAAAGCCCCTCCCCTTCAGGGGAGGGGTTGGGGTGGGGAATGTCAGGTGATGGTGGTGGAAGGAAAGAGCTCGCTTCGCTCGCCCCCACCCCAACCCCTCCCCTGAAGGGGAGGGGCTTAAAAGGGGAGTTTCGCACCCACCTCCTCTGGGCGCTGACCATCACCGTCGCGCTCTCGGCGGCGATCCTCCACTGGTTCACGATGCCGCCGCCGCTGCCGTCCTACCGCGACGTCAGGGCGGCCTGGCGCCCCAGCGAATCCTGGCTCTACGATCGCAACGGCCGGCTGATCGACGCCGAGCGCGTCGATTTCGCCGCGCGCCGCCTCGCCTGGACGCCGCTCGACGAGATCGCCCCGGTCGTACCCGAAACGCTGATCGCGTCGGAGGATCGCCGCTTCCGCAGCCATCGCGGCGTCGACTGGCTGGCCTTCGCGGGTTCGATCCGCGATCGGCTGCGCGGCCAGCGCGCCCGCGGCGCATCCACCTTGTCGATGCAGCTCGCCGCCTGGCTCTCGCCCGATATCGGCGCGCCGGGCGCGCGCGACTGGCGGGACAAGCTGCGCCAGATGCGCACGGCGCAAGCGCTGGAGGATCGGTGGAGCAAGGAAGAGATCCTCGAAGCCTATCTCAACCTCGCCGGCTTCCGTGGCGAGGCGCAGGGCGTCGGCGCCGCGGCGCTGACCCTGTTCGGCAAGACCCCCGATGCGCTCAGCCGCTCCGACGCCGCTTTGCTGACCGCCTTGCTGCCCGATCCGCGCGCCGATCAGGCCACCGTCACCCGCCGCGCCTGCGCGATCGCGCCCGAACTGGGTTGCGAAGGGCTGCGCATCGCCGCCGGATCGATGCTGTCGCCCGCGCGGCGGCTGGTGCTCGACCCCGGGCTGGCGCCGCATCTCGCGGTGCGCCTGCTCGACACGCCCGGCCTCAAGGTCACGACCACGCTCGATGCGGCCGTCCAGCGCGTCGCCGCCACCGCGCTGCGCCGGCAGTTGCAGGGGCTCGGCAGCGCGCGGGTGCGCGACGGCGCGGTGGTGGCGGTCGACAATGCGAGCGGCGACGTGCTCGCCTATGTCGGCGGGGTGGGGGGCGAATCGACCGCGGCAGCGGTGGATGGCGCCAACGCCTATCGCCAGGCGGGCTCGACCCTGAAGCCCTTCCTCTACGCGATGGCGATCGAGAAGGGCTATCTCACCCCTGCCTCGATCCTCGACGATTCGCCGGTGCAGCTCGACACCGCCTCGGGCCTCTATGTGCCGCAAAATTATGACCGTGCGTTCAAGGGCCCGGTCTCGGTGCGCAGCGCGCTTGCCGGCTCGCTCAACGTGCCGGCGGTGCGGACCCTGGTGCTGACCGGCGTCGAGTCGTTCCGCGACCGGCTGTGGGATTCGGGCTATCGCGGGCTCACCGAGGACGGCCAATATTACGGCTTCTCGCTGGCGCTGGGTTCGGCCGAGGTGACCCTGCTCGAACAGGCGGCGGCCTATCGCATGCTGGCGCGGGGCGGCCGCTACGCGCCGCTGCGCATCCGCGCCGGGGATCCCGAGGGCAAGGCGCGGCCGGTGACGACGCCGCAGGCGGCATGGATCGTCGCCGACATGCTCGCCGATCCCAACGCCCGCGCGCAGACCTTCGGGCTGGACAGCGCGTTGCGCCTGCCGTTCTGGGCGGCGGTGAAGACCGGCACCTCGAAGGCGATGCGCGACAATTGGTGCGTCGGCTTCTCGGATCGCTACACCGTCGCGGTCTGGATCGGCAATCTGGAGGGCGATCCGATGCGCGCGGTCTCGGGCACCAGCGGCGCCGCGCCGGTATGGCGCGATGTGATGCGCGCGCTCCACGCCGCCCGCCCCTCGCGCGCGCCGAAGATGCCCGGCGGCGTCGAGGCGCGCGCGGTCCGCTTCGCCGACGGCATCGAGCCGCCGCGCCGCGACTATTTCCTCGCCGGCACCGGCCAGAGCGTCCAGGCGGTGGCGCCGCCCGAGGCGCGGCGGCCGCGCATCGTCAATCCCGCGGCCGGCGCGGTCTATGCGCTCGATCCCGACATCCCGGTCGATCGCCAGCGCATCGCGATCCGCGTCACCGGCCTCGCCACAGGGCACCGACTGATGCTCGACAGGCAGGATGTCGGCCCGGCGAGCGGCGTGCCGCAGATCCTGGCGGGGCCCGGCCTGCATCGGGTGCGGCTGGTGGATCTGGATGGCAAGGTGGTGGACCAGGTGCTGTTCACGATGCGGTGACGGGGCGCTCTATGGTCCCTCGCCCCTTTTGGGGAGAGGGACGGGTCCGTGCAGCGGACCAGGGAGAGGGGCAGTCGCGCCAAGCGCAAAGGTTTTGACGGGCTCGCTCCGGACGGCGACCGACAAGGCAGCGGCGCTGCACCCCCCGAGCCTTTACGCCTCGCGCGACTTCCCCTCTCCCCGTCCTTCTCCCCAAAGGGGCGAGGGGGCGCGGCGGCAGCCCCGCTCAATCCGTTCACGATGCGTGATTCGATAGCGCATCAAGGGAGGGGCGACCCAGCCATCGCGCCCACCACCGCCGCGGCGGCGGCTCCGCCGAAGCCTCGGCCGCCGCTTCCGCGGCCTGCGCCTCGGCCGCATCGCGCTCGTTCGCCTTGCGCGCATTTTCTTCCGAGCTGCGCTCCAGCGCGACCTTGATCATCGCGACGATCGGGTCGGCGAGCGCCAGCCCGAGGATGCCGAACAGCGCGCCGAACAGCAGCTGCGCGCCCAGCACCAGCGCTGGGGCAAGATCGACGGTGCGCTTCGCGACCATCGGCACGATCAGATAGGCGTCGATCGACTGGACGAAGACATAGACGAACAGCGCCCACAGCCCGGTCTCCCAGCCCGCGGAAAAGCCGACCAGCACCATCAGCACGCCCGACATGATCGCGCCGATGTTGGGCAGGAACACCAGAAGCCCCGTCAGGATGCCGAGCAGCGCCGCCATCGGCACGCCCCACCAGGCGAGCAGCGCCCAGGTGGCGGTGCCTTCCACGAACATGCCGATCAGCCGGCCGAACATCAGCCGCCGCATCGTGTGGCCCATCCGCGCCGAGGTGACGTAGAACTGCCTGCGCTGCGAGATCGGCAGCATCCAGGCGACGCCCCGCTCGTACAGCCGCGGCTCGGTCGCCACGAAGATGCCGATGACGATGATCATCGCGATCGAGGAGATCGCGCCCAGCGCGCTGCCCACCGCCGAGGTCAGCCGGCCGAGCGAGCCGAGCAATTGCCGGCCGATCTCGTCGATGCCGCCCTGGCCGCGGCCGATGAGGCCGTTCGCCGCCGCCCAACCGGTGATCCGGTCGAACTGGTGCGCGACCACAACGCGCAGCGTCTCCGCCTGCGCGGCGAGCTGGGTGCCCGCGAAATAGAAGGTCCAGAGGATGAAGGCGAGGCCGGAGAGCGTGACCAGCGCCAGCCGCCAGGGGCGGGCGATCGGCAGCACGCGCCCCAGCAGGCGGGTGCCGCCGTCGAGCAAGGCGGCGAAGACGAGCCCGCCGATGATCAGCAGCAGCGGCTGGGCGAGGAAGGCGATCAGGACGATCGCGAGGGCGAGCCCCAGCCATACCGAAGCGCGCTTGAGTTCCCGGCGGACGACCGGATCGTGCAGTTCCGCGGGTCCCGGCGCCTCGTGATGCTCGGCGTCGGGACCATCGGTCATTTTTTCTCGGCCTCGTCCGGATGCAGCCCGGTTCCGGCGCGACCGGAACGGAAGGCGGTGAACCAGCTCAACGGGTTCCACCACTCGGACGTTCCATCCAGCGAGAAGGTGATGAATTCGGCGCGGCCGCCGATATTCTCGATCGGCAGCGGGCCGCCGAGCCCGCGCTGCTCGATCGGCACCCGGCTGTCGGCGGACATGTCGCGATTGTCGCCCATCAGGAAGACGTGGCCGGCGGGCACGGTCAGCGGCGCCATCTCGTCGGTCGGCCGCCAGCCCAGGTCGATGGTGTCGTAGCTGCGGCCGTTGGGCAGCGTCTCGCGCACGATCGGCAGCTCGCAATAGGCCTTGCCGTCGGCACCCGTCACCTGCAGCCCGGGCCAGTAATCGGGCTCGCACGGGACGTTGGGGTCGACCGCGAGCATCAGCGGCTTCTTCTGTTCGCGCTTCACCGGCACGCCGTTCAGGATCACGGTGCCGCCGCGCATCTCGATGCGGTCGCCGGGCAGGCCGATGACGCGCTTGATATAATCCTCGTTCTGGTCGGTCGGCTTGACGATCACGATGTCGCCGCGCTCGGGCACGCTGCCGAACAGCCGGCCCTTGATGAAGGGCAGCACGTGGAAGGTCGGCGAGACATAGGACCAGCCGTAAGGATATTTGCTCACCACCAGCCGGTCGCCCTGGATCAGGATCGGCATCATCGACGGCGAGGGGATGTAGAACGGCTTGGCGACCAGGCTGTGGAAGGCGAGGACGGCCAGGATCAGCAGCACGATGCCGCGCAGCTCGGCGCCCCAGTCGGTCTTCTGCTTGGCTTTCTTCGCCGACGCGTCGGCGGCGGCGGGAGTGGCGGACGCGTCCGCGGCATGATTGGCGTCGGCGTCGCTCACGCCTGGAACTCCTGCGATGAGACGGGGATCGCCTCGATGATGACGAAGGCCTGCGCCCAGGGATGGTCGTCGGTCATCGTCAGATGCACATGGGCGGCGTGGCCCGGCGGGGTCAGCGCGTCAAGCCTCGCCTGCGCGCCGCCCGTCAGCTTCAGCGTCGGCGCGCCGGACGGCAGGTTGACCACGCCGATGTCGCGGAGGAACACGCCCTGCGAGAAACCGGTGCCGACTGCCTTCGAAAACGCCTCCTTGGCGGCGAAGCGCTTGGCATAGGTGCCGGCGCGGGTCAGCGGCCGGCGCGCGGCCTTGGCGCGCTCCAGATCCGTGAACACGCGCTGTTCGAATCGCTCGCCGAACCGGTCGAGCGAATTCTGGATCCGCTCGATATTGCACAGGTCGGACCCGAGGCCGATGATCATCCCCGTTCCTTCAATAGCGTCTCGCGCAGATCGGTGAGAACCTCACCCAGCCAGTTCGTGCCGCGCCACCGTGCCCGATTGCCGGCATCGGGATGGTCTTCGGCCAGGCCAATGCCCCAAATGCGATCGAACGGGCTTGCCTCGACCAACGTGGTGCCGCGCGTGGCAAGCAGCAATTCGAGCAGATCGTCGTGCGTGGTGAATTTCGCGCGATTCCCGGCGAGGACGATTGCCTTGGCGTGCGCATTCCAGCGATCCGCATCGAAATCGCTCACCTTGCGGCCAAGCGCCTTCTGCTCGCGCGGGCTCTCGGTCGCCATGATCGCGTCCAGCGTCTCGTCGTCGCCGAACAGGCGCGCCTTGCCCGCCATCATGTATTGTTCGGCGGTGACATAGCGAAGGCCATCGAGTTCGAACGGGCTGGGATGCCATTGCGAGAACGGGCCGTTCCAAAAGAAGGTAAACTGCTCGATGATCATCGCGCCGCGTCCATCGCGTCGCGCATCCGTGCGATGCTGGCGTGGAGCCCGTCGAAGATCGCCTCGCCGATCAGGAAATGGCCGATATTGAGTTCGGCGAGCTGCGGGATCGCGGCGATCGGGCCGACATTGTCGTAGGTGAGGCCGTGGCCGGCGTGCGGTTCGATGCCGTTCTTGGCGGCGAGTGCGGCGCCGTCGGCGATGCGGCGCAGTTCGGCGACCGCGGCCTCGCCCGTCGCATGGGCATAGGCGCCGGTGTGGAACTCGACGACGGGGGCGCCGAGGCGCAGCGCCGCGTCGAGCTGGCGGTTGCTCGCCTCGATGAACAGGCTGACGCGGATGCCGGCGGCGGTCAGCGTATCGACGATCGGGCGCAGATGATCGAACTGGCCGGCGGCGTCGAGCCCCCCCTCGGTCGTGCGCTCCTCGCGCCGTTCGGGGACGATGCAGGCCGCGTGCGGGCGATGCCGCAGCGCGATCTCCAGCATTTCGGGCGTCGCCGCCATTTCGAGGTTTAGCGGCAGGCTGATGCCGTCCATCAGGCGGTGGATATCGCCGTCGGTGATGTGGCGGCGATCCTCGCGCAGATGCGCGGTGATGCCGTCGGCGCCCGCGTCGGCGGCGAGCAGCGCCGCCTTCACCGGATCGGGATGGCCGCCGCCGCGCGCGTTGCGGATGGTCGCGACATGGTCGATGTTGACGCCAAGCCGCAGCTTTCCGGTCATGCGGCGCGGCTCCCCGGCTTCATCGCGGGGATGGCGGCGAGTTCGGGCGGCAGGTCGGCTGGGTCGTAGGTCGGGATCGACAGGGTCAGCAGCGGGAAGAAGGGCACGCCGAGATCGGCCTTGCCCGCCGAGCGGTCGACCAGCGCGCCCGCCGCGATGGTCTCGCCGCCCGCCGCTTCGATCGCCTTGATCGCCTCGCGGGAGCTCAGGCCGGTGGTCACGACGTCTTCCATCATGAACACCTTCTGGCCCGGCTTCAGCCGGAAGCCGCGGCGCAGCTCGAACACGCCCTCGGGCCGTTCGAGGAACATCGCCTCCACGCCCAGCGCGCGGCCCATCTCATGCCCGCAAATGACCCCGCCCATCGCCGGGGAGACGACGACATCGATCGCCGTCCTGATATCGCGCGGAATCCGTGCGACCAGCGCTGAGGCGAGGCGGCTGGCGCGCATCGGCTCCATCAGCACGCGCGCGCACTGCAGGTAGCGCGCGCTGCGCAGGCCCGACGAGAGGATGAAATGGCCCTCGAGCAGCGCATCCGCGGCCCTGAATTCGGCCATGATCTCTTCGTCGGTCATTCCCTTGCCCTTCGCTTTTGCCCGCGTCGCCAGATAGGGCGCGCGGGCGCGTGCGGCAACTGCGAGAAAATCTGCGGCGAACCGCTTGAGACGCTGGGGGATGCTGCCTATAAGCGCCAGCAAAATAAGATGCCGGACCGGGACGCCGTTGGGGCGATGACCGGTGCGGGGTGGGACACACAACAGGTCGGGATGCCTATGAAACTGGTGAAGTCGCTCTTCCTCGCGTTCAGCCTGGTGGGTGCAGCGGTAGCGGCCCAAGCGGCACCCGCGGCGCCGACTGCAGCGCCCAGCGTCGCCACCGCGCCGGCGCCGGTGATCGAGCCCGGTGCCGTTCCGGCGCCTGCGCCGAGCCCGGCTCCGCCGGCCTTCGTCTCGACGGCCAGGCCCGATCCGCACATCGGCCAGCCCTCGCCGGGCGGCTATACGCTGCCGGTGCAGGTGACGCCCAACGGCAGGCGTGCGCTGTGGATGCACAATTATGTGCTGATGCCGGTCATCGTCTTCACCTCGCTGCTGGTGCTTGGGCTGCTCGCCTGGGTGGCGATCCGCTACCGCGCCAGTGTCAATCCGACCCCTGGCAAGACGACGCACAACACGCTGATCGAGGTGATCTGGACGCTGGTGCCGGTGCTGATCCTGGTCGCGATCGCGATCCCGTCGATCGGGCTGCTGGCGGCGCAGTTCAAGACGCCGCCCAAGGATGCGGTGACGCTCAAGGTGATCGGCAACCAGTGGTACTGGAACTACCAGTATCCCGACCATGGCGATTTCGAGCTGACCTCGAACATGCTGCCCGATGCCGAGGCGAAGAAGCGCGGTGAACCCCGCCTGCTCGCGGTCGACGAGCGGGTGGTGCTGCCGGTCGGCGTGCCGATCCGGGTGCTGGTCACCTCCAACGACGTGATCCACAGCTGGGCGCTTCCCGCCTTCTGGGCGAAGATGGACGCGGTGCCGGGCCGCATCAACGAACTGAGCTTCACGATCGAGCGGCCGGGAATCTATTACGGCCAGTGTTCCGAACTGTGCGGCGCCCGCCACGGCTTCATGCCGATCGCGGTCGAGGCGGTGAGCCCCGCGCAGTTCGCGCGCTGGGTCGCCTCCAAGGGCGGCACGATGCCGAGCGCGGCGCCGGCCCCCGCCGCGGCGGCCGAGGTCGCCCCCGCCGTCGAGGGCGCTGTGCCGGAAACCGCCAATGCCACCGAAGCGGCCGAAGAGCCCGCAGCCAACGCCACCGACGCGCCCGCCGCGGCCAACACGACCGAGGGCTGACAAGAATGACCGAAGCCACACTGCCCGCCAGCCATTTCGAAGCGCATGACGATCATGCGCACCACGATGCCGATCACAAGCCGGCCTTCTTCTCCCGCTGGTTCATGTCGACGAACCACAAGGACATCGGCACGCTCTATCTGATCTTCGCGATCTTCGCCGGCATCGTCGGCGGCGCGATATCGGGCCTGATGCGCGCCGAACTGGCCTCGCCGGGCATCCAGTACCTGCCGACCTGGGCGTCGATGATGATGGGTACCGAGGCGACGATGGATCAGGCGCTCCACATGTGGAACGTGCTGATCACGGCGCACGGCCTGATCATGGTGTTCTTCATGGTCATGCCCGCGATCATCGGCGGCTTCGGCAACTGGTTCGTGCCGATCATGATCGGCGCGCCGGACATGGCGTTCCCGCGGATGAACAATATCAGCTTCTGGCTGCTCATCCCGGCCTTCCTGCTGCTGCTGGGCTCCTCCTTCGTCTCCGGCGGCACCGGCCTCGGCGCCGGCACCGGCTGGACGGTCTATGCGCCGCTTTCCACCAGCGGCTCGGTCGGCCCCGCGGTCGACATGGCGATCCTGTCGCTTCACATTGCCGGCGCAAGCTCGATCCTGGGCGCGATCAACTTCATCACCACCATCTTCAACATGCGCGCGCCGGGCATGACCCTGCATAAGATGCCGCTGTTCGTATGGTCGGTGCTGGTCACCGCCTTCCTGCTGCTGCTCGCGCTGCCGGTGCTCGCCGCGGCGATCACCATGCTGCTGACAGACCGCAATTTCGGCACCACCTTCTACGATCCGGCGGGCGGCGGCGATCCCGTGCTGTACCAGCACCTGTTCTGGTTCTTCGGCCACCCCGAAGTCTACATCATGATCCTGCCGGGCTTCGGCATCGTCAGCCAGATCATCGCGACGTTCAGCCGCAAGCCCGTGTTCGGCTATCTCGGCATGGCCTATGCCATGGTCGCGATCGGCGTGGTCGGCTTCATCGTGTGGGCGCACCACATGTTCACGACCGGCATGAGCGTGAACACCAAGATGTATTTCACCGCCGCCACGATGGTGATCGCGGTGCCCACCGGCATCAAGATCTTCTCGTGGATCGCGACGATGTGGGGCGGCTCGCTGAGCTTCAAGACCCCGATGGTCTGGTCGATCGGCTTCATCTTCATGTTCACCGTCGGTGGCGTGACCGGCGTCGTGCTTGCCAATGGCGGCATCGACGACATCATGCACGATACCTATTATGTCGTTGCCCACTTCCACTATGTGCTGTCGCTGGGCGCGGTGTTCTCGCTGTTCGCAGGCTTCTACTACTGGTTCCCGAAGATGTCGGGCCGGATGTACAGCGAACTGCTCGGCCAGCTCCATTTCTGGGTGTTCTTCATCGGCGTGAACATCCTGTTCTTCCCGATGCATTTCCTGGGCGTGGAAAATATGCCGCGGCGCTATCCGGATTACACCGATGCGCAGGCCTATTGGAACGGCATCGCCAGCCATTATGGCTACACCATCATGGCGGCCGGTGTGCTGATCTTCCTCGTCAACGTGTTCTGGTCGCTGTTCGCCGGACGCAAGGCCGAGGGCAATCCGTGGGGCGAGGGTGCCACGACGCTCGAATGGACGCTGCCGAGCCCGCCGCCGTTCCACCAGTTCGAGACGCTGCCGCGGATCGATTGAGTTCGGGCTCCCGGACGCCTAAAGGGCGGCGGGAGCCCGTTAACGAGAATGTGCATGGCGACCAGCCCTCTTCCAGTCCTTCCCGTCACCGCCGACTGGCGGGACTTCCTTGCGCTGACCAAGCCCCGGGTGATGACGCTCGTCGTCTTTACGGCCTTGTGCGCGTTGCTCGCGGCGCCGGGGCACATCCACCCGGTGCTTGGCTTCACCGCGATCCTGTGCGTGGCGCTGGGCAGCGGCGCTTCCGGCGCGCTCAACCAGTGGTATGAGTCGGATATCGACGCGCGGATGAAGCGCACCGCCGCCCGCCCGCTCCCCGCCGGGCGGATGGACCGCGACAGCGCGCTGCATTTCGGTGTCGGGCTGGGGGCGTTCTCGGTGCTGACGATGGGACTGGCGGTCAACTGGGTCGCCGCCGCGATCCTGCTCGCCGCGATCCTGTTCTACGTGCTCGTCTATACGGTGTGGCTGAAGCGGGCGACGCCGCAGAACATCGTGATCGGCGGTGCCGCGGGCGCGTTCCCGCCGCTGATCGGCTGGGCGGCGGTGACGGGCGAGGTCTCGACCTTGCCGGTTCTGCTGTTCGTGCTCGTCTTCCTGTGGACGCCGCCCCATTTCTGGTCGCTCGCGCTCTTCGTCCGCCCCGATTATGCCTCGGCGGGCGTGCCGATGCTGCCGGTGGTCGCGGGGGAGCGGACCACGCGGACGCAGATCCTGCTCTATACCGTGCCGATGGTGGCGGCGGCGATCGCGCCCTGGCCGCTCGGCCTGGCGGGTGCGGTCTATGGCGTTGCCGCGGTGGCGCTCAACGCCGTGTTCCTGTTCTACGCCGTCCGCGTGGCGATGAGCCGCGAGACCGATCCCGCGCTGATGAAGCCCGAACGCCGCCTGTTCGGCTTCTCGATCCTCTATCTGTTCGCGCTGTTCGGCGCGCTCGTCGCCGACCGGTTGTTGCTCGCATGACGCCGGAGGAACTCGCGGCGATCCGTGCGCGCCAGAAGTCGCGGGCGCTGGTGACGGGGGTGCTGCTCGGCGCGCTCGTGGTGCTGTTCTTCCTCATCACGATCGCCAAGCTGAGCGGCTGACGCGCATATCATGACGCCCAACGAGCGCCGCAACCTTCGGACCCTGATCGCCGGCGTCGCCCTGGTTTGCGGCATGGCCGGGCTCGGATTCGCGTCGGTGCCGCTCTATCGCATGTTCTGCCAGGCGACCGGGTGGGGCGGCACCACCCAGCGCGCCGTCGCGGCGCCGGGTGCGGTCGCCGGACACGATGTGGTGGTGCGCTTCGACGCCAATGTCGCGCCGTCGCTCGGCTGGTCGTTCAAGCCGGAGCAGACGCGCGAAACGGTGAAGATCGGCGAACGCTCGATCGCCTTCTTCACCGCGACCAACCTCACCAACCATCCGATCACCGGCACCGCGACCTTCAACGTCGCGCCGACCAAGACCGGCGCCTATTTCGCCAAGATCCAGTGCTTCTGCTTCACCCAGCAGACGCTGAAGCCCGGCGAGACCGTGCGCATGCCGGTGATCTATTATGTCGACCCCGCGATGCTCAAGGACGAGGACGCGCGCGATGTCGAGGAAATCACCCTGAGCTACACCTTCTTCCCGGCGGAGAAGGCCGATCCGAGCTGAGTTCCGGGTGGACCGGAAACCGCACAGAAGCTAAGCAAACGCAATAGATAACGGGGACGATGCATGGCTGGCCACAAGAACCACGACTATCACATCCTGCCACCCTCGATCACGCCGCTGATGGGCTCGATGTCCGCGCTGGTCATGGCGGTCGGCGCGATCATGTGGATGCATGGCGGCCATGTCTCTCCGGAAAAGGCCAATGGCGGCGGCTGGATCTTCTTCGCCGGCCTCGCGGGCGTGCTGTTCACGATGTACACGTGGTGGTCGGACGTGGTGCGCGAGGCGCATGCCGGCGACCATACCCCGGTCGTCCAGCTCCACCTGCGTTACGGCATGATCCTGTTTATCGCCTCCGAGGTGATGTTCTTCGTCGGCTGGTTCTGGGCCTGGTTCGATTTCTCGCTGTTCCCCGCCGCGCTGGAATTCGCGGACGGTTCGGCGACGAACCTCGTCGGCCAGGCCGGCGCAGCGGCGGCGGAAACCTGGCCCCCCAAGGGCATCGAGGTGATCGATCCGTTCGGCTTCCCGCTGCTCAACACGCTGATCCTGCTGTGCTCCGGCACCACCGTCACCTGGGCCCACCATGCGCTGCTGCACGGCGACCGGGACGGGTTCAAGAAGGGCCTGTGGCTCACGATCATCCTCGGCGTGATCTTCAGCTGCATTCAGGCCTATGAATATGCGCATGCGCCCTTCCCCTTTTCGGGGATCAACTATGGCGCAGCCTTCTTCATGGCGACCGGCTTCCACGGCTTCCACGTGCTGGTGGGCACGATCTTCCTGACCGTCTGCCTGATCCGCGCCTATAAGGGCCACTTCACCCCGCGGCAGCATTTCGGCTTCGAGGCGGCCGCCTGGTACTGGCACTTCGTCGATGTCGTCTGGCTGTTCCTGTTCGTCTCGGTCTATGTCTGGGGCGGGTGGGGCGCGCCGGTCCACGCGGGCTGACAGCGGGGCAGCGCTACGAAACGGATGAACGCGTTGGGCGCGGCGGCATCGATCCGTCTTGCAAGCGGCTGCGATTGGGCAGACACCATCGGCATGACGGTGACATCATGCCGGTGACAGGGTCGCCCACCATTGCCCAGGCGGCGCTTCATGGGCTGTGCCCGCGGTGCGGGGCGAAAACCCTGTTCGACGGCATCGTCCGCTTTGCGGTGAAGTGCCGTGCCTGCGGGCAGGATTTCCGCCGCTTCAACGTGGGTGACGGCCCCGCCGCCTTCCTGACCTTCGGTATCGGGGCGCTGATCGTGGCGCTGGCGATCGCGCTGGAACTCACGGTGCATCCGCCGGTGTGGGTCCATATCGCGCTGTGGCTGCCGCTGACTGCGCTGGCGACGCTCTATTCGCTCAGGATCGCCAAGGCGGCGATGCTTGCGCTGGAATATCGCAACAAGGCGCGCGAAGGGCGCATCGGAGACGGCCGAGGCGACGACGACAGCGAATGAAGCGCCCTGTGCCGATCCTGGCGACCCTGGTCGTGGTCGCAGCCGTCGCGACGATGATCTGGCTCGGCGTGTGGCAGCTTCAGCGCCGCGCCGAAAAGGATGCGCTGCTCGCGCTCTACCGCGCCAATCTCGGCAAGCCGGCGGTCAGCTTTCCGGTGCTGCCGCCGGTCGCGGACGAGATGCTGTTTCGCCGTTCCTCGCTGATCTGCCTCGCGGTCGGGAGCTGGCAGGTGGAAGGCGGCCGCGCCGCCGACGGCAGCACCGGCTATCGCCATATCGCCCGCTGCCGCACCGGTGCCGAAGGTCCCGGCGCGCTGGTCGACATGGGGCTGGCGGCCGACCCCAAGGTGAAGCCGGTATGGAACGGCGGCCCGGTCAGTGGCACGATCACCACTGCGCCGTCGCACGAATCGGCACTCGGGCGATTGGTCGGCGGGGGAGGGGAGCCGCGCGTGGCGATGCTGGTGGCCTCCGAGCCGGCGCCGGGACTCAGGGCCTCCGCGCCGCCCAGCACGGACAATGTGCCCAACAACCATCTGGCCTACGCCTTCCAGTGGTTCTTCTTCGCTGCCGTCGCGCTGGTGATCTACGTGCTGGCGCTGCGACGGCGAAACCGGCGCAGCGATGCCGCCTGACGTCGTGAGTGCGGCGCTGGCCGCGACCGGCCGCATTTTGCTCGTCCTCGATCTTGACGAAACGCTGATTCATGCAAGCGAGAGTGAACTCCATCGCGAGGCAGATTTCTCGGTTTACGGCTATCACGTCTATCGGCGCCCGCATCTCGACGCGTTCATCTCCGAATGCACACGCCATTTCGACGTGGCGGTGTGGTCTTCGGCCTCCGACCCTTATGTCGCAGCGGTGGTCGAGCGTATTTTTCCTGACCCGTCGATGCTGCAGTTCGTCTGGGGTCGCAGCCGGGCCACGCTCAGGCGCTTTTCGACTCCCGACGATGCCTATTTCCATTGGCCACATGATCACCGGCATTTCCTTAAGCCGCTTGCCAAGATTTCTCGGCGCGGCCGCTGGCGACTGGAACGCATCCTGATCGTCGACGACACCCCGGAGAAATGCGTACGCAACTATGGCAACGCGATCTATGTCCGGCCGTTCGAGGGTCAGGATGAGGATCGCGAATTGCCGGCGCTCGCGCGCTACCTTCATTCCCTGCGCGATCACGACAATGTGCGGACGATCGAAAAGCGGCGATGGCGCGCCACGCCCGGTGTCACGGACTGACCGGAGCTATGCCGAGACCACCATTTAATGACCCTGTTCAGCGGTCGTTCGAGCCGGTGTTCGGGCATCCCGCATGGGGGGTGAGCCGAGGCCACGGCAGCTTCCTGACCATGGAGTTCGGAGATCCGGAACTTGTGGTTCATGAATGGCCAAGCGGGCTTCGTCGCAGTGTCAATGTCCACGGTGCCTGGCACCTCTGGATCTATTGCTGCCGCTGGACGCTGTCCGATAAGGGCGGCCGGCTCGCGGAACGTGATGATGCAGACGGCGAGATCGATCGTGCCGTCCATCTGCTCAATGGCCAGAAGCTGATCGGGGTTGAGATCGATCGTACCAGCGCCGAGACTCGCTTCCTCTTCGACCTCGGTGGCCTGCTCGCAACGTCACCCAATCCAAACAATAGCGATGACCCCGATGTCCAGTGGAAGCTGATGACGGCGGAGACCTGCTTCAAGGTCAGGGCCGATGGGTGTTTCAGCCTGGGTTCGATGAAGGCGCGCCCCGGCGAGGAAAGCTGGGAGCGCCTTTGACCGACAGCGCGCGTGCGGGCTTCGTCACCGCCCGGCGGGCCACAGACAAATGCCGCTGTAATGCCCCGCAGGTTCGCTATGCTTGCCGTGATTGCCGGGCGTCGCTAAGCCCGCCCGCAACATGCGCTATATCAGCACCAGGGGGAGCGCGCCGGCGCTCGATTTCGAGGCGGTGACGCTGGCGGGGCTCGCGTCGGACGGCGGGCTGTACATTCCGGAGGCGTGGCCGCGCTTCAGCGCGGATGAGATCGCGGCGCTCGCCGGGCTGTCCTATGTCGAGACGGCGGTGCGCGTGATGGCGCCGTTCGTCGGCGATGCGCTCGGCGAGGATGAGCTGCGTGCGCTGTGCACGCAGGCCTATGGCCGCTTCTCGCACGATGCGGTGACGCCGCTCGTCCAGCTCGATCATCGCCACTGGCTGCTCGAACTGTTCCATGGCCCCACCCTGGCGTTCAAGGATGTCGCGCTGCAACTGCTCGGGCTGCTGTTCGAGCGCTTCCTCAGCCAGCGCGACACGCATCTGACGATCGTCGGCGCGACCAGCGGCGACACCGGCTCGGCCGCGATCGACGCGGTGGCGGGCCGCGCGAAGATCGACATCTTCATGCTGCATCCGGCGGGCCGCGTCTCCGACGTTCAGCGCCGCCAGATGACGACGATGCTCGCGCCAAACGTCCACAACATCGCGATCGAGGGCAGTTTCGACGATGCCCAGGCGATGGTGAAGGCGCTGTTCGCCGACAGGGAATTCACCGGCCGCTTCGCGCTGAGCGCAGTCAATTCGATCAACTGGGCCCGGCTGATGGCGCAGGTGGTCTATTATTTCTACGCCGGCGTCCGTCTCGGCGCGCCTGGCAAGGCGATCGCCTTCGCGGTGCCGACGGGCAATTTCGGCGACGTGTTCGCCGGCTATGTCGCGGCGCAGATGGGGCTGCCGGTGGAGCGGCTGATCGTCGCCACCAACGTCAACGACATCCTGCACCGCGCGCTTTCCACCGGAGACTATTCGACGGGTCAGGTCGTGCCGACCGCGACCCCCTCGATGGATATCCAGGTCAGCTCCAACTTCGAACGGCTGCTGTTCGACCTCGGCGCGCGCGAAGGCAGCGCGATGGCGGCGCAGATGCAGGGGTTCGAAGCCAGCCGCGCGATGAAGCTCACCAACGCGCAGCGCGAGGGCGCGGCAAAGCTTTTCGCCAGCGCGCGGATCGATGCCGATGCGATGTCGCTGGCGATGCGCTGGGCGAACGAGCGGGCCGGGCAGATCCTCGATCCGCACACCGCCGTCGGCCTCGCCGCGGCGATGCACCATGCCGACGAGATCGATCCGGCGGTGCCGATCGTCACCCTGGCGACGGCACATGCCGGCAAGTTCCGCGACGCGGTCGAGCGTGCCACCGGCATTCGGCCGGGCCTGCCCGCGCGCGTCGGCAGCCTTTTCAGCCGCGAGGAGCGTTTCGTGACGCTCCCCGCGGATCTCAATGTGGTCAAGGCGTGGATCGCGGAGCGGGCCACGCCCTCGGCATGAGCCTCGTCACGCTCGTCGGCGAGCCCTGGGCCGACTATGGGCTGGTCGATTGCGGCCATGGCCGCAAGCTCGAACGCTATGGCCCCTACCGGTTCATCCGTCCGGAGCCGCAGGCGATGTGGGCGCCCGCCGATCCGGACTGGCAGGCGCATGGCGAATTCGTGCCGGGCGCGGATGAGGATGGCGGCGGCCGCTGGCGCTTCGACAAGCCGGTGCCGCGCGACGGCTGGAAGCTGGGGTGGGAGGATGTCGCCTTCACCGCCCAATGCACCCCGTTCCGCCATCTCGGCTTCTTTCCGGACATGGCGCCGGTGTGGGCATGGATGCGTACGCAGTTCACCGGCAAGCCCGATCCGGCGATGATGAACCTGTTCGGCTATACCGGTGTCGGCAGCCTCGCGATGGCCGCGACGGGGGCGCAGGTCACTCATGTCGACGCGTCGAAGAAGTCGGTCGAGGCGGCGAAGGGCAATGCCAAGCTTGCGGGGCTGGCCGACAAGCCGGTGCGCTGGATCGTCGACGACGCGGCCAAGTTCGTCGCGCGCGAGGGGCGCCGCGGCCGGCGCTATGACGGCATATTGCTGGATCCGCCCAAATATGGCCGTGGCCCCGAGGGCGAGGTGTGGAAGCTGGAGGAAGGCCTGCCCGGCCTGATCGCCGACTGCCGCAAGCTGCTGGATGCGGATTCGCGCTACCTGTTTCTCACCGTTTACGCCGTGCGGATGTCGGCGCTGGCGATCGGCGAACTGGTGTCGCAGGCGTTCGCGGATCTGCCGGGGACGGTGGAATGCGGCGAACTCGCGACCCGCGAGGAGGCGCGGGGCCTGCTGCTGCCGACCGCGATCTTCGCGCGGTGGCGGCGGACCTGAGGACCGCCGCCTTCGTGAGGCCCGATCCGGGCGCCGCCGTCAGCGGGGTGCCATGCGGATCGCGCCGTCCAACCGGATCACCTCGCCATTCAGCATCGGGTTGGCGAGGATCGACTCGACCAACTGCGCATATTCGGTCGGGCGGCCGAGCCGGCTCGGGTGCGGCACCTGCGTGCCCAGCGAATCCTGCGCCGCCTGCGGCAGGCCCATCAGCATCGGCGTGAGGAAGATGCCCGGCGCGATCGTCATCACCCGGATGCGGTGCTGCGCGAGGTCGCGCGCGGCGGGCAAGGTGAGGCCGACGACGCCGCCCTTGGACGAGGCGTAGGCAGCCTGGCCGATCTGGCCGTCATAGGCAGCGACCGAGGCGGTGTTGATGATCACGCCGGCTTCCTCGCCCTCGACCCCCGCCGCGATGATCCGCGCCGCCACCTTGGAGAGCAGGTTGAAGGTGCCGATCAGATTGACCTCGATCGCCTTGCGATAGGCGGCGAGGGGATGCGGCGTGCCATCCTTGGCGACGATGCGGATCGCCGGCGCGATCCCGGCACAGTTGACCAGCACGCGCGCCGGCCCATGCACCGCCTCGGCGGCGGCGAGTCCCTTGTCGGCACTCTCTTCGTCGGTGACGTCGACCCGGAAGAACGCGCCGCCGATCGTCTCGGCGGTCTTGCGGCCGACCTCCTCGTTGAGATCGAACAGCGCGACTTTCGCGCCCTTGGCCGCAAGCATCCGCGCAGTGGCCTCGCCGAGCCCCGACGCGCCGCCGGTGACGACCACGCCCACACCGCTGACATCCATCTCCGATCCCCTTCTCACGCGCGCGGGCCGCGCGATCGCGCACTTCCCTACCCGCTGGAATTATGGTTACTCATGAGTAGCTGTCGCAGGCCGGCAGCGCTGTCAAGGTTGCGATGTCCGCCGAACTGCCCGCATTCCCCTTTCGCCCGGTTCGGATGACCGATGAGGAGCGCCGCGGGAAACGCGCCGCGCTGCTGCTGGCGGCGGTGCGTATGTTCAACGAGCGCGGTTTCCACGCGACCTCGCTCGACGATGTCGCTGCGTCGCTCGGCGTGACCAAGCCGGTGATCTATCATTATCTCGGCAACAAGGATCAGGTGCTGTTCGAATGCGTCCGCATCGGGCTCTACGAACTGCAGGTCGCGGCGGAGCAGGCGCGGTGCAGCCCCGGCACCGGGCTGGACCGGCTGCGCGCTTTCCTGCGCCGCTATGGCGCCATCATCATGGATCATTTCGGACGATGCGTGGCCCGCACCGGCGACGAGCAATTGTCGGCCGAGGCACGCGCCCGCTTCCGTGCGCTCAAGCGCGAGATCGACGACGCGCTGAGGGCGATGATCGCGGAAGCGGCAGCGGACGGATCGGCGACGGTGCCGGACGTACGGACCGCCGCCTTCGCTTTTGCGGGCGCGCTCAACTGGACGGCACGCTGGCATCGGCCCGAGGGCGAGGCCGGCGCCTCCGACGTGGCGGCGGCGATCGTCGACATCCTCTGCGCCGGGATCACCCCGCGCGCCGCGTGAGGTCGCGGTTCAGCCGACCTGCGCGCGGTGGAGCAGTTTCTGGTCGGCGAGCACCAGCGCCATCATCGCTTCAACCACGGGTACGCCGCGGATGCCGACGCAGGGATCGTGCCGGCCCCTGGTCATGATCTCGCTGGCCGCGCCCTCGCGTGTGATCGTCTCCACCGGCGTCAGGATCGAACTGGTCGGCTTGAAGGCCACGCGCAGCCGCACCGGCTGGCCGGTCGAGATGCCGCCGGCGATGCCGCCGGCATGGTTGGCGAGGAAGATCGGCTTGCCATCCGGTCCCGGCCGCATCGGATCGGCATTGCCCTCCCCGGTCAGCCGTGCGGCTTCGAAGCCATCGCCGATCTCGACGCCCTTGACCGCGTTGATGCTCATGCAGGCGGCGGCCAGTTCGCTGTCCAGCTTGGCGTAGAGCGGCGCACCCCAGCCCGCCGGCACCCCGGTCGCCTCGCATTCGATCACCGCGCCCAGCGACGAGCCGGACTTGCGCGCGCCGTCGACCAACGCTTCCCAGCGCTGCGCTGCGGCGGCATCGGGGCAGAAGAAGGGGTTGGCGTCGATCTGCGCGTCGTCGAACGCTTGCCCGTCGATCGCATCGCCGCCGATCGCCGACACCCAGGCGCGGATCCTCACCTCGGGGATCACCAGCCGCGCCACCGCACCCGCCGCGACCCGCGCCGCGGTCTCGCGCGCGGAACTGCGCCCGCCGCCGCGATAATCGCGGAAGCCGTATTTGGCGTCATAGGCATAGTCGGCATGGCCGGGGCGGTAGGCCCTGGCGACTTCCGAATAGTCCTTCGAGCGCTGGTCGACATTGTCGATGTGCAGCGCGATCGGCGTGCCGGTGGTACGCCCCTCGAACACGCCGGAGAGGATGCGGACCTGATCGGGTTCCTGCCGCTGCGTGGTGAAGCGCGAGGTGCCGGGCCGGCGCTTGTCGAGCCAGGGCTGGATATCCGCCTCGCCGATCGCCAGCCCGGGCGGGCAGCCATCGACGACGGCCCCAAGCGCTGGACCGTGGGATTCGCCCCAGCTCGTGAAGCGGAAGACGCGGCCGAAAGTGTTGAAGCTCATATCTCCCTCTCCCCTCGGGGGAGAGGGAGGGGAGCCGGGTGGGAGGGTGAGGGCACGAGCGCCGAACGTATCACCGAGGTCACGCCCTCCAGATTGTCCATCACATCCGCATTCGTAAAGCGCAGCACCCGATATCCTTCACTCGCGAGATAAGCCGTTCGGCGCGCATCGCGGGCAACCGCCTGCTCACCAGCATGGGTGTCCCCGTCGACTTCCACCACCAGCCTCGCCGCCTGGCAGACGAAATCGCCGAAATATGGGCCCAAGCGCTGCTGACGGCGGAATTTCGCGCCGTCAAGTGCACTGCGGCGCAGGGCAGACCACAGGCGTTGCTCCGCCGGGGTCGCATCGCGGCGGAGCTTGCGGGCGCGGTCGATGGAGCCGTCTCGGATGTCGAAGCGTGATCCGGACACTGGCCCTCACCCTCCCATCGCTGCGCGACGGGCCCCTCCAGTTTCGCTCGCATAGCGGGCCGATTGTGCCCCCGGCACAATCTGTGGAATGCCGGGGGCATTCCACACCCGCTCTGCGACCGAAACTCCCCCGAGGGGAGAGGGTTTCGTCCGCTCAGCTCAGCGCGATATCCGGCGCGTCTTCGGCCTTCATGCCGATCACATGATAGCCCGCGTCGACATGGTGGGTCTCGCCGGTCACGCCGCTGGCAAGGTCGCTCAGCAGATAGAGGCCGGCGCCGCCGACATCCTCGATCGTCACGTTGCGGCGGAGCGGCGAATTCAGCTCGTTCCATTTCATGATGTAGCGGAAATCGCCGATGCCGCTGGCGGCGAGCGTCTTGATCGGGCCCGCGGAGATCGCGTTGACGCGGATATTCTCCGGCCCGAGGTCCATCGCGAGATACTTCACGCTGGCTTCCAGCGCCGCCTTGGCCACGCCCATGACATTGTAATGCGGCACGACCTTCTCGGCGCCGTAATAGGTCAGCGTCAGCAGGCTGCCACCCTCCGGCATCATCGCCCGCGCGCGGCGGGCGACCGCGACGAAGGAATAGGCCGAGATGTTCATCGTCATCAGGAAATTGTCGAGGCTGGTGTCGACATATTTCCCGCGCAGCTCGTTCTTGTCCGAAAAGCCGATCGCGTGGACGACGAAGTCGATCGTCGGCCAGCGTTCCGCCAGCGTTTCGAAGGCGATGTCGAGAGCCGCCATGTCGGAAACGTCGCAATCGATCAGCAGGTCGGACCCGAGCTGTTCGGCAAGCGGACGGACGCGCCTTTCCAGCGACTCGCCCTGATAGCTGAAGGCGAGTTCGGCGCCCTCGTCCCTCAGCTTGCGGGCGATCCCCCAGGCCAGCGAACGATCGTTCGCCAGACCCATGATCAGTCCACGCTTGCCCTGCATCAACGCCGTCACTTGGCCGTAGCTCCCTGCTCGTCGGGTTTGGTTTCGCCGTCCTTTAGACCGACTACCGGTATTTCCGCCAGTGCGGCGTTGAGTTCGGCGCCGATGACGACGCCCAGGCCGACGAGGAAGAAGAAGACCAGCGCGATCATCACGCCGGCCAGGCTGCCATAGGTCAGATCATAGGATCCGATGTTGGAGAGGACGATGGGCATCGCCGCGGTAACGCCCAGCCACCACAAGGTGGTCATCATCGCCCCCGGCCATTTCGGATAGGCACGGCTGCGATAGGCGCGCGGGGTGAGCCAGTAATAGAGCATGTACATCGCGCCGAACAAGGCGATGCCCGGCGCGGTGCGGCCGGCCGCGATCAGCGCGGCGGTATCGTCCGCAAAGGGAATGACGCGGCGGATGAACTGCTCGACGCCGACCAGCACGACCTGGAAGCTGAACGCCACCATCAGCAGGATCACCGCGCCGATGATCATGCCGATCGATCCCAGCCGATATTCCCAGAACGGCCGGTTGCTGCGCACGCCATAGGCCCGGCGCAGGATATCCCGGATCGTCTCGATGAAGCTCGCGGTGGTCCACAGCCCGATCAGTGCGCCGAACCACAACAGATTGCCCGTCCGTGCATTGAGCACGTCGTTGATCGGCTGCTTGAGCACGGTCGCAACGCCGGGCGGGACCGTGCGCAGGAAGGCGTCCACCGCGAGGATGCCGTCGCGCGTGCGTCCTGCCAGGCGGGCGATCGCGGCGGCGACGATGAAGAAGGGAAACAGCGTCAGCAGCGCCAGATAAGCGAGGTTGCCGGCGTGGATGAGGCCGTCCGAATAAACGCCCACCGCCACGCGCTTCAGGATTTCGATCGTGCGCCGGCCGGGCCTGAACCGCGCATATTGCTTGTCCAACTGCCCGCCGAGGCTCGCACGCGCCGCCTCCAGCCGCGTGCGCCGTTCCTCGGGCGACTGCGGGGAGATTTCCGGCATCCGCCGATCAGCCGTCCATCGCCGCGCGCGGATTGCGCCGCGCCCTGTCGCCCCAGCTCTCGGCGAAGGCGATAAGGTCCGCATCATCCTTGGGCAGGTCGATCACCAGCGTGACGAGCTGGTCGCCGCGGCCGCCCTCCCGGGTGTGGAAGCCCTTGCCCTTGAGGCGCAGCACCTTGCCGGAGCTCGATCCCCTGGGGATGTTGAGCATCACCGCCCCGTCGACCGTGGGCACCTTCACCGGGCCGCCGAGCACCGCCTCGTCCAACGTCACCGGCAGCTCGATCCGCACGGCATCGCCATCGCGGGTGAAGAAGCGGTGGGGCTCGACCTCGATCGTCACGATCGCGTCACCGGCACCACCGGGGCCGGGCTGTCCCTTGCCGCCCAGCCGCATCTGGGTGCCGGTCTCGACGCCGTTCGGCAGCTTGAGGTCGATCGTCTTGCCGTCCTGAAGGGTGATCCGCTGCGGCTTCAGCGCCGCCGCGTCGGCGAAGGGCACGCGCAGCCGGTAGGACACATTGGCGCCTTTCGCCGGCGGCGCCGCACGCGCACCGCGGCCGAAGCCGCCGCCCGGGCCGCGCTGGCGCGCGCCGGCGCCGCCGAACAGTCCGTCGAAGATGTCGCCGAGATCGTCGGTGGAGAATTCGAAGCCGCCGGCGCCCTGCTGGCCCCGGAAACCGCCGCCGCCGCCCGGCCCGCCGCCATAGCCGAACGGCATCGTCGGGTTGCCGTCCGCATCGATCTCGCCGCGGTCGAAGCGGGCGCGCTTGTCCTTGTCGGTCAGCAGGTCATAAGCGGCGGTCACCCGGCCGAAACGCTCCGTCGCGGCGGGATTGTCCTTGTTGCGGTCGGGATGGAGTTCTTTCGCAAGCTTCCGATAGGCCTTCTTGATCTCGGCCTCGTCGGCGCCGCGCGCCACTCCAAGCGTTGCGTAAGGATCAGCCATTACATCCCATCGTAGAAAAGGTTCGTTTGGTGGGAGATAGTGATCCTATCGCGAGACCGCCACCATCTGCTTGGGCGCCACGTCCACCGAGACGTCCATATGCTGCGCGCCGGAGCCCAGGAAGATGCCGTCGACCGGCGCGATCTCGGCATAATCGCGGCCGATGGCGGTGACGATATGGTCGTTGGCCATCCAGATGCCGTTGGTGGGATCGACGCCGACCCAGCCGACCTCCGGCCCGCACCACACCAGCACCCAGGCGTGGGTGGCGTCCGCACCGACCAGCCTTTCCTTGCCGGGGGGCGGGATGGTGCGGATGAAGCCGCTGACATAGGCGGCCGGAAGGCCCAGCCCGCGCATGCCGGTGATCATGATCTGCGCGAAATCCTGGCACACGCCGCCGCGCTTGGCGAAGGCCTCGGCGGGGCGGGTCTCGACCATCGTCGCCTTGGGATCGAACTTGAAGCTCTTCCGGATGCGCACGGCGAGCGCGAAGGCGGCCTCGCGGATCGGCCGGTCGGGCCGCAGGGTCTCGGCGCACCAGTCGGTGATCGCGCGGTCATGCGGGATCAGCGGGGTCGGGAACAGATAGTTGGCCGGGCCCTCGGGCCCGAGTTCCGGATCGAGCCGCGCGGCGCGGGCGATCTCGGCGACGGTGGGATCTTCCGGATCGGGCGCCTGCGCCGGCCGGTCCACCTCCATCAGCGCGCGGCTGACGATCTCGATCCGGTCCACCGCCTGCGGCACCACCATCCGCGTGACATTGGCGAGCACCGCGCCGGCCCGCGCGGTGTGGAGTTCGCCGCCGGGCTCCACGCTCAGGTCATAGTCCAGCAGCCGCTGGCCCGCCCACGCGATCGGCTTCAGCCGCAGGTTGCAGCGCGCGAACAGCACCGGCACGTCATAATCGAAGCGGGTGGTGTGGGTGATGTCGTAGAGCATCCGCGGTCGGCTCAGGCGAGCGTCAGGCCGTGGGCGCGAAGCGGCTCGCTGCCCTGGAGGAAGAAGCGCCGCGAGATCGCATCCGATATTCCCATCAGCCGCTCTTCGATGCGCGTGAGCGCGGCGGCGTCGAACGCCTCCACCGGGGTGATCACCACCGTCGCCGCCAGCGCCGCGGCGCGCGCTTCCTGATCCTCGGGCACGCCATCGTCGTCGAGCTTGGGCAGTTCGCGCAAGGTGCGGCAGATGCGCTCGACCTGGAAGGGCAGGCCGCGCGGGTTGGAGGTGTCGAGCAGCACCAGGTCGCGCACCGGCAGCAACGCCACGCCGGTCTGGTAGCGCTGGCGATAGCCGATCTGGCTGTTGGTGAGTTCGAGCAATGTCGAAAGATCGTCGACGGTGGCCTTGGGCCCGCCGGCGAAGGTGCGCGCCAGCCGCGCGACCGACATCGCCCGCTCGACCCGGCGGCCCATGTCGTGGAAGTTCCAGGCGGCGGTGCGGCCCATATGCTCCGCGGCGAGCCCCATCAGCGCCGCGAAGCGCTGCTGTAGAACGCTCGCGCGTGCGTTCATGCTGCTGTCGCCGGGATAGCCGGCGTCGAGCAGGCGCCAGAAGTCGATCGCCAGCCGGTCGCGCGAAACCTCGCCGATCGCGCGGGCGCGGCTCAGCAGGCTGCGCACGCTGTCTTCCTCGGCGATGTCGTCGAGCGCGGCATGGGCGAGGTTGACGATGTCGGCGGCGCCCGATTCGGCGCGGCGCGCGGCGGCGCTGCCCTTGATCAGCAGCCGGCCGAGCTTGTCGATCGTGGCGGGCGCGAGCGCGGCACCGCCATCCGCGTCGATGCTGCCCCCGATCGCGGCACGAACGAGCCCGAGGATCGCCTCGCCCCGCTCGAGATAGCGGCCGAGCCAGAACAGATTGTCCGCCACGCGGCTCGGCAAGGTGCCGGGGTTGCGCCGGATGCGCACCTGATCGCCCGATTGCAGCAAGGTCACCGGTTCGACCGGGCGGGTGGCGACGATGCTGACGTCGGCGGACCATGTGCCCTCGCCGATCACCACCGCCCGGCTGTCCTCGTGCCGGCCGATCCGCGCGAAACCGCCGGGCATCACCTGCCACTGGCCATGGGCGTCGCATGCGGCGAACACGCGCACGGTGAAGGGGCGCGGCACCAGCGCGCCCTTGGCATCGACCGTGGGCATGGTCGAGACGCGGACGACCTCCTGGCCGACATAGTCCATCGGCCGCCGCGCCATATCTTCCAGCAGCTGCTTGCGCGCCTTGGCATCGAGTTCGGCGGCGGCGCGCGGGCCGACGCCCTCGAGCCCCGGCGGCAAGGTTTCGAACGCCGGCGCGATCACCATCGTGTCGAGCGCGGCGCGGACATGGTCGAACTCGGGCTGCTGGCCGCACCACCAGGTGGCGATGTTGGGCAGCTTGAGCGGTTCGCCGAGCAGCGCCGAGGCGAGCCGCGGCAGGAAGGCGCTGACCGCGTTGGATTCGAGCACGCCCGATCCGGGGCTGTTGGCGACGACGACATCGCCCGCCGCCATCGCGTCGATCAGCCCCGGCACCCCGATCTGCGAGCGCGGATCGAAAGCGAGCGGATCGAGCAGCCGGGGGTTGAGCTGGCGCCACAGCGCGTCGACGCGCTTCAGCCCCTCGATGGTGCGGACATAGAGCCGGTCCTCATGGACGGCGAGGTCGTCGCCCTCCACCAGCAGCAGCCCGAGATAGCGCGCGAGATGCGCCTGTTCGGCATAGCTCGGGTTGTAGCGGCCGGGCGTCAGCAGGCCGATGCGCGGATCGGCGCGATGGCACATCGCGCCCAGCCCGGCGCGGACCGCGGAGAAGAAAGCGGCGAGGCGCTGGATGTTGAGCCGCGTCTGCAGCCCGCCCAGCACGCGCGAGACCGCCAGCCGGTTCTCCAGCGCATAGCCGGCGCCCACCGGCGCGCGCAGATGGTCGGCGAGTACGCGCCATTCACCATCGGGGCCGCGCGCGATATCGACCGCATAGAAGGTCAGGTGGCGGCCGCCCGGCGGGGTCAGCCCCACCATCGGCCGCATGAAATAGGGATTGCCGGTGATCAGCGCCGCCGGGATATGCCCCTCGCGGGCCAGCTTCTGCGCACCATAGATGTCGGCGAGCAGCATATCCATCAGCCGCGCGCGCTGCGCCACGCCCTCGGCGATGCCGCTCCAGTCCGCCTCGGGGATCAGCAGGGGCACCGGCGAAACCGGCCAGGCGCGCTCCTCGCTTTCGCCGGGCATGCGATAGCCGGTACCGATCTCGTCGGCCTGCCGCTGCACACGATCGCGGATCGCGCCCAGATCGCCGCCGGCGATACCGGCGATCTCGTCGAACAAGGTCGCCCAGGCGTCCGCCGCGGTCCCTTGCGATTCGGTCAGCACGTCCCCGCCGCCGGTGGCCGCGCGATAGTCGGCAACCCAGCGCTCGGAGATGCTTTCCTCCTGCGGAAGAGCCAGGGTCATCGCCTCAGCCATGCGTCGGGCCGCGGCGATCATGCCGCTCGATCCGAGTCGCTTGCTGATACTGCTTCAAGTCTCGCTCCCACACCCCGACGCGATCCACATTGACGGTTGCGCCGATCGGACGCAACACGTGAATAATCACGTAATCGGCGCGCCCGTATCAGCGATCGTGGAGCAGCGCGTCGATCGCTTCGACGGACTTGAGGTTGCGCGCGGTGACGGTCGATCCCGCGCATGTGTCGATAAAGGCCGGCGAAAGCTTGGTATTCGCGACGCCGCCGCTGCCATAGTCGATCCACAGCGCGCCACCGGCTTCGCTGATCCGTTCGCCCGCCTGCGCCCGCTCGGCGATCGCTTTGCCGGCACCCGGCTTCAATATGCGGCGGGGGAGGGCGAGGTGGAGCATCTTCGGCAGCGCATCGGCATCGCCCTCGAAGGGATTGGCTTGCAGACACGCGCGCCATTGGGCGGCGCTGCGGACGATGACGTCGCAGGCGAAGCCGAAGCGCCCGGGCAGCGCCGCTTCAAGCGCGATCGCGATCGTCTCGGCATCCTCGGTCGACCCGAACATTGCGTTGCCGCTGGCGATATAGGTCCGGGGATCCTCGAAGCCGAGTTCGCCGCACAGCGCCCGCAGGGCGGCCATCGGCACCTGGCGATGGCCGCCGACGTTGATCCCGCGCAGCAGCGCCACCCAGCGCGTCATGCCGCGGGCCGACCGACTCGGCGTTGACGAACCGGCTTCCCCACGTCACTAGCGGCCATGCCCGAGTCCTCCGCTTCGGTTCGCGACCCGTTCAGGCGTCGCGGCGTCCTCTTTGTCCTTTCATCGCCTTCCGGTGCCGGCAAGTCCACCATCGCGCGCAAGCTGCTTGCGGCGGAACCGGGGCTCGAAATGTCGGTCTCCGCGACCACTCGCGCCATGCGGCCGGGCGAAGTCGACGGGAAGGACTATCATTTCGTCGACATCGAACGCTTTCGCCACATGGCGAACAATGGCGAGTTCCTGGAATGGGCGCACGTCTTCGGCCATCGCTACGGCACGCCGCACGAGCCCGTCGACCGCGCGCTGGAGCAGGGCCGCGACGTGCTGTTCGACATCGACTGGCAGGGCGCGCAGCAGCTTTTCCAGCAGGCCGGCGGCGATGTCGTCCGCGTCTTCATACTGCCGCCGGGGCTCGACGAGCTGCGCCGCCGCCTGATCGCGCGCGGCACCGACAGCATGGACGTGATCAACGCGCGGATGGAGCGGGCGGCCGCCGAGATCGGCCACTGGGACGGCTACGACTATGTGCTGGTCAACGACGATGTCGAGCATTGCTTCAACTGCGTGCAGACCATTCTGCGCGCCGAGCGCCTGAAGCGCAGCCGCCAGCAGGGGCTGATCGGCTTCATCCGATCGATGGTGAAGGAACGCTAGGGCGTTTCCTGCGCGGAACCTGTTTCGGCCTTGCCTTGTTCGGGTGTAGCATCGGGCGACACAGGGGAGGACGGCATGATCAGGACGGTTTTGGCGGGGCTGGTCGGCGGCTTCGCGCTCTATATGGTGGGCTTCGTCTTCTGGGGCACACCGCTGTCCGCGCTCGCCTTCTCCAAGGTCGATGCGACGCGCAGCGCGGCGGTGCAGCGCGCGCTCTCGCAGAACCTCACCGAGGCGGGCACCGGCACCTATCTGATCCCCGATCCCTCGAGCCAGCAGGGCACCACGTCGTTCGGCCAGGGTCCGATCGCGACGGTGCATTTCAACACCGGCGGCTTTCCGGTCGTCGATGCCGGCGCGCTCACCGCCGGGCTGGTGCTGGCGCTGGTCGTCGGCCTGTTGATCGCCTTCGCGCTCGCCATCGTCGCGCCGCGGCTGCCGGTGTTCGCGGATCGCGCCAAGCTGGTGATCATCGCCGCAACCGCGATCCTCGCCTGGACGCATCTCGGCCAGCCGTTGTTCAACCATGCGCCCTGGGGCCATTTCATCTATCTGTTCGTGTCCGACCTGCTGGGCTTCGTCGCCTGCGGCCTGATCGTGGCGAAGATGCTGCCGGTGCGAGGGCTTGCCGCCGAGACGCTCTGAGCCGATCCAGCACGGCGCCGCCCCTCTCGCCCGCCGCACCATCCCGGCTCTAGGCCGGGATGATCGAAGTGCGGCTGTTCACGCCGCCCGGCGTTCGCCGATCAGCGTGCCCTTGGTGCCGGATGTGTCGAGGCGGAAATCGAAATCGGGCCAGCGCTTGCGCCAGCGCTGTGCGACGATGCGCTCGCCGGGGCGGGCGCCATCGTCGAGCATCACGAGTCCGCCCGGGGCGATGCGGTCGAACAGCGCCTCGGCCGCACCGCGGATATAGGGGTGGATGCTCCAGGGCGGCCCATCGATGATCAGCAGGTCGATGCGCTCGGGGATGTGATCCAGCTTGTACCACAACCCGTGCCAGTCGCGCGGCGCCGGGGCGAGCGGCGCATGCCGCATGTCGGCGTCGAGGCTATGGTCGAGCAGCCATTCGTGGGTCGCGGCGACGAAATCGGCATGCTGGTCGAAGCTGGTCAGCCGGCCGCCGCCGTGAAGCTGCAGCGCCCGCGCGGTGACGAGGCTGGAGGCGCCGGCGCCAAGCTCCACCACCTGCGCCGGCCGGCGCATCTCGACCACATCGACGATATGGTGGAGCAGCGCGGTATCCGCCTTCCAGCTCCCGAGATTGGGCAGCGCGTCCTCGGGCAGGTCGAGCCGCGCGAGCAGCCGCTGCTTCTCGGCACGGGTGCCGCCCGAAAGGCTGCGCAGCAGCCAAGGCCAGCCGACCGCGCCGAAGAACAGGATATGCGCCCAGTCGAGCGCCGAGGTCGCATAGCCCGCGATCGCGTCGGCCTGGGCACGGGGGAGTAGGCCGGTGGCCTCGCGGGTCGTCATCGCGTCACTGCGTGCGCGCTCGCGGGGCCGAATACAAGGCCGTCACCGTCTTTCCGTCGCAGCTATGAACCCGTTGGCCAGCGGGGTGGCTCAGTCGGTGAAGGGATCGCGCACGAGGATGGTGTCCTCCCGCTCGGGCGAGGTCGAAACCAGCGCGACGGGGCACCGGATCAGCTCCTCGATGCGGCGGATATATTTGATCGCCTGCGCGGGAAGCTGCGCCCAGCTGCGGGCGCCGGCGGTCGATTCCGACCAGCCTTCCATCGTCTCGTAGATCGGCTCGACGCCGGCCTGGTCTGCGGCGTGGGCGGGGAAATGATCCAGCGTCGCGCCGTTCAGGCGATAGCCGGTGCAGATCTTCACCGTCTCGAATCCATCGAGCACGTCCAGCTTGGTCAGCGCGATGCCGGTGATGCCGGAAACCGCGGCGGACTGGCGCACCAGCACCGAATCGAACCACCCGCAGCGGCGCTTGCGCCCGGTGACGGTGCCGAACTCGCGGCCGCGCTCGCCGAGCCGCTGGCCGGTCTCGTCCTCGAGCTCGGTGGGGAAGGGGCCCGAACCGACGCGCGTGGTGTAGGCCTTGACGATGCCGAGCACGAAGCCGACCGCCGACGGACCGAGACCCGATCCGCCCGCCGCGGTGCCCGCGATCGTGTTGGATGAGGTGACGAACGGATAGGTGCCATGGTCGATGTCGAGCAGCACGCCCTGCGCGCCCTCGAACAGGATGCGGTCGCCGCGGCGACGCGCCTCGTTGAGGCTCAGCCATACCGGCCGCGCATAGGGCAGCACCACCGGGGCGATCTCGCGAAGGTCCGCCAGCAGCGCGTCGCGGTCGATCGGCGGCTCGCCGAAACCGGCGCGCAGCGCGTCATGATGCGCGGTGAGGCGGTCGAGCTGCGGCCCGAGACTGTCGAGATGCGCGAGGTCGCACACCCGGATCGCGCGGCGGCCCACCTTGTCCTCATAGGCCGGGCCGATGCCGCGGCGGGTGGTGCCGATCTTGCCGGCGCCCGAAACATCCTCGCGCAGCCCGTCGAGGTCGCGATGGAAGGGCAGGATCAGCGGGCAATTCTCGGCGATGTGGAGGTTGTCCGGCGTGATCGTCACGCCCTGCGCGCCCAGCTTCGCGATCTCTTCGCGCAGGTGCCACGGATCGAGCACCACGCCATTGCCGATGACCGAGAGCGTGCCGCGGACGATGCCGGACGGCAGCAGCGAAAGCTTGTAGACCTGCTCGCCGACGACCAGCGTATGCCCGGCGTTGTGACCGCCCTGGAAGCGCACGACGCACTGCGCGCGCTCGGCGAGCCAGTCGACGATCTTTCCCTTGCCCTCGTCACCCCATTGGGCGCCGATCACGGTCACATTGGCCAAACTCTATCTCCCGGGCGCGAACAGCCGAGGCGCGTTTAGTCAGTGTCGCGGCGAGCGTCCAGCAGTGTCGCAAAACTGTCAATCAGTCGTCGAACCGGCAATGATGGTGAGGCGCCGGATCTCGGGGATGTGGATGCTGAACAGGAACATGCTCCACCATTCCATGCCCGGGGCGAAATAGAAGGCGGAGACAGTCTCCGTTGTGGCTCCACGGAAATCTCCGGTTCAGCCGCGCTGCCATAGCGAGCCGCTGTGAACGACCGTGCAGGGAGTAAGGCGTGCTGATACCGCTCCGGATCTTCGCGGCGGGCGCGATGCTGATCGCGGCGCTGGGTGTCGGTGTACGGTCATGGGCATCGGCGCCCGTGGAGCGGGCCTATGGCAGCGATCCGCGGCAGCGGCTCGATTTCTATCCGGCGGAGGGGGGCGATGCGCCGCTGATCGTCTTCGTCCATGGCGGCGGCTGGTCGGCCGGCGACAAGCGTATGGCTTCGGGCGAGAAGCCCGACCATTTCGTCGCGCGCGGCTTCGCCTTCGCCTCGGTGAATTATCGCCTCGTGCCCGATGTCGGCGTTGCCGATCAGGCGGCGGACGTCGCGAGCGCGATCGCCTGGCTCCAGCGGGAGGCACCGCGGCTGGGCGTCGATCCCCGGCGCATCGTGCTGATGGGGCACAGCGCGGGCGCGCATCTCGCGGCGCTGATCGCCACCGACCCCGCCTATCTGCGCGATGCGGGCGCGCGGTTCGAGACGGTGCGCGGCGCGATCCTGCTCGACGGGGCGGGCTATGACATCGCCGAGCGCATGCGCGATGCCGGGCCGTTCGAACGGCGGCTCTATGAGCGCGCCTTCGGCACCGATCCCGCGCAATGGCGCCAGCTCTCCCCGGCGACGCACGCGGCGGCGCCGAACGCGGCCGGCTGGCTGCTGCTCCACGTGCGCGACCGCATCGAGTCGCAGCAGCAGGCGGATGCGCTGGCGGTGATGCTGCGCGAGGCCGGCAACACCGCGATCGTCGACGGCTTCGACACTTCCCACGGTCGACTCAACCGCGACCTCGGCACCGAGGGCGACCGCGCGACGGCGGTGGTGGATGCGTTTCTCGACAGCTGCGTCGATCGCAACCCGTCGGAGATCATGGGTGTGTGCACGCCGCGGCGGTAGGGCGGGCGGCAAGTCGGGCGGGGTCGGCCTAGACCGCCACCACCGCTCCGCGCTCGAACCGGTGCGTGCAGCCCAGTGCCGCGGCATCGTCATCTCCGTCGAGCGCCGCCACCGTCGCCCAGCCGTCCGCGCGCAGCCCCTCGACCGCGCCGGCATCCGCATCGAGCGGAACGAAGATGCGCTGGCGCGGCTTGCCGCCGAGGCCGGCGTCGATCAGGGGGTCGGGATAGAGCGAGAAGCCGAGCGCGGGTTCCTCGCGCCCGTCCGGATGGAGCACGGTATAGCTGCCGCCGCGGCCGATCTCGCCCGAGACGCCCTCGGCGAACAGCGAGAAGCCGAACCAGCTCTGATATTCGAAGCCGTGGCGCTCGGTGGGGTCGAGCGTCAGCGCCGCCTTGCCCGCCACCGCGGTCGTGATCGCCTCGATCCCGGCGATGCGCGAGGCGAGCACGCCGCCCGCGTCGATCGCGCGCAGCCGGTCGAGCGCCTGCGGGAAGGGGCCGGCGGCGTCGATCAGCGGCAAATAGCGGTCGAAGCCGGCGGCGGCGAGGCCGCCGGCATCCTTGGCGTCGAGCAGCGCGCGGGCCCGGTCGATCCTGCCCGCCTCGATCGGGAAGGGGCCGGCAGCAAGCGTATCGACGAGATCGGGCAGGGTGATGTCGAGGGTGATGCCGGTAACGCCGGCGCGCTCCAGCGCGGTCAGCGCGAGGCTGACGATTTCGCGCGCGGCGGCGATGTTGTCGGTGCCGACGATCTCGGCGCCCACCTGCATCATCTCGCGCTCGGGGCGGAGCTGCGTCGCCTTGAGCTTGAGCACCGGGCCGCCATAGGCCAGCCGCAGCGGCCGCGCGCGGTGCGCCATGCGGGTGACGGCGATGCGCCCGACCTGCGCGGTGATGTCCGGCCGCAGCGCCAATGTACGTTGCGAGACCGGATCGATCACGCGCAGCAGATCCTGCGGGCGCGAGGATTTGAGGCGGCCGACCAGCGTGTCCTCGAACTCCGCCAGCGGCGGCGAGACGCGCTCATAGCCCCACGCCTGCGCGACATCGAGCGCGCGCCAGACGAGCCGGGCGAGCGCGTCGGCGTGCGGGGGCAGGCGATCGCGCAGGCCTTCGGGAAGGAGGCCCACGCTCATTTCTGCTCCCTCTCCCCTATGGGGAGAGGGCCGGGGAGAGGGGCAGTTTCCAGGCCCAGCGCGATCTCGATGACCTGCGCCACGCCGTCGATATTCCCCATCACATCCGCATTGGTGAGCCTGATCACCCGATACCCCGCTTCTTCGATCCTGCGCGTCCGTGCGGCGTCATAGTCGATCTGGCGACTATGTGTATCCCCATCGATCTCGATCGCGATCTTGCGCATTCGCGCAGCGAAGTCGGCGATGAAGGAGCCGATGACGACCTGTCGCGAAAATTTAACACCGGCAAAACGATGCCCGCGAAGCAGAAGCCAGAGCTTCTGTTCCGCGGGCGTCTGGGTGGTGCGCATGGTTTTGGCATGCGCCAGCAGGCGTTCGTTTCGCTTCGGCACTGCCCCTCTCCCTGCTGGCGCTGCGCGCCAGCTTTCCCTCTCCCCGGAGGGGAGAGGGAAGCAAGGCAGTATCAGAACCGCAGCGCCTTGGCGCGCTTCACGCCGGGGAGGTTGCACACGCTCCACAGCAACGGTTCCGGCACCGGGGTGTCGACCGACAGCAGCAGCGCCGCTTCGCCGCGGGTCGAGCGGCGGCCGAGGTGGAAGGTGCCGATGTTGACGTCGGCCTCGCCCAGCGCGCTGCCGATGCGGCCGATGAAGCCCGGCGCGTCCTCGTTGACGATGAACAGCATATAGCCGTCGAGATCGGCCTCCATGCGGATGCCGTGCAGCTCGACGAGGCGCGGCGCGGCATCGCCGAACAGGGTGCCGGCCACCGAGCGCTCGCCCTCGGCGGTGGTCACCGTCACGCGCACCAGCGTGTGATAGTCCCCCTCGCGGTCGTGGCGCACTTCGCGCACGTCCAGCCCGCGCTCCTTGGCGAGGTAGGGCGCGTTCACCATGTTCACGGTGTCCGAATAGACGCGCATCAGCCCCGCCAGCACCGCACCGGTGATCGGCTTGGCGTTGAGGTCGGCGGCGGCACCTTCCAGCTCCACCGCGATGCCTTGGATGGGGTCGCTCTCGAGCTGGCCGACGAGCGCGCCGAGCTTTTCGGCGAGGCCGAGATAGGGCTTGATCTTCGGCGCTTCCTCGGCGCTCAGCGACGGGATGTTGAGCGCGTTGGTGACGCCGCCATTGACCAGATAATCGGCCATCTGCTCGGCGACCTGCAGCGCGACATTGACCTGCGCCTCGCTGGTCGACGCGCCGAGGTGCGGCGTGGAGATGAAGTTGGGGGTGCCGAACAGCGGGCTCGCCTTGGCCGGCTCCTCGACGAACACGTCGAGCGCGGCACCGGCGACATGGCCGCTGTCGAGCGCCGCCTTCAGCGCCACTTCGTCGATCAGGCCGCCGCGCGCGCAGTTGATGATGCGCACGCCCGGCTTGCACTTGGCGATATTCTCGGCCGACAGGATGTTGCGGGTGCTGTCGGTCAGCGGCGTGTGCAGCGTGATGAAGTCCGCCTTGGCGAGCAGCTCTTCGAGCGTCGCCTTCTCCACACCCAGTTCGACCGCGCGCTCGGGGGTGAGGAACGGATCGTAGGCGACCACTTTCATCTTCAGGCCGAGCGCGCGATCCGCGACGATCGAGCCGATGTTGCCCGCGCCGATCAGGCCCAGCGTCTTGTTGGTCAGCTCCACGCCCATGAAGCGGTTCTTCTCCCACTTGCCGGCCTGGGTGGAGGCATCGGCTTCGGGGATCTGGCGGGCGAGCGCGAACATCAAGGCGATCGCATGTTCGGCGGTGGTGATCGAGTTGCCGAACGGCGTGTTCATCACGACCACGCCCTTCGCCGAGGCGGCGGGAATGTCGACATTGTCGACGCCGATGCCCGCGCGGCCGACGACCTTGAGGTTCGGCGCGGCGGCGAGCACGTCGGCGGTCACCTTGGTCGCCGAACGGATCGCGAGGCCGTCATACTGGCCGATGATCGCGATGAGGCCGGCCTTGTCGAGACCGGTGATCTCGTCGACTTCGCAGCCGCGCTCGCGGAAGATGCGGGCGGCCTGGGGGTCCATCTTGTCGGAAATCAGTACCTTGGGCATGGATTTTTCCTAAGCTCCCTCTCCCCTATGGGGAGAGGGTTGGGGAGAGGGAGAGTCCGGGCGAGGCGCCGATGATCGGGGTGGGCGGATACTGCCCCTCTCCCCAACCCTCTCCCCAGAGGGGAGAGGGAGGGCGCACGCGCGCCGGTCTCAGGCCTTGGCCGTCTCGTAGGCCCAGTCGAGCCAGGGCCCGAGCGCCTCGATATCGGCGGTGTCGACGGTGGCGCCGCACCAGATGCGCAGGCCCGCCGGGGCGTCGCGATAGCCGGCGACGTCATAGGCGGCGTCCTCGGCTTCGAGCAGCGAGGCGATCTTCTTGATCAGCGCCTCATCGGCACCCGCGACGGTCAGGCAGACGCTCGTCGTCGAGCGCGAGGCCGGGTCCGCGGCGAGATGGCCGAGCCACGCGCGGTCCTCGACGATCTTGTCGAGCGCCGCGGCGTTGGCGTCGCTGCGCGCGATCAGGCCGTCCGCGCCGCCCACCGACTTCGCCCATTCGAGCGCTGAAATCGCATCCTCGACGGCGAGCATCGACGGGGTGTTGATCGTCTCGCCCTTGAACACGCCCTCGGCGAGCGCACCCTTGGAGACGAGGCGGAACACCTTCGGCAGCGGCCAGGCGGGGGTGTGGGTTTCGAGGCGCTCGACGGCGCGCGGGCCCAGGATCAGCACGCCATGGCCGCCCTCGCCGCCCAGCACCTTCTGCCAGGAGAAGGTGGCGACGTCGATCTTGTCCCACGGCAGATCATAGGCGAACACCGCGCTGGTCGCGTCGGCGAAGGCCAGGCCCGCGCGGTCGTCGGCGATCCAGTCGCCGTTCGGCACGCGCACGCCGCTGGTGGTGCCGTTCCAGGTGAACAGCACGTCGTTCGACCAGTCGACCTGGGTCAGATCGGGAAGCTGGCCGTAATCGGCGCGCAGGATCGTCGGATCGAGCTTGAGTTGCTTGACGGCATCGGTGACCCAACCTTCACCGAAGCTTTCCCACGCCAGCGTCGTCACCGGGCGGGCGCCCAGCATCGTCCACATCGCCATCTCGAACGCGCCGGTATCCGAACCGGGGACGATGCCGATGCGATGGGTATCGGGCAGGCGCAGCAGCTCGCGCATCAGGTCGATGCAATATTTGAGGCGTGCCTTGCCGATCTTCGACCGATGCGAGCGGCCCAGCGATTCGGGATTCAGCTTTTCAGCGGACCAGCCCGGCGGCTTCGCGCAGGGGCCGGAAGAGAAGTAGGGGCGCGCGGGCTTGGTGCCCGGGCGGGTAATCGTCGTCATGCAGTCTCTCCTTGCAGAGAGCACGCGCCGCGTTGGGACGGCGTGGCCCGTCGGCGCTTCTAGTGGCGCCGGCGGGGGTGTCAATTGGAATGGGGCGTGGGGTGGAGAACTTCAAATCAACAAACTGATTTTCAAGGAGAAATTCTAGTCATTCTCCGTTCGTCCCGAGCGAAGTCGAGGGACGAGTCGCGTGACGGATGCCGGGTTGCACTTCGCCAATGTCCCTCGACTTCGCTCGGGACCAACAGGTGGGGGTGACGGTTCGGTATTGCCGAGAGCCGTGCCTGCGGACCGGTGGCAAAACGGATGGGGGTAAGCCTAGAACTCCAGCCGCTCCGGCCCTGGATAGGAAAACAGGATGTCCGCCCCCGGCGCCACGCTGATCGCGGCACCGCCATCCACCGCCCAGCATTCGCCGGCCTCCCATGCCGCGCCGTCGATCGTGCCGCTGCCCGTCACCGGGATGAACAGTCCCGGCCGGTCCGCGGGCAAGGTCACGCTGCGCTCGCCATCCCATGACCAGCGTTCGAGCACGAACTTGCCGCCCTCGCACAGGATCGTCCGCCCGGGCGCCACGACGACGCTCTTGTCCTCGACCGCGAAGGGCACCGCGTCCGACACCGCGACGCCGTCGGTCAGATGCAGTTCGCGCGGGCGGCCATAGTCGTAGAGGCGATAGGTGAGGTCGACATTCTGCTGGACCTCGACCAGCGTCAGCCCCGCGCCGATCGCGTGGACGGTGCGCGCGGGCGAGTAGATCACGTCGCCGGCCTTCGCCGGCTTCCAGTCGACCAGATGCTCGATCGAGCCGTCGAGCGCCGCGGCGCGCAGCTCGTCGCCGGTCAGCGGCTTCACCGTGCCCAGCGCGATCGTCGAATCGGGTTCGGCGGCCAGGATCACCCAGGCCTCGTCCTTGCCGCGCGGATAGCCGGAGGCGCGCGCCGCCTCGTCGTCCGGATGGACCTGGATCGAGAGCTTCTCGCTGGTGAAGAGATATTTGACGAGCAGGTCGGGCTCGGACCCGTCGAGCGTCTGGAACCACACCTCACCCACCGGATCGCCCTCGGGCGCGGGGTCGGGAAAGCCGGGCCACAGCGTGTGGCGGCCCCAGGGTTTCTCTACTCGATGGGTCTTGAGACGGATCGCAGACATGGGGCCTCCTCGCAGGTGCAGCATAAGCGCAAGCCGCGAGGAGGGGAAGGGATCAGCGGCGCCGGACGCGCGCCGCCAACCCGTTTATTTGCCGCGCTTCTTGCGGTGCGTCTCGAGATCGAGAACCGCGGTGTCGGCACCCTCGGGCAGCAGGCCCAGACGGCGCGCGACTTCCTGATAGGCTTCCACCTCGCCGCCGAGGTCACGGCGGAAGCGATCCTTGTCCAGCTTCTCGTTGGTTTCCATGTCCCACAGCCGGCAGCCGTCGGGGCTGATCTCATCCGCCAGGATGATGCGGGCATAGTCATTGTCGTAGATGCGGCCGAATTCGAGCTTGAAGTCGACCAGGCGGATGCCGATGCCGGCGAACAGGCCGCTCATGAAATCGTTCACACGGATCGCCATGTCGGCGATGTCGTGCATCTCTTCCTGGCTGGCCCAGCCGAAGCACGCGATATGCTCCTCGCTGATCAGCGGGTCGCCCAGCGCATCGTCCTTGTAATAATATTCGATGATCGTGCGCGGAAGCTGCGTGCCTTCCTCGATCCCCAGCCGCTTGCTGATCGAACCGGCGGCGACGTTGCGGATCACCACCTCGATCGGGACGATTTCGACCTGGCGGATGAGCTGCTCGCGCATGTTGAGCCGGCGGATGAAGTGGGTCGGCACGCCGATATTGCCGAGCAGGGTGAAGATATGCTCGGAAATACGGTTGTTGAGCACGCCCTTGCCGTTGATCGTGCCCTTCTTCTGGGCGTTGAACGCGGTGGCATCATCCTTGAAGTACTGAATCAGCGTGCCCGGCTCCGGGCCTTCGTACAGGATCTTGGCCTTGCCTTCGTAAATCTGGCGGCGGCGGGACATCGGCATGCTCCAAAAGGCAGTTCGCCCCGGACGCGCAACGGACTCGCGCGCGACCGGGGCGGTTTGGCGGGGCGTATAACGGATGTACCCGTGAGGCGCAATCAGGCTGCCGGTGGCGGCGTCTTCGCGACCGCCGCGCGACGCCTGCGACGGATGATCCAGACGATCAGGCCGATCACCAGCGCCCAGGGCAGGCCGCCGACCACCAGCACCATCAGCCCGGCGATGCTGACGCCCAGCACCTGCGCCAGATTGGCGCCCGCCTCACGGATCGGGCGGGAAAAGCCCGATCCGCCGGATGCGCCATAATCGACGTCGATCTCGGACATGCTCACCCGCCCGCGCATCTCTGCGAGCCAGCTCTGTGCGGCGTCGATCTCCTCCTGCACCTCGGCCACCTTGCGCTCCGCCTCGACCAGTTCGGCGACGGTGCCGTTGCGGCTCTGGAGCAACTGCATCAGCCGCGCCGACAGCGCCTGCTTGGAGCGCAGCCGCGCCTCGGTATCGACGATCTTCTTGGAAAGATCCTCGGAAGTGGTGCTGCTCTCGTCGAGCGCGCCGCCGGCACCGTTCACCGCCTTGGACAGTTCAGCACCGAAATTGCGGGCGATCCGCGCCTCGACCTGCAGCTTGAGCGAACCGGAAGCGCCGCCGCCATCGGCGGAGCTGCGCTGCATTTCGACCACCTGGCAGCGCGCCGGCCCCAGCCTGTCGCACGCCGCGACATGCGCCTGCTGCACGTCCGCGATCTTGCCTGCCGGCACGTTGAACCCGTAGCGATAGGAATAGGCAATCTGCGGCAGCACGACCTTGACCGCCCCGCCCTCCTTTGCGGCATCGGCGGGCGCCGGCGCGGCCGCCTCCATTGCCTCGGAGGGCGCTCCGCCCTCGGGCGCTTGCCCGCAAGCGGCGAGCGGCGCCAGGATGGCGAGGGGTATGAACCGAGCAAAATTCATCGCGGGCTCCCGATCGTTGGACGGTCAGTGT